>JAHHIA010000019.1 GCA_019359045.1 Scytolyngbya sp. HA4215-MV1
CGGTTCTACCTCGTCTCCAATCGGGAATCGTTTTGAGTTGTTCGATCAATGCCTCTACACTCATTGTCCTACCCAGTTGTCGTCCCCTTTAGCTTGCATTCCTCCTGCTAAAGAATCAACCCTACCTTAAAAAGGGGGGAATTAGCCTCGAAGTCCCCCTTTTGAAGGGGGATTTAGCAGGGTAGTTTCATTTAAGTACAGGAAAGCCCTGGGTTAAGATCGCATAGACTTGCCGGAGTTGATTGGTCAGGGCACGCACGCCCTGAGGAATCGTGCGGTAAGCCAGTTGACGCACAATGGTAATCAAAAAGCAATTCAAAATTGCCCAAATCACTGGAGCCGTGCCGCCCGGACGAGCTACATCTTCGGCAAACCTGACATCTCTAACCCAGTGCAAACGATTTTCAATGCTCCAATGCTGCTGAATATGCTCAAGGAATTCGGCAGCACTCAAGTCCAGGTCGCTGATATACCCAACGTTTTCCTCAAAGGCTTGTCCATCTCGGATGCCCCAACGCTCCACCCAAATCAAGCACTTGAGTCCCCTCCATAGACCACTCAACTGAGTGGGTGCTGCATACACACTCACCCGTCGATGCACTTGACGATTGTGAGAGTGATCAACGCTTTGAGCCTGACTTAAGCAAGCTTCGCTTTGATGCAACTGCTGTAGAGTGCCATAGAGGGTGGGTTGATTCGCTTTGAGCGCAATCAAATAATGTTGCTGTTGTTGGACAATTTGTTCGACTGTTTTTTTTGACAATGCAAAGCATCGAGGGTGAATATAACAGGTTGTCCGGCTAGAGCACCAATCAATTGACGTACCACTTCGATTTCGCTGGTTTGTTTGTTGTCCATCACCTCTAAGCGCAGCACCACTCCAGTTTGATGGGTGAATGCCGATACAGTACAGACAAAACGTTGGTACGATTCGCTGTAGTCACTGAGCGTACTTTTGATACTTTTGCCATCGAGGGCGACCCAGGTTGGTGCCATCAAGTGGACAAGCCTTTGACTCCAGTCGTTAAACACAGCTAAGAGGGGGTCAAAGTCAATTCGCTGCAAAACCCGACCGAAGGTGGAATAAGACGGAATTCGAGTATTCTCAGGTAACTCCAACAGTTCGCACACCGTATCCCAATGTTGTTGGCTGAAATCAGCTAAGGGGCGATAGCCGCGATACCCGCATAACGTTCCTAACAGCACGAGCATCATCACCAGCCAGAGGGCATGCCGTTTACCTTTGCTCTTACGGTAGTCTGGAAATTGTTGCAACTGTTCGATGAGATCGAGGGTCTGAGATTGAGTCATCTTTAAAAGGGAAGGTACTCAATCTATCTTTGTTTTTATCCCTATAAATGAAACCACCCTGCCCTTGCACAAAGTGTTTAGGGCTTGCCTCTTGCTTAACATGTTCGTAGGGCGTATAACACTTCTATGCCGATTCTTTTGGGTCTGTTGCTATGCTTTCGCAGATTGTCCGCCCGATGGTTCGCACCCAGATCCGACTCCTGGCAAGTTGTCAGGCAACCCGGACAACTTTAATTTCTACGGTTGCCCAGTGGCTTGGCTTTCTCGGTGTGGAGGCTCAAGTCACTCAACTCGATGCCAGTGGCGGCAGAATCAGCATTTCCCTCACGGTGGATAAGCCGGAAGCTTGCGACACGCACGACTGGAATCAGATTTTGCACAATTTGGAGCAGGGTAAATCAGTCCGGCTGAGCACGTTACAAAATCAGCTCCCGATTACACCGCAACAACAGACTAAACTGCAACGGTTGCTGGCGTACCTGATTCAGGTGGGTGATCCCAGCACGCCGGCTAATTGGGATGAACTCTATCCTCAGTTGCAAATGCTGGGGTTAGATGAGTCGATGTTACTCGGCATCCGATCGGCACTCAAGGTTCCCCAATCCCTCGATCGTCTGTTAGAAGGGCTCGATCCTGATGTGGCGGCGATCGCCTTGCCTAAAGCGGTGAGTATTGCGCTGCTCGATCGCCACGTTAATTCCTCCGAAGACCATGCCCTCACTGCCTTGCTCAAAGCCATGAAACAAACCGCTCAGGTGGGCAATTAGCAGGCGACTAAACTGTTCGACTGATTTCTAGAAGGGTCGATCGCAACCATTGACATGCAGGGGATGCCTGAGTGCTCTGGTGCCAGCGCATCCAGACCGCAAATCCTGTCAGATCGATCGGCAAGGGCAACAGTTTTAAGGGTTGATGCTGCGAACAAGATTGGGCGATACGAGTTGCCAAGGTCGCAATTAAATCCGTCTGAGCTAAAATTGTGGGTGCAACTAAAAAATGCGGGACAGACAGTGCAACCTGTCGTTTGAGGTTTTGCTTGGCTAGCAGGTAATCTACTCGTCCAATCCGATCTTCTTTCACCGAAATGAGCAGATGGGGAGTGCTGAGGTACTCGTTTAATGAGAGGGACTCGCCAATGTGGGGATGATCTTGACGGCACACACACACATAGGTTTCCTGAAACAGAAGCTGTTCCTGGTGCCACGCGACGGGTTCAGGAAAGATACCACAAGCCAGATCAATCTCGCCACTGTCCAGTAGGGAAAACAGTTTTTGCCGATCGCCCGATCGAATTTGCAGACTGACTCCAGGGGCGATCGTCTGGAGTGCTTGCATCAATTGGGGCAACAGCGTGAACTCTACGTAATCTGACATGCCAATCGCAAATACGCGATCGCTGGTTTGTGGGTCAAAGATCGGCTCTTCTAATAGAGCTGCTTGAATTTGCTGCAACGCTGGGCGTAACTGTTGTGCCAGGGCGATCGCTCTAGGGGTGGGGCGCAATCCCGCTGCTGTTCTGACAAACAAATCATCGGCTGCCAAACTTCGTAGCCGTGACAGGGCATTACTCGTAGCAGGCTGGCTCAGCCCGACTCGTTCCCCTGCACGTGTCACCTGTTGCTCGGTCATCAACGCATCAAAAACTACCAGCAGATTCAAATCAATCCCCGCCAGATTGATATGGTGAATATTACTCATACAAATTATCCATTGGACAAATCTATGATGCCTGATCCAGGATAAAGCATCCGCGCTTTTAGCAATTAGCCCCACAATGCCATGAGCCTAAAAAATGTAAATTCAGTGAACCTGCACCATCCCAAGCGGGTTGCCATCGTCATTGCTAATCCAGCCCTGTCTACCACGACTGGCTGGGCGGTTGGCTTCTGGTGGAGTGAACTTACCCACCCTTACTATGAACTGACTGAAGCAGGCTATGAGGTGGAAGTATTCAGTCCGGAAGGGGGCAAGTGTGAACCTGATGCTATGTCCGATCCCCGCGATCCGTCTGGTTATTCTGCCTCTGATCTGATCAGTATGGGCTTTATTACCACTCCAAAGCTGGCTAGTCTCATCACTCAGACTCGTCCGGTGGCAGAGATGGCGGTTGACTCCTTCGATGCAATCATCGTCGCAGGAGGACAAGCGCCCATGTTTACCTTCGATCGGGCAACCGACCTGCACACCAAGTTTGTCCAATTTTACGAAGCGGGCAAGATTGCCAGCGCGCTCTGTCATGGGGTGGCAATTCTGCGCTACGCTAAACTTTCCAATGGAGAATACTTGGCGAAAGGAAAGACTATCACTGGGTTTGCCAATGTCGAAGAAGAGTTTGCCGATCGGGCAGTGTGGGACATGAACTTGCTGCCGCGTGATAGCCACATTATGCCCTGGCGCATCGAAGATGAAATGAAGCAGTTGGGTGCAAACTATGTCCAGGCTGGTCTGTGGAAAGGCTTTGCCATTCGAGATGGCAATCTGATTACTGGACAACAAAATTTCTCGGGTGCCGAGACTGCCAAACTGGTGATTGAAGCCTTAGGACGTTGACGCAAAAACGTCTGGGGCACATACGAATTTAAACTTTACGGGTTAGGGCAATAAGCACATGAAGATTGCATTCATTGGAGTCGGGAATGTTGGAGCACCGCTAGCAGATCATCTGCAACAGCTAGGACATGAGGTAACGATCGCCGCCCGTGATACCAATTCTCAGTCCGTTCAGGCAGCGCTCCAGCGCAATCCTCAACTGCAAGTTCAATCTCCAACTGTGGCAGTTCAATCTGCCGAAGTGGTGTTTCTCGCTACGCCCTTTGCTGCTAATCAAGCAGCCCTGGCAGAAGCGGGAGATTTATCTGGCAAAATTTTGGTGGATTGTACCAATCCAGTGGGGGCAAATCTTAGCCATGGACTCCAGAGCGAACGATCAGGGGCTGAGTTTGTTCAAAGCCTGGTGCCCCAAGCCAGAGTCGTCAAAGCCTTCACGATTTATGGGTTTGAGAACTTTGAAGACAATGCCTATCCGGGCTATGGCGATCTCAAACCTGCCATGCTGATTGCGGGCAATGATGCCGATGCAAAACAGGTGATTTCTACCCTTTGTCAGGCACTGGGTTGGGAACCTGTGGATACAGGCACCCTTGCCATGAGCCTCCATCTGGAACACATGACTCTGCTTTGGATTCAGATGGCAAGGGTGCAGCGAAGGGGGGCAGGGTTTGTCTGGGCAATGCTGCAAAAACCGCAGTAAGGACATCCGAGGATTTCTTGCCAACCCATTATCCGCTGGCTTCGATTCCGCTCAGCCACCATGCAAGATCTTTGGTTACCAGGTTGATTCGCAAAAATCCAAAATCTAAAAAGGAGGGAGCCAGAAGTCAGGAGGCAACACTTCTGATTTCACTAGCGAAGCAGGAATTAGAACCGTTGAAAGGAGTCAAAATCCAAAATCGTAAATCCAAAATCCAAAATCGCGTTATTTGAAATAAATCAGCAGATTCAGCCCTGGAATCGTGCGCGACAAAGTCCACAGCATCAGCGCAATGTAGAGAATGCCCAGACTCCACTGATACCAGGCAAGCGTGCTAACCAGCCCAGGCAGGTGTTGATCGCGCAAGCGGATATCGTTGAAGCCAAACTTGAGCAGATTGTTGAAGCTGAAATCGTAGTAGTTGAGCCAGTTCCAGCGGCGATCCCAGAGCAGGGGCATGTAGCGTTCGCGGAACATGGGATAGCGAGGCAAGATGGGTAAGCGTCCAATCACGATGCGCAACTGACGTAGGGTGCCTTCTTCTTCAAAGTAGCTGACATCCATCAGGTCATGGTAGCGTCCCTGTTTGAATAGGAAAAAGAGTAATAGCGCTGGGATTGGGATGTTGACGATCGCCAAACAGGCGATCGTCAGCCAGGGTTCGTCAGAGGTGCGAAAGATTGCCGCGAACCCTGTCAGCATTAGGATGCTAAAACTGCTAGTCACCCAGATTGTCTCAGACAAGTTCGGCAAAATGGGTTTGGGAATGCGGCGGCGCCAACGATCGACCAACCAGAATAAACCACCAAAGTAGGCGATGGTGACCAACCCCACACCAAAGGTGAGCCAGAAGTTGGTGCCATCGCGCGTCAGCAGCAACACCAGAGTCAACCCCAGACAATGCAAGGCATCCAGTACCCAACTCACAGGAGACGCAGGTTCGGTGGCAGTTACCCGATCTCGCACGTTAATATACGTTGCCAGATCGACCCCTTCCAGGTTGAGCAGTTCAGCGATCGAGCGAAACGCCGTTTGAGTCCGCCGCTGGACGATCGCGGCCGCCTGCCGATTGGAAAATCCCAACTGTACCAATCGCGCCTCGGATGCGGTGTTGAGATTGATGCCAAACAAGGCTTGCCGCAGTTCGCGTAAGCGCAACCGTTCAGCGGTGTATTCGACCTGGTTAGCGTCAGGAATTTGTTCGAGTAGGCGAAAATTTCGCACCAGGTTGCGGAGCAAGTTCTCATTGCCCTGGAGCGTGGGAACAGACAGTACCCGCCCAATCTGCCCCGGATTCCCTAAAATTTTGGCGCGATCGGGATCGAACTTGAGTCCTGCCACATTCAGATAAGCGCCTCTGGCAAATCCGGCGTAACCAAAATCGGCTCGACTCAGAATGCTGACCCCCCGCAGGTTAACTGGACGATTGAACTGAGCCTCGCGAAACGTAGCGGCTTGCTCAAACGTGGCATCGGTCAGAAATAACAACTGGCTGAATAAATCTTTGGTAAATATTGCTTGATCCAGCCAGTGCGCCTGAGCGAAATCGGCGTTGCCTTGCCATTGTACCCGGGTAAAATTGGCAGTTTTTTGGAACAACGCCTGGTTAAACGTAGCAGTTGTTTGAAACTCGCTGCCCTGAAAGGTGGCATCTGCCTGAAAATCACTCTGCCCAAACTCAGCTTTGGCAAAAAAGATACTGTTGCGAAACCGGACCTCGCGACTAAAACTGGCTCCGGCAAAACTCACGGGCTGCCCAAACCGGGTTTGTGACCATTCAGCGGTTTGGGCAAAAATTGCGCCTTGTGCTTCCAGGCGATCGAGAAAAAACGTATTGGCAAACTCAGCGATGCCGTTGAAGCGAGTTTGCACCAATTTCAGCGGTCCCCGCAGCACGGTAATTTGTAGGGGCGCTGCCTGGGAACCCAGATTGGGAGCCACCAGCAGAGATTGAGAGAGCTTGCTGAGCTGGGACAAACGACGGCGATCGCGTTGTAATTGCGCTAATTCTAAGGGACTGAAAATGGGCGACAATGCCTGTCCATAGAGCGGTGTACGCAACCCCAATTTGCTGATGGCAAAATCTCCCTGAATTAGAGAATAACTCAAATCCAGGCTGAGTGGCGATCCAGGCTTCTGCAATTGGGTCTGCAACAAACCGTAGAACTGATCGCGAAAGCTTGCATTTTCAGGACGCAGATCGATCACCATCCGGCGCAAGTCGATCGTCCGCACCCCTTCGCTTTGAGTGGGCGTTTTGACCCGTGCTTGCAACAAATCTAATGTCAGTGGCACCCGATCGGATTGGGCGATCGCTGCCCAAGCTGGTTGTGGTAAAACCACCCAAAACAACGCCCACAAAGCGATTAACAACGTAACAACCGTTTTCACCGATCCAATATCCGAGATGGGCACAACTGCAAGTACTGAGACTTACTGTATAGCAGGGAAGGACCCGTTTGATAGACAAAAAGGGATACGGAGGCGCGAAGACAAATCCTCTTCCCCATTACCCTTCTGCTCGGCTCGCTAGAATAAGAACCTCACGCGCAAGGATCAGGGTTTTGCCGAACAAACTGCCTCTCAAAACGGGTTCCTCAACCTATCAAAGTGGTTTTATTTATGCTCTTCTCGCTTATGCTTCTTGGGGATTGTTACCGATTTACTGGAAATTGTTTGGGCAAGTGCCTGCGATCGAAGTCTTGAGTCATCGGGTCATCTGGTCCATGCTTTTTCTGATGGCGGTGTTGACCTGGCAACAGAGAGGGGCAGAATTGAGTCAACTCTGGCGCACGCCCAACAAGATGCTTCTGCTTTTGCTGACAGCGCTGCTACTGACCTGTAATTGGGGGCTTTATATCTATGGCGTCAACACTGATCGAGTCGTAGAAACCAGCCTTGGCTACTTCATCAATCCCTTAGTGAACGTTTTGCTAGGATTTATTGTCCTAAAAGAACGGTTGCATTGGGGACAGAAACTGGCAGTTTTGCTAGCGGGAATCGGTGTCCTCAACTTCATTTGGCAACTGGGAACCGTTCCCTGGATTGCCTTAGGGTTGGCAGTTTCCTTTGCCTTTTATGGGCTGATCCGTAAATTGGTTGCAGTGTTGCCCATGGTCGGGCTAGCCATGGAGACGCTCTTGATGACACCGATCGCGTTGGTGGCGATCGCCTACGGAACTGCTACCGGAACAGAGCATTTCAGTACTAATATTGGGTTCGTCGGGTTGTTTGTAGGAGCAGGTATTGTTACCTCCTTTCCGTTACTGTGGTTCAACAATGCAGCAAGGCGGCTGCGTTTATCGACCCTGGGGTTCTTTCAATACTTTGCTCCCAGTTTGCAATTGCTGTTGGGTGTTTTCTTATATCACGAACCCTTTTCTCGCACTCATGCCATCACATTTGGTTGCATCTGGTTGGCACTCTTGACCTACTCCACTACCTCATTTTTTCAACTCAAGCAAATTTGAATCAACCAGAATGAGGGATTAGAAAACAAATTGCCAACGAATCAGCATTCACAACAATTTGGCACAATGTATGTAAATTTATTGGATGATAGTTTTGCGAACGATCAATTTGTAACCCATATCATCGTTGCAAATTTTTAATGACTTTCAGCACAGATTGCACTCAGCATTCTGGAAAATCTTGGTTGAGTTGATTATGGCATTCTCTCAACGCAACCCTTCTCCCCTCTGGATTGGAGTTGCGATCGCCTTCTATGCATTCATTGCGATTGGCATTATCGAAGCTGGGTTGGGTGTACTGCTGCCTTCGATTCTCATTACCTACCATCTCACCCCAGCCACTGTAACCCTGTTATTTATCAGTCAAATCAGCGGTTATATGATTGCTGCCTTCACCAGCAGCCTGGTCAGTCGCCGTTTTGGGTTGGCACGCATGTTATTCGTCGCTGCCAGCACTTTGACCCTGGCACTCGTAATCTATGCCCTGTCTCCCAACTGGTTGATCATGGTTACCACCGGAGCTTTTCTGGGCTTGGGCATAGGGTTGATTGATGCAGGCATTAATACCTATATTGTGCAAGAGGGGCGTAATGCCCATTTAATTGGGTTGCTCCATGCATTTTATGGTGTCGGGGCATTCTCAGGTCCCCTGCTTGCCACAACGCTGCTCGCTTTGGGGATGGACTGGCGACAGGTGTATGGAGGATTGGCAGTCATTGTCAGCCTGTTGATCGTCGCTGTGCTGGGAATTATAGTTTGCCGTTATCCACTGATGACTGTCCGCACTGCTGCCCCCAGTACGTCTGCGATCTCACATTTGTGGCAATCGCTCCAAACTCCCGCAGTGCTAATCACTGGACTGTTGCTACTGGTTTATGTTGGCACCGAAGCATCGATCGGCAACTGGGCATATTCAGTACAGTCGATCGCCCGCCAAACTCCTGCCTTGATTGCCGGGTACAGCGTCAGCGCCTATTGGCTAGGGTTAACGGTAGGACGGTTTAGTCTGGGTTTCTTTTTGCAACGGTTGGGAGGCATCCGCACCATTACCCTATCACTGAGTTTGTTAATGATCAGCTTGCTTAGCTGGTGGTTACTTCCTGAACAAGTCATCAGCCTACCGCTAATGGGGTTTGCCCTAGCAGCTATTTTTCCTACCACCCTTTGGCTAATTCCCCAACGAGTTCCCGAAGCGTTGGTTCCGGCTGCGATCGGTTTTGCTACTAGTACCGCCAGCTTTGGCGCAGCGATCGTCCCCACCAGTTTGGGTTGGATTGCCAGTTGGGCAGGGTTAGAAATCATTCCTGCATTGACCCTTCCCCTAGCACTTTTGATGGCAGGATTGCATTGTTCACTTACCCAACCTTGGCAGCCGAGAGGCTAGAAAGAGAATTCAGGAGTCAGCAGTCAGGAGCCAACATTACAAACTCTATCTACGGGTTTGACCACCGAATACGCCTTAATCTTTAATCTTCTTTACTCGCAGGTAAGAAGAAACTGGCAAAGCTAGTAGTCACAGCTTGAATCGACTGCACACAATCTGCAACGGTCTTTGCACTGTGATGGAATAAATAGCCAAAAACATCCAGAGATGCATCGGCCTCAGTGATTACTGATTGTCTAGATGGAGGATGCTGAATCACACTGAGTTGGTGCAAAATTTCTTCGGCTTTGAGAAACCGATTGATCAACGCAGCTGACAGCATCTTGTCTAAAATTTGACAAAAAGAATCACTAATCGTGCGATCGCGCAGATAATCTCTGTAGTGCCAATTTTTGCCACACTGATCGACTAAGTGAATCGGTTCAATTCCCGTCAAAGCTTGCAAGCAAACCACACCCAAACTATACAAATCACTGGCAGGAACTGATCGCCCTTTCATTTGTTCGGGTGCCGAGTACATCGGATCGGCGATCGCATATTCACCTAGGTTTGGAATTTCTTTATACAACGCTTCTACAATTAGCTGAGTTAACCCAAAATTAGCCAGAGTAAACTTTCCAGTATGAGCAGCATAGAAGATGTTGTCCGGGCAAATGGCTCGATGAATCAATGAGTGGCGATGTAATTCATCTAATGTTGGTAATAAGTCACTCAAGATTTGGTGGACATGCTCTTCTGAAAGATAGGGAAGATTTTCTAAAATTTCGCTCAGGGTTTCGCCGATGAGTGGTTCTTCAATCCAATAAATTCCCTGTCCCGAAACAACATACTCTAAGGGACGCTGTAGATTTTCAGCCTCTGCTAAACGAGATAATTTTTCGCTTGTTTCATGAAGAACCTCGATCGCGATTTTGCGCTGACTCACTGCTCGCAAAAGCGGATACGGCAACAAGATTTGTTTGATCACGAGAGGATGATTTTTAGCTTGTATATCGATTCCTTGAAATAAATGAAGGAATTGTCCCTTCGCGATCGGGCGAATGGCACGATAGCGAACTTTTAATAGCAGCTTACTTCCGCAACCTCGACAAATCTTCTGGTCTTCGGGATTAAAAGGCGCACAACAATCGGGATGCAAGCAATAGCTCATGAGCAGTGAACTGAAAATGGGTAGGGCTATCCTCTAACAAGTTCCTATCCCTCAATCGCTCATCCTGAAACTTTCCTAACTCTTTACAACAAAAAACAACTTTCGTTTGCCAAACGATTCAAATTTTGCTCGGTTTTCTTGGCAGCAAGATATTTAGCCAACGAGTTGTCGATCAATTTGGTAACTAAAACGTGCAGGCAGACTGTTTTGTTGCTCTGAACGGGTCGAAATTGCGTAAAACACCGACAACAGCAACTCGATTTTAGGGCTTGGCTCATCGATGCTCTTAAAGTTTAATTTATTTCTTGAGAAATATTTGAGGAATGACGCAGCGATAGATTTGTCCGTCGCATGGGGTTAGAAATCCTGCGCGAAATATGATCAATCCAGATTCAAATGCCGACGCTATGGAGATCGGAGGCTGGGAACTAACCTTTCAACCCCTCTGTCATTGACCAATCTACTGCCAGTAAAATATTTCTCCGGATCAATGGTTAAGTGGGCTGAATTTTTTATAGTTAGCTCAAGGAAACCGTGATTGCCAAGGACATTATCAGGAAATGAATATAAATCCTTCGTAAAAACTCTGTTTTTTCATTTAGCAAGTCGTTTAGGTAAAACTCAGACAGAGTACATTGGAAGTAGATCCTATTACCCACCAGAACTTAGACTTCAGTATATCTACAGGTTTTAGGCGTCTACCACCCTGCATTCTGCCTGACCACTTTAAGAAACGAGGTTACGCTTTTCTCCTGTGTGCTCACAGCGTTCTCGTAAAACTTTAACTCGTCACTCCTGAAAGTCTTTTCATAGGTGCACTAGGAACTCATTTCCCAATGCCCCCAACTTAATCGTTAGAATCTTTTGCAAGCACTCGTCTGCTTATACCTTTAGCCACGGTTGTCGATGTCCCCAGGTACTCTTCCTCAAGACTGGTTAACTAAGTTTACCGATCCCTATGCCTTGCTGGGGGTTTCTGTTGCTGCTGACGATCGCCGAATTTTGAAGCGTTATCGAAATATTGCCAAACTACTCCACCCCGATAGCTACGTTGCTTCAGATGCAGCGCTAGGAGAATTTGCTAGCACTTCAGAGACATCGCTGGGAGAATTTGCCAGCCAGCTGTTTGCTCGATTGGTCAACCCTGCCTATCAAAAAATTAAGCAAGAAAAAGGAAGGGCTGAAACCTCAGCGATTTTACGCCATCAGGTACGGCGGCTGAATCGGGACACTCGCATGGTTCCCACCACTGAAATTGCCCGCAAACTTTTGCAAGAGCAGGGCAAAGCGGATGTGTTCTACGAACAAGCAGTTTCTGATCTTGCAGAATCCCAATATCAACCGCTAGAGCAGTTTGAAATTGTGACTCAGCAGCTCTGTGAGTTAAATTTGGTCTACCTCCAGCTGAAAATGGGGGATATTTTCATTCGAGAGAAACGAACTGGTTTGGTGTCGGCAGAGGAGGCAAAACCCATTCAGTTCACGCCGGTTAAGAAGAATCCAGATCAACAAGTCGAAAACTACGCCCAACGTCACTATAATCGGGCACAAGAATATATGAAAAAGGCAAACTGGCAGCAGGCAATTCAAGAACTGCGGGATGCCATCAAAATTGAAGCAGATAAAAGCGAATACCATGCCATGTTAGGGCTAGTTTATTATGCTCAAAGCATGAAAGGGATGGCAACGGTCTATTTTCGGCAAGCATTAAAACTCAATCCCAAGGAACCGTTAGCTTGTAAATATGCGAAGGAATTAGGATTACAAACAGACGCAACGGACGATCGTTCCAAAAAGCCTGAACCTAAACGCAGTGGTCTTTTTGGTTTGTTTGGCACCAAGCAAAAATAATGTTTGCTAGGATTCTTGCCGGGAGCGCGCCGACTCAGGGGTTTCTAAGGGGGCGGGTTCTGTGCGGCAAAACTGTAGTTGACGGTATAACCAATATCATCTAAAACCGCAATGTCCAGCACTGTCGGCAAATTGCGTTTGCCAGTACCCAAAAACGGACTCATCAAAGTCTGCCCCGTATTGCCAAATTGGTAGCCATCCCGAATATGAGAGGGGCTGCCTGACTCTAAGGGCAATGCAATGCCTCCATTACGCGCTCTGGTATTGGTTCCGTTGAAACTATTGTTGACTCGTAAAGCATCAAAAGCATTAATGCCAGCCGAAAACCCTAGTACATGACCCATTTCATGAGTTGCAACGGAAATAAAATCGTAGCTATTGGCAGGAATGTCGAAGGATGTATCAGGGGTTGTATCAAAGAACCAGTTGGTTGAACGATCGAAGGTAATTGAGCCAATCCACGGTTCAAAGTCTGACCCTGTGTATCGTGAATTGTTCACAAAGAAGCCAGAAGAACCCCCTTGAGCTAGTGTTCCTGCCCCGAGGTTAGCTGACCCTACAAAAATCAGCAAATCATCAATGGGCACATCTGTGACGAAAATATCGTTGTTGCCGATCGTATTACTCGTCTGTGGATCTGTAACAAAGGGTGTTTGGGTGCCGATCGGAGTATCTGCAAATTCATCCAATAGAATGCGCTCCCATGCGAGAGCTGCACTCTCTAATGCAGCCCGACGTTGCGGGGTAAACCATCCAAATGTGTCAAATCGATAGTCAAACTGAATATTAAAAGGGCTAACATCATTATCTGTAATGCTCACCGTGCCAGTAGTAGTACTGCCCAGAATATAAGCACTGTTAGCAGTCAAAGTGAGTTCAACCGTTTCAGCCAATTCAACGATCGTGTCATCTAGTACCGTAATGGGAATGGCAACACTGGTTTGCCCTGCGGGGATAATTGCGCTTCCCGTTAAAGTGCTGTAGTCAGCCCCATTGGTCGCACTACCCCCAACCGCATAGTTGACTGTCAAGGCTCGACTGCTGCTACCGACACGAGTCACCACAACAAGGGCAGAATCATTGGGTTCTGCGGCAACATCATCAATGATGCTCAGACTTACGGTCGGCGTGGGGAGGGGCACTGTAATAAATACATCATCCCAATCGATCCCGTTGCTCTGACTGGCATTATTGCCCTCGTTGCTTTCTGCAACCGCATTCAGTGAATCAACCACCATCCCAATGTAGTAGGTCTGGCTACCAGTCCAAACGGTGGCAAATTCATCGGGTAACCGCAAAGTTGTACTCAGAATCCCCGTATTGGCATTAGCAGGGAGAGAAATAACGTCGTAGAAACTGAGAAAGCGATCGCTGGTGGTAATGGTGCTATCAGTGGAGAGATAGAACCCCACCCGAAAAGACCCTGTGCTCCCTGTGCCCGTATTCTTGACCTGGAAATTGACGTTAAAGTTATCATTGGCGGTCAATGGCTCTTGCACTACATCCAGGAAACTCCCTGATAGGTCAGATAAAACGCTCACAGTCGGTGAGAGGCTGAGCCGATAGGGACTCGATGCCTGGTTTGCCGATCGCACCTCAATATAGTAAGTGCCCGCTACCAGGGCGCGGCTGATCGTTTCCGCTGCATTTCCAGCAGTTGCTGAGCTTTGCAACAGTGAACGATTGCTGTCATATAAGTAGACATCCACATTGTCACTGATCCCATCTACCAGCAAATTGAAGCTGCTGCTATTCGTTGGCAATGTAAATTGATACGTATCACTCCAATCAGTGGCACTGACAAAGTCTCGGAAGAATCCACCGCTGTCTAAAGTCCCGATATTAAATTCTGTACCTGGTCCATTCCCATCAATATCGAGCCTGGGAGGGGAGGTAAAACGCGTACGAACACTATCAATGTGCCAATTGGGGTCATTCACTGCAACGGGAAACAGCACGGTGGAAATGGGGGTTGTGCCATTCATTGTCCAGAGAGCGGTGCGCCCGTTAGGAGGAACGATCGCGCTATAGTTGCGCCAGAGCAAATCAGTCTGGTTATCCCCATTAAAATCTCCAACCGCGTCGATCCGCCAATTAGGGTCATCCACAGGCGGAGCATTGAGAGGAATGGTGGCAATGGGATTCACTCCATCCATCGCCCAAATCACGGTTCTGCCCCCTGGTGGGACGATCGCCCCTTGATAACGCCACACAATATCGGGCTTGCCATCGTTGGTAAAATCCCCAACGCCCACAATCTGCCAGTTGGAGTCAGCCACCAGCACAGGCATAACCAGCGTTGAAACCGGGGTCGTGCCATTCATCGTCCAGATTACCGTTCGACCAACTTCCGATCCGGTGGTGCCGTAGTAACGCCATACCAAATCTGCTTGTCCATCACGATTAAAGTCTCCAACCCCCTCAATTCGCCAGTTGGGGTCATCTACGGGAGGGGTGTTCAGTGGAACGGTACTGGTTGGTGTTTCCCCCTGCATCGTCCAAATGACGGTTCTGCCACCCGGCGGTACGGTTGCCCCCTGATTGCGCCATACCAGATCCGCTTCGCCATCCTGGTTAAAGTCGCCTGTGCCCACTACAGACCAATCGTTATTTGGGCTGACTGGAAAGTTAATCGTGTTGGTAGGGGTCACCCCGTTCATTGTCCAGAGAGCGGTCAACCCGCTGATTCCTGGTGTCCCATAATTACGCCAAACAATATCAGAGGAAGCGGTGCCTGTGAGACCTGATAGACTCAAGCTGTAACTGGCAGGAGTATTGCTGGTGGTGTAAACCCGCAGGTAGTAAATCCCTGTTCCCTGATCAAATCGATTGATCGTCTCTGCTAAACTGCCACTGTTGTCCGATCGTTGCAAGACTTGAGTTCCATTTCCAGCCAGCAGTTCAAAATTGACATCAGCATTGCTAGTCAGGCTATTGAGGGTAAAGTTGAGACTACTACGTCCACTTAGACGAAAGGTATAAAAATCTGAGGTGCTGGCACTAACATTGACCAAACTGCCTGAAATTTGCAGGGGATTAGCTGCTAGGCTCAAGTTAACCGCAGTGGTGAGCGTATTGCCCGTATTTGTATTCATGCTCACTACCTACTCAAATTAAGACACTGATTGGATTGCAAAGGCTTCGCCAAGCTAACCCACTACCGCTCCCTTCAGGTTACCCATTTGTGGCAGATCCAACCCCGTCCTATATGTTCCAGATTCGATTCAGTAGGTAATACTCAAAGAAGCACTCATTTTAGCGGTCGTTTGTATTCCCATGTTAGGAACCTTTCAGCAAAGTCACTTAAGGATTGAAGTTAGTGCTCCGGCATCTACTCTAAGGCATAGCTTAACGAAACCCTCTGAGTTTCAGAAATGGCTTTTCCCCCAACGGTTTTCTTATGGGCTACCAGAAAACCTTCAGGTTGGAGATACCTTCACGAGTTGGATGGGACCGATCGCGATTCAACACACGGTTGAGCAGATCCATCCCTATTCCTTGCGCTTTCTACTCAGCGGCGGTGTTGATGGGTTTCACGAATGGTGTTGGGGCGAAGGTTGGGTACAATCTCGCTTGGAAGGAATTTCGCTATTGCCACTTAACTTGGGGCAAACGTTTAGTTTACTGAGGTTGCGGCAGTTTTTGACAACGAAATCGAACTGAGCGTTTAGTAGGTATCAACAAGAGTGAGGGGGAACAAGTGTTGAGCCAAGTATCCTCCCTCCTCCTGGGCTACCGCTGAACCTCGAGCAATTTTAGTCGCCTCGTATCCATGAGCATTGGGCTGTCCTACGAATATTTTACTCTCGATTAAAATATAAAACCGCCCCAATCGCTCTGTTCTATAAGTCTTGCGGCTCCGGATTCAACCCGATTCCTCGAATTCTTTGTCGGACTGAATCAGCATGAGAAGGCAGACCTTCAGCGGTCGCGAGCGTATCGATCGCATTCCCCATCTTTTGTAAAGCAGCAGGAGAATATTGAATCAAACTAGAGTATTTCAAAAATGTTTCTACGCCGAGGGCAGAAGCATATCGGGCAGAACCAGAAGTCGGTAGCGTATGGTTGGGACCCGCTAAATAGTCGCCCACAGCTTCAGGCGTTGAGCAGCCTAGAAAAATTGCCCCAGCATGACGGATATGTTCCAGGAGTGCCCAGGGATCGTCCACTTCCAATTCCAAGTGTTCAGGCGCAAATTCGTTGGAAAGCTCAGCTGCCACTTCCAAAGAATCTACGACGACCACAAGTCCATAATGCGCGATCGCCTTTTCCGTCAATAATCGACGCGGATGATCAACCAATTGGCGCTGAACTTCATCCACCACTTTGCGTGCCAAAACCGTATCGGGAGTCAGCAAAATCGCAGCAGCTAGCGAATCGTGCTCTGCTTGTGCCAAAAGGTCTGCGGCAACATGAGAAGGATTGGCAGTCTTATCAGCAATCACCAAAACTTCCGAAGGTCCTGCCAAAGAATCAATCCCAACAGTACCGTAGACCAGCTTCTTGGCAAGGGTGACATAGATATTGCCTGGACCCGTGATCACATCTACCTTAGGAATGGTTTCTGTGCCATAAGCCAAGGCAGCGATCGCTTGTGCGCCACCGATACGATAGATCTCACTAATCCCTGCTTCCTGTGCTGCGACTAAGACCGCCGGATTAATAGCTTTTTCGGCACCAGGCGGAGTCACCATAACAATGCGGGGCACCCCTGCCACTTTAGCGGGGATCGCATTCATCAAAACCGTACTCGGATAAGCCGCCTGCCCACCGGGCACATAAAGCCCCGCCCGATCAATCGGAGTGTAACGTTTACCCAAGACCACTTCATCCTCGCCAAAATTGACCCAACTCTTGGGCACCCGTTGACGATGAAAGGCTTCTATCTGTTTTCGAGCCAGTTGAATCGCACTCAGTAAATCATTGGAAACTTGCTGGTAAGCCGCATCCAATTCTGAGCCACTGACGCGCAGTTCATCAGGCTTCAGAGTTTGTCGATCAAACTCTAGAGTGTAATCTAACAAAGCCCGGTCGCCCTGGCGTTTGACTGCCTGAAGCACCTCGCGCACTGTTGCCTCTTTATGGACAACCTGATCATCGTGAGTGCGATCGCAGATTCGTCGCAATTCAGCTCGTGCCTCAGACCTCTGAGTAATAATTCGCAGCATGGAGTTCGGATGCCAACCTCAAGAATTACCCATTGAGAAACAGGTCTTCAAATATCCTAGCGACTTTAACTGCCAGGTAAAACCGTACTCATTCTCCTTTTTAGCTTAACTTGGATTTCTTGGGGATTACGTCATGATTCAACGGAGATGCTATAGTATTTTATCTGGCACCCTATAGTACCTGCTTAAAGTTTCTTAGAACTATCGTGGCTAACATCAAATCCGCCATCAAGCGCGTCGAAATTACTGAACGGAACCGTTTACGCAACAAATCTTACAAATCAGCGGTCAAAACGCTGATGAAGAAGTGCTTTACTGCGATTGAAGGGTATGGAAGCAAGCTCGATCCCGAAGCCTTGGAAGCAGCCCAGCAAAGCCTGTCTCTGGCTTATAGCAAGATTGATAAGGCTGTGAAGCGTGGTGCATTGCATCAAAATAATGGCGCGCATAAAAAATCTCGTTTGGCGAGGGCACTCAAAAAATATCAATCTTCTCCTGAAACTACAGCTTCGTAGACAGTTGGTTGCTCCGTTAAGAGCTGGTAGCCCTCAAGGCTAAATATCTCTTTCCATCTCTTAATTGCCTGAACTAACCGAAATGAAGCCGTAAATATCACATGCAGCTGGTTGATACTCACGTTCATATCAACTTTGACAGCTTCCAAGGTGACTTGGATGCTGTCGCTTTGCGCTGGAGACAGGCAGGAGTTGCTTGGTTGGTTCACTCTTGCGTTGAGCCTTCTGAGTTTTCCCAAATTCAGTCCTTAGCGAATCGATTTTCTGAATTATCTTTTGCGGTTGGGCTACATCCTTTAGATGCAGAAAAGTGGACAGAACACTCTGCCAAAGAAATTTTAGCTTTGGCGCAACAAGATCGTCGCATTGTGGCGATCGGAGAAATGGGGCTGGATTTCTACAAAGCTTCTAATCGGGAACAACAAGAAGTGGTTTTCAAGGCACAGCTAGAAATTGCCTCCCAGTTAGATCTGCCTGTGATTATCCATTGCCGGGATGCGGTAGCCCCCATGGTTGAGCTCATGCAAGCTTTTTGGCAGCATCAAGGCTCTGTGCAAGGGGTGATGCATTGTTGGGGCGGGAATCCGGAAGAAACCCAGTTGTTTCTGGATTTGGGACTATATATCAGCTTTAGTGGTACCGTGACGTTCAAAAATGCGCGGTCAATCCAGGCATCTGCTCAAATGGTGCCCAGCGATCGTATCCTTGTCGAGACAGACTGTCCTTTTTTGGCTCCTGTCCCCAAGCGCGGTGAGCGTCGCAATGAACCTGCCTATGTTCGCCATGTTGCGGAGAAAGTTGCCCAACTTCGCCAGACTTCTTTGGAAACACTGGCTCTTCAGACCACTCAAAATGCTTGTCGATTGTTTAATTTGCCACTACTTGACCAGGGTTTGCCCATTTTTTCTGCTGAAAATGCCAGTCTAACTTGACAAATCCCTTGCTTTAAGGCTAAAGAAGCCACAAGTTTTAGAGTTGGTACGCCATAATAGTTAGGAGTGTGAATAATCATGAAATTGTTTTGATTCCCTTACCCGTTATCACCCACACTATTTTTCTTTGAAATTACTTTCCTCCGATTCTTTTAAGCAAAAGAATCGAGGATCTCTCTGTTGACTTATCTACGCAAGTAGTGTACCATCCTAGACTCGCGCTAGGCGTGACCCTTCCTGAGGAGACGCATGACTGAGCAGACCTATCATCCCCCCGTCTTTACCTTACCAGACCTGGTTGAGATTCAGCGGGAGAGCTTCCGCTGGTTTCTTGAAGAAGGATTGATTGAGGAGCTGGATAGCTTTTCTCCAATTACTGACTATACGGGTAAGCTTGAGCTTCACTTCCTGGGCAAAGACTACAAGCTCAAACGTCCCAAATATGATGTTGATGAAGCTAAGCGGCGGGATAGTACCTATGCCGTACAAATGTACGTGCCGACGCGGCTTATAAACAAAGATACTGGAGAGATTAAGGAGCAGGAAGTTTTTATTGGTGATTTACCCCTGATGACTGATCGGGGAACGTTTATCATCAACGGGGCAGAACGAGTCATCGTGAATCAAATCGTTCGTAGCCCTGGAGTTTACTACAAGTCTGAGACAGACAAAAACGGACGACGCACCTATAATGCCAGTCTCATTCCCAACCGGGGCGCCTGGTTGAAGTTTGAAACCGATAAAAATGATTTGGTGTGGGTGCGGATTGATAAAACTCGTAAGTTGTCTGCGCAGGTTTTACTGAAGGCATTGGGCTTAACAGATAGCGAAATCTTTGATGCTTTACGGCACCCGGAGTATTTCCAGAAGACCATTGAAAAAGAAGGGCAATTTGGCGAAGAAGAAGCTTTGATGGAGCTTTATCGTAAGCTGCGTCCAGGGGAGCCGCCTACGATTTCTGGTGGACAACAATTGCTAGAATCTCGATTCCTCGATCCCAAACGGTATGATCTGGGTCGAGTGGGCCGCTATAAGCTCAACAAAAAGCTGCGTCTCAATGTGCCGGACACGGTGCGAGTGTTGACTCCTCAAGACATTTTGGCGGCGATCGACTACCTGATTAATCTGGAATTTGATATTGGTAGTGTGGATGATATTGACCACCTGGGGAATCGTCGGGTGCGATCGGTGGGTGAGTTATTGCAAAACCAGGTACGGGTTGGTCTTAATCGTTTGGAGCGTATCATCCGGGAGCGGATGACTGTTTCCGATGCTGATTCTCTTACGCCTGCTTCGCTGGTCAATCCCAAACCGTTAGTTGCTGCGATTAAGGAGTTCTTTGGCTCCTCCCAGCTTTCCCAGTTTATGGATCAAACGAACCCGCTGGCAGAATTGACTCACAAGCGTCGCTTGAGTGCGCTCGGTCCGGGTGGTTTGACTCGCGAACGGGCAGGTTTTGCGGTTCGAGATATTCATCCTTCTCATTACGGGCGGATTTGTCCAATTGAAACGCCAGAAGGTCCCAACGCTGGACTCATCGGGTCTTTGGCAACTCATGCCAGGGTGAACGCCTACGGTTTTATTGAAACCCCTTTCTATCCGGTCGAAAACGGGCGTATTCGCAAAGATCGTTCACCAGTTTATATGACCGCAGACGAAGAAGATGATCTGCGCGTTGCTCAAGGGGATATCCCGATCGATGAAGAGGGAAATATCTTGGGTGAACAGGTTCCTGTCCGCTACCGTCAGGACTTTACGACCACCACTCCCAATGAGGTCGATTATGCGGCGGTTTCCCCTGTACAAATCATCTCGGTTGCGACTTCGCTGATTCCTTTCCTGGAACATGATGACGCCAACCGGGCGCTGATGGGTTCCAACATGCAACGTCAGGCAGTGCCTCTGCTTCGTCCAGAGCGTCCTCTAGTGGGAACAGGACTAGAAGCTCAAGCGGCTCGTGACTCTGGCATGGTGATTGTCAGTCGAACCGATGGTGAAGTGACCTATGTCTCGGCAGACCGGATTCGGGTCAAGGATTCCAATAATCGGGAAATTGAATATCCGTTGCAAAAATATCAGCGATCTAACCAGGATACTTGCTTAAACCAACGTCCGATCGTCTTTGCGGGCGACAAGGTGGAAGAAGGACAAATCCTGGCGGATGGTTCTGCGACTGAGGGGGGAGAACTCGCATTGGGACAAAACATCCTGGTTGTTTATATGCCCTGGGAAGGGTACAACTACGAGGATGCTATCCTGATTAGTGAACGCTTGGTCTATGACGATGTCTATACCTCCATCCACATTGAGAAGTATGAAATCGAGGCGCGACAAACTAAGCTAGGTCCTGAAGAAATCACACGCGAAATTCCCAACGTCGGTGAAGACGCACTGCGTCAACTCGATGAAACTGGCATTATCCGCATTGGGGCTTGGGTTGAGGCGAGCGATATTTTGGTGGGGAAAGTAACTCCGAAGGGGGAATCTGACCAACCACCGGAAGAGAAGTTGCTGCGAGCCATCTTTGGTGAAAAAGCCAGAGATGTGCGGGATAATTCTCTACGAGTTCCTAACGGTGAGAAAGGTCGCGTTGTGGATGTGCGAGTGTTTACCCGTGAGCAGGGAGATGAGCTACCGCCGGGTGCCAATATGGTTGTGCGGGTCTATGTTGCCCAGAAGCGCAAAATCCAGGTGGGCGACAAGATGGCAGGTCGTCATGGCAACAAGGGGATTATTTCTCGCATTTTGCCGATCGAAGATATGCCCTACTTGCCCGATGGCAGACCTGTCGATATTGTTCTCAACCCCCTCGGTGTGCCAAGCCGGATGAACGTCGGGCAGGTTTATGAATGCTTGCTTGCTTGGGCAGGAGAAAATCTGGGTGCACGATTTAAAATCACACCCTTTGATGAAATGCACGGTGAGGAAAAATCGCGCGAAACTGTCCATGGCAAACTCCAGGAAGCCCAGGAAGAAACTGGACAAGATTGGATCTTTGCGGCAGATAACCCTGGCAAAGTGCAAATATTCGATGGTCGTTCTGGTGAACCTTTTGATCGTCCGGTGACAGTTGGCAAGGCTTATATGCTGAAGCTGGTTCACCTAGTCGATGATAAGATTCATGCTCGTTCGACCGGTCCTTACTCTTTGGTAACGCAGCAACCTTTGGGTGGTAAAGCGCAACAAGGCGGACAGCGATTTGGTGAGATGGAAGTTTGGGCGTTGGAAGCCTTTGGTGCGGCTTACACCTTGCAAGAACTGTTGACGGTGAAATCGGACGATATGCAAGGTCGGAATGAAGCGTTGAATGCGATCGTCAAAGGCAAGGCAATTCCCCGACCCGGCACCCCTGAATCCTTCAAGGTATTGATGCGCGAACTGCAATCCCTGTGTTTGGATGTGGCAGTTCATAAGCTAGAAACCAAAGAGGATGGGACGAATCGGGATCTGGAAGTGGATCTGATGGCAGATGTTAGCAGCCGTCGCGCACCTTCCCGACCTACGTACGAATCCATCTCCAGAGATGAGATAGACGAAACCGACGAATATTAGCCACCCATAATGGGCGATTTGCGATCGGGTTAGTCCAAGCTGACTGCGATCGCAAATCCCACAAGATTGTGACCAACTGCCAAAGAGAATAAAGGAAAGCACACACGATGCCAAAGCTAGAACAGCGGTTTGACTATGTCAAAATTGGTCTGGCATCTCCAGAGCGGATTCGCCAGTGGGGGGAAAGAACTCTGCCAAACGGGCAAGTGGTAGGGGAAGTAACGAAGCCTGAAACCATCAACTACCGGACACTCAAGCCAGAGATGGATGGGTTGTTTTGTGAGCGCATCTTTGGTCCGGCAAAAGATTGGGAGTGTCACTGTGGCAAATACAAACGGGTGCGGCATCGGGGGATTGTCTGCGAGCGCTGTGGCGTCGAAGTCACAGAATCTCGTGTTCGTAGACATCGGATGGGCTACATCAAATTGGCGGCTCCGGTTGCCCATGTTTGGTATCTCAAGGGAATTCCCAGTTATATGGCAATTCTGCTCGACATGCCTCTACGAGATGTTGAGCAAATCGTTTATTTCAATGCCTACGTGGTGTTGAATCCAGGTAATGCGGATAATCTGACCTACAAGCAACTCCTGACTGAAGATCAGTGGATTGAGATTGAGGATCAGCTTTATAGCGAAGATACGCAATTGGCTGAGGTTGAAGTGGGGATTGGTGCAGAAGCCCTGCAAAGGCTACTACAAGACATCAATCTGGAGACGGAAGCAGAAAAACTGCGGGAAGAAATTGCAACTTCTAAGGGGCAAAAGCGGGCAAAGCTGATCAAGCGACTACGTGTCATTGATAACTTTGTGGCAACGGGTTCTCAACCCGATTGGATGGTCTTGTCAGTTATCCCTGTGATTCCGCCAGATCTCCGCCCAATGGTGCAATTGGACGGGGGGCGGTTTGCCACCTCTGACCTGAACGACCTCTATCGCCGGGTGATTAATCGCAATAACCGCCTGGCTCGATTGCAAGAAATTTTGGCTCCTGAAATCATTGTCCGGAATGAAAAACGGATGTTACAGGAGGCAGTGGATGCGCTGATTGACAATGGTCGTCGGGGACGCACGGTCGTGGGAGCTAACAATCGCCCCCTCAAGTCCTTGTCGGACATTATTGAGGGGAAACAGGGACGCTTCCGCCAAAACCTCTTAGGGAAACGGGTGGACTATTCGGGACGTTCCGTCATTGTGGTGGGTCCTAAACTCAAAATTCACCAGTGTGGGCTGCCGCGGGAGATGGCAATCGAACTCTTCCAGCCCTTTGTGATTCATCGCCTGATTCGCCAGGGATTGGTCAACAACATCAAAGCTGCTAAAAAGCTAATCCAGCGCAATGATCCAACGGTTTGGGATGTGCTGGAAGAAGTGATTGAGGGGCATCCCGTTATGCTTAACCGGGCACCTACACTGCACCGTTTGGGCATTCAAGCCTTTGAGCCAATTCTGGTAGAAGGGCGAGCGATTCAATTGCATCCCCTTGTCTGCCCCGCCTTCAATGCGGACTTTGACGGAGACCAAATGGCAGTTCATGTGCCCCTTTCTCTGGAGTCTCAAGCAGAAGCCCGTCTGCTGATGCTGGCGTCCAATAATATTTTGTCTCCGGCAACCGGGCGTCCGATCATCACCCCTAGCCAGGATATGGTGTTGGGTTGCTACTATCTGACCGCAGAAAATCCGGAAGCGCACAAAGGGGCGGGGCGCTATTTTGCGGATCTGGACGATGCCATTATTGCGTATGAACAGAACGAGGTGGCTCTGCATTCCTATGTTTGGGTGCGCTTCGACGGTGCGGTTGAGACCGATAAGCCTGATGAAGAAGTGCTGGAAGAAGAGCGATCGCCGGATGGTGCTGTGACCAGACTCTACAAATTCCGCCGTGTGCGTGAAGATGCTGAAGGAAATCTCATCTCCCAATACATCAAAACCACGCCTGGTCGCATTATTTACAACAAGACGATTCAGGATGCCCTGGCAGGGTAAGTCATTGATTTTAGAGTTTGGATTTTAGGCGGGGGTGAAGTCTCTCTAAAATCCAAACTCTAAAACCCGAAATCCAAAATCCAGTTCACCGTAGCAGCGGAGAGAAGATGGCAGAGCAAAATAGGCAGCAAATTTTTCGCAACCGAATTGTTGACAAAGGGCAGTTGAGAAAACTGATCGCCTGGTCATTTACCAATTACGGTACAGCCCGAACTGCACAGGTCGCAGATTTACTGAAAGATCTCGGCTTTCGTTATGCCACCAAGGCAGGCGTTTCGATCAGTGTTGAAGATTTGCAGGTGCCGCCGACCAAGCGAAAACTGTTGGATGCTGCCGAAGAAACAATTCGGTTGACGGAGGATCGCTACACACGAGGGGAAATTACTGAAGTTGAACGATTCCAGAAAGTAATTGATACCTGGAACGGTGCTAGTGAAGAGTTGAAGGACGAAGTTGTTCGTAACTTTAAGGCAAATAACCCGCTGAACTCGGTCTACATGATGGCGTTTTCTGGTGCCCGAGGCAATATTTCTCAGGTGCGCCAGTTGGTGGGAATGCGCGGACTGATGGCAGACCCGCAAGGGGAAATTATTGACCTCCCCATTAAGACCAATTTTCGGGAAGGATTAACCGTTACGGAATATATCATTTCTTCTTACGGTGCTCGTAAAGGTCTGGTAGACACGGCTCTTAGGACGGCGGATTCGGGATATCTGACCCGTCGTCTGGTAGATGTTTCTCAGGATGTGATTATTCGAGAGATTGATTGCGGTACTCAGAGGGGCATTCCTGTCCGCAGTATGACCGACGGAGATCGGGTGCTGATTCCGCTGAAAGATCGTCTACTGGGGCGGGTTCTTGCCGCTGAAGTGTTGCATCCTGAAACCGGAGAAGTGATTGCCATCCGCAATCAGGATATTTCTGATGACTTAGCGCAAGAAATTGGCAGAGCCAAGGTGGAAGAGGTCTACGTCCGATCTCCTCTGACCTGCGAAGCCACCCGTTCCGTTTGTCAGCATTGTTATGGCTGGAGCCTTGCCCATGCTCATCTGGTGGATATTGGGGAAGCCGTTGGTATTATTGCGGCTCAATCAATTGGAGAACCGGGCACGCAGTTGACCATGCGGACTTTCCACACGGGTGGTGTGTTTACTGGGGAAATGGCTCGTCAAGAAAAGGCACCCTTTGATGGGATCGTTCGTTTTCCCAAGCGTTTACGGACTCGTCCTTTCCGCACTCGCCATGGCGAAGATGCTCTGGTGGTAGATGCGGCTGATGCCAATACCAAAATTACACTGGAAAGTGGCGATCGCCAGGAATCCTTTTACGTCTTACAGGGAACCACGCTGCTGGTGCGCGATGGGGAACGGGTCAAGACGGGAGATATTCTGGCAGAAGTTCCGCTCACAGGGCGTGCCCGTAAGACAACGGAAAAAGCAACCAAAGACGTGGCTTCCGACTTAGCAGGAGAAGTGAAGTTCTCGGAGCTTGTGCCGGAAGAGAAAAAAGACCGTCAAGGCAATACTACCCGTACGGCTCAGCGAGGCGGGTTAGTCTGGATTTTATCTGGAGAAGTTTATAATCTGCTTCCTGGGGCTGAACCTACGGTCAAAAATGGTGAGCGCGTAGAAGGCAATAGTGTCATTGCTGAAACTAGAACGCTGACTGAATATGGTGGGATTGTGCGCTTACCTCAAGAAGGGGATACCAAAGGGGGGCGTGTAGTCGAAATTATCACAGCGTCTGTTTTACTCGATCAGGCAAAGGTGCGGATCGAAAGCCAGCAAGGGCGGGATCATTATCTGATTGAAACCAATAATAATCAGACGTTTTCTTTGATTGCAACACCTGGTACGAAGGTTGCGAACAATCAGGTCGTTGCCGAACTCAACGATCGCAGCTATCACACTCAAACTGGTGGCATCATTAAGTACTCTGGAGTGGAAGTTGCCAAACGAGGCAAAGCCAAGCACGGCTATGAGGTGGTGAAAGGCGGTACGTTGCTTTGGATTCCTGAAGAAGCGCATGAAGTCAACAAAGATATTTCTCTGCTATTGGTCGAAGATGGTCAGTATGTTGAAGCTGGCACCGAAGTGGTAAAAGATATCTTCTGCCAGAGTAGTGGAGTGATTGAAGTCACTCAGAAAAATGACATTCTGCGGGAAATTGTGATCAAGCCGGGTGACTTACACTTGGTGGATAATCCCGAAGAAGGCAGTGCTAAGCACGACACCTTTACTACGCCTGGACAGGATGTGCTGCCTGGCTTGTCCAGTGACGAGTTGCGCTATATCGAATATATTGAGACGCCTGAAGGTCCGGCATTGCTGCTGCGTCCGGTTCGGGAGTTTGCGATCCCTGATGAGCCGCCAGTGCCTAGCCAAGAATCGACAAATGAATCGGGTCGCTCTATTCGCCTACGTGCCTTGCAAAGACTGCCCTTTAAAGATGGGGAGCGAGTCAAGTCCGTTGAGGGCCAAGAACTACTGAAAACCCAATTAGTTCTGGAAATTGATAAAGATACCCCCCAATTAGCAGCGGATATTGAGTTGCTTCCGGACGAGACCGAAGAAGGCATTATGCGGCTGCAATTGGTGATTCTGGAGTCACTGCCGATCCGACGAGATATTGCGGCTGACCCGACCCAAGGAAGTACCTACACTCGCTTGCTGGTCAATGATGGGGATCAGATCGCCCCTGGAGCCGTAATTGCTCGAACAGAAATCCTCTGTAAAGAGACGGGTGAAGTTCGGGGCATTCGCGAAGGAGCGGAAGCGATTCGCCGAATTCTGGTCGTGCGGGATATCGATCGCACCGCTGTATCGTTGCATGGCAAGCCAACCTCTGTGCAGGCAGGTGATCTATTAGTAGCGGGGAGTGAAATTGCACCTGGATTAATTTTGGAAGACTCCGGGCAAGTTCTGGAAGTAACTGATTCAGAGTTGGTTATGCGGATCGCTCGTCCTTATCGAGTGTCTCCAGGAGCTGTGTTACACATTAATGATGGTGACTTAGTCCAACGGGGCGACCACTTGGTATTGCTGGTTTTTGAACGTACGAAGACAGGCGACATTATTCAGGGTCTACCCAGGATTGAAGAACTATTGGAAGCCCGTAAGCCGAAGGAGGCTTGTATTTTGGCAGAGCGTCCTGGGATTGCTCATGTCTCTTACAGCGATGATGAGATTGTCGAAGTCAAAGTCGTCGATTCGGATGGCGTTGCGATCGAATATGACATTGGACCCGGACAAAATGCGATCGTGTCCGATGGTCAAGAAATTAGCACAGCGGAGCGTTTAACCGACGGGCCTGCGAATCCTCACGAAATCCTGGAAGTTTACTACAAGGTAAACCGGGAAAAAATGGGAGACCATGAGGCAGCTCTGGCTAGTTTGCAAGAAGTGCAAACCTTCCTAGTAAATGAGGTTCAATCTGTATATCAATCTCAGGGCATTGATATTTCAGATAAGCATATTGAAGTGGTTGTCCGTCAGATGACCTCCAAAGCTCGGATTGATGATGGGGGCGATACCACCATGCTACCGGGTGAGTTGGTTGAACTGAATCAGGTCAATCAGGTCAACGAGGCTATGGCAATCACGGGAGGTGCTCCGGCACAGTATACTCCTGTGCTGTTGGGGATCACCAAAGCCTCGCTCAATACCGACAGCTTTATCTCGGCTGCCAGTTTCCAGGAAACCACGCGGGTTCTCACTGAAGCAGCGATCGAAGGCAAATCTGATTGGTTGCGGGGTCTCAAAGAAAACGTCATCATTGGTCGTTTGATCCCGGCGGGAACTGGCTTCAACGCTTACGAGGATATCACCAGTCCAGATATTGATCTGTCTTACGAAGGCACGGGTCTGTTTGATGATGATGCAGATCTCCGAGATGTTGTGCTCGACGATCGCACGGCTCGTTCTTATGGTCTAGAAGGGTTTGAAGACCGTCCTAGCTTCAGCTATGACAGTTTTGGCAGAACCGATAGTGGTGATGCCGATGCTTACATGTCGCCGATTCTGGATGACGACGGCTTAATTGATGATGGCATCGACGATGATGATGATGACGATGATGACGATGATGAGGATTAACAAAGCCATTCCCTAGAACTGTATTAGAGCTTTCTCTAGGGATAACTTCAGCTCTGCTTCTCTGGGAGCCTAGCTGCTAGCTGCTAGAAGAGACACCTGATCGAGGTGTCTCTTTTGTTGGCAGGGTATATTCCTCTCAATCCCCTAGCTTTCTTGATCTGGGCTGCTGAATCTGAGCTGCTTTGCCACACTCTCAATAGAATGGCTGTATACAAACTCCATCATTCGTAGTGAGATACTGTCTGAAGGACTAAAATCTAAATCGCTGAAGCACTCAAATCTAATTGTTGTAGAGAGGGAATTGCATGATTCTGGAATATCCCGATGACTTAAAGTACTTAGACTCCCATGAATATGTGCGGCTAGAAGGAGAAATTGCCACGATCGGCATTACCGCCTTTGCGATCGATCAATTGGGCGACATTGTGTTTCTAGAATTGCCTGAAGAAGGGGATGCGATCGAAAAAGGAGAAAGTTTTGGGACGGTTGAATCCGTTAAGGCAGTCGAAGATTTAGTCGCACCCGTTACTGGTACTGTCATCGAGACCAATACCGCAATTTTAGATGCTCCAGAACAACTGGCAGAAGACCCTTATGGCGAAGCCTGGCTGATGAAGGTACGGATAGAAGATCCAACCGAATTGGATGATGCCCTCTCAGCAAGCGAGTATCAAGAGCAGGTTGAAGGAGTTTAACTCACTTCATTTTGCCTTCATATCCCTTGCGAATCTTTTGATTTATTGCAGAATAGTCCTTAGTATTTTGTTTACTCATCTAAGTTAGGGGAAGGATCGTACCCCGTCTGCAAAACAAAAGTACGATCTCCCCAACGCTCAGCTTACAGACCAGACCCCAGGATCTTCATCCAGTCATTATCAGTCCGTTTTCTTTCAGCCCTAGTTGTGGCGTTACTCAGATTATACGGAATATCCTCTAGTGTGACCCACGGTGCTGTATCCAGGAAAACTTTTGGGATCACAGGATCATTCTTCTGGCCATTCTGACAAATTTATGCATACGTCGAAGCTTTCTGCCCAATTTCTTCAACATCAGGCAGCGTCGCTATTACTTTATCAAGCGGTTTTGGCGAACCCGATCGGGGTGGCTTTTTTAGAATTGTTGCAGGCAATTCGTCACGCTGAGCGCAATCCGGCGATCGAAGGGGTGGAATGCTTGCAGGCGTATGGACGTTGGTTTCAGGCATTGGCAACGCGAAACCAGAGTTGGCAAGCCTATTTGCTCGAACAAATTTTGTTAGCAGAAAATCCTTTTTCGCAACAGGCACAACAAGTACCGTTTTCCCAGTTACCTGTGCCACTGGTTAAAGCAGTAAGGCATGATTTGCAGATTTTACAACAGCTATATCACTGTCAGCCGCAACAGATTAGCGAGTGGGTGCAGACAGCGGCTCATGCATCGATCTCGCCGATCGCCTGGGAACCTTCCCCTATGCCCCATCCTCCCAACCTTGCCCTACCCAATTTTGAGCACTGGGCAGATGCCGCCGCCGATCTGGCAGCCCACTATCAAACTTTTGGCGCAGGGTTATTGGCTCAATATCGGGCACTACGCTGGCAAGCGGGCACATTGATTGGCATTCCCTTTGCCGATCCTGTACAGGTTGCCCATCTGGTAGGCTACGAAACCCAAAAAGAAGCCCTGCTGAAGAATACCGAGTTTTTGTTGACAGGCTATCCGGCGCTGCATGTGTTGTTGTATGGCAGTCGCGGCTCAGGCAAATCGTCTTTAGTCAAAGGGTTGCTTAACCACTATGCCGATCGCCCCTTGCGCCTGGTGGAAGTTGCCAAATCAGATTTGTGTGAGCTGTCTACCATTGCCGATCGCTTGCGAGATCATCCCCAAAAATTTATTCTCTTTGTCGATGATCTATCCTTTGAAGAAGACGAAGACGCCTTTAAAGCGCTGAAGGTCGTTTTGGAAGGCAGCTTAACCGCTCGTCCGTCCAATTTGGTGGTCTATGCCACCACCAATCGTCGGCATTTGATTCGCGAGTTTTTTGGCGATCGTCCCCGCCCCAGAGATGGCGATGAAGTCCATGCCTGGGATACGGTGCAGGAAAAGCTTTCGTTTAGCGATCGATTTGGGTTGACACTGACCTTTGAACCCGCTGACCAAAAGACCTATCTACAAATCGTTCATCACCTGGCAGTGCAGGCAGGCATTGCTCTCAGTCCAGAAGATCTGGAGTTTCGGGCGTTGCAATGGGCAACTCGACACAATGGGCGATCGGGCAGAACCGCACGACAATTTATTGACTTTTTGCAAGCTGAGCTAGCAATGGGCAAGTAACCAATTTAGATTTAGACTCACAAACGTTGAGATAACAGAGAGCAAGATGACGAGGAGCACCCGTCAAAATCCTCGTGCCCTTGTGTCCCCACGTCCCCCTGTCTCCGCGTTCATGCAAGATCTGGGGCTCTCACTTCGCACCAGGAGGAATTTATAAATTTGCCCGATCGTCAACCCAATGACCCATTCCTGCGTACAATAGAACATCAGTTCGCGCAAACATTTCCCCATGGCAGCTAAAATTCCCAAACGAGTTTCGACCGCCCTGATCAACGCCTTGGGGGCGGGTGTTGTGCCTAGAATTGGGCTAGATCACATCGCCGTAGGGCGCGAGCGCGAGATTCAGTCGCTGTTGCAAGATCTAGAAAACATTGCTGGCGGCGGAGCTGCCTTTCGGCTAGTGGTGGGGCGCTATGGGGCAGGCAAAAGTTTTACCCTGCAACTGATCCGAAACCATGCCATGGAAAAAGGATTTGTGGTCGCTGATGCCGACATTACGCCCGATCGTCGCCTTTCTGGGTCTGGTGGAGTTGCGGTTGCCACTTATCGTGAGCTGATGCGCAACCTGGCGACTAAGAGCCGTCCCGATGGGGGTTCTCTGGCACCTATCTTGGAACGCTGGATTGCAGGCATCCAGACCCAGGTTGCTCAAGAGACCAACACCAAGCCCAATGATGCTGGGTTTGACGAGCATGTGGAAGCCAAAATTCGAGAAGTGACCAAAGATGTTGCCGATCTGGTGAATGGCTTCGAGTTTGCCAATGTGATCATTGCTTATTGGAATGGCTATCGAGCCGATGACGATACCAAAAAAGAATCGGCGTTGCGCTGGCTCCGGGGGGAATTTGCCACCAAAACCGAAGCGAAAGCGGCGTTGGGTGTGCGCGTCATCATTGATGACGACAATTGGTACGACTACATCAAACTCCTTGCCAAGTTTGTGTCCGACATTGGCTACAAAGGACTTCTGATCTTTTTGGATGAAGTGGTGCATCTCTATAAGATCACCACAACGGTTTCTCGCCAAAACAACTATGACAAGCTGTTGGCGATGTTCAATGATGCGATGCAGGGACGGGTTGGGTATCTGGGTATTTTGGTGGGTGGCACGCCGCAGTTTTTAGAAGATAATCGACGTGGGTTGTATAGCGACCCTGCCTGGCAGCGCCGCACCTCACAAAGTCGCTTTATCAGCAAAGCCGGAATTCAGGATGCGATCGGTCCGGTGATTCGGCTAGAACCGCTGAGTCAGGAAGAAATCTTGCAACTGCTGCAACGATTGGCAGAGGTGCATTCCATTCACTATGCTTACAAAAAGAGTTTGAGTGCTGCCGAGTTACAACAGTTTTTGGGGGCGATCGTGGGTCGGATGGGAGCCGATGCGCTGTTGACGCCTGGCGAAATTGTGCGCGATTTCATCAGTGTGTTGAATGTACTGCAACAAAACCCCAAATTGACTTTGGATCAGTTGTTACGCAGTTCCAATTTCCAACCCACGCCAGCACATCAAAATGCTCAAGTGGATGAGAATAGCGAATTTGCAGAGTTTACAGTCTAACCTGCTGGTTCTGCTGAAAATGTCCACCAGTGGCACTGCCTTCATCATGCCCAATCAAGAAGCAGTGTCTCGAAGCGAGTGTGAGAATGGACTTAATATTGTCTTGGCATATCGATCGAGCGTTTGGAACCATCACGCTCGACTTCAATCAATATTCACCCAGGTGTAGATTACACTCCTGTTCGATCTTCATCTTTGCCATTGATTTAGTCAATGTAACCTTTCATATCACTTACAGTCTTTTTTGATCGGCATCAATCACAAATTGTTGCCTGGATATGGTCGAGTGCAATCGACCCTCAATGACTTGAGCGGCTGGGTTTGTGAGCAACCAAAGCAGCCCTGGCGGGCGGTAGCTCGTATTGCCCATAGTGACGCGAAATCTGTACCTGAAAGCCGATCGACGCCAATTCGGTGGCCAGTTCTGAGGCAAAGTAAAGTCGCTGTCGATGCACTTCATCCGATCGTCGATAGTAGTCATCGATTTGGCGAAAGGTAATAATCCGACGGGTCAAGATTCGCTGCTCTGGATCTTCGGACTTTTCGACCAGCACAAACCAATCCTTGCCTTCAGTAAAGTTCCGGCTGGAGATATGGGGAGTAATTTGTCCGGGTTCAACGATGTCAAAGATTAACAGACCGTCCTCCACCAGTGCCGTATAAATCCGCTGAAACAGAGGCATCAGTGAAGAACGATCGCCTGTCGAATCTACATCGGATACAGCATCAAACAAGTAATTGAAACACTCCCCGATCGCTACCACTACCTGACAGGGAGGAATTTCTGTTTGAAAGAGCGACGCTACCCGAAACTGGGCAGTCGGCACTCTGGCTTGGGCGATCGCAATCATCGCTGCCGAAATATCCACCCCTAGCACGTCATAGCCTGCTTGAGCAAAAGCTTGGGTAGACAACCCACTGCCACAACCCAGTTCTACCACCAAACCGTGCTGAATCCCTTGCTGTGCCAAGCTTGCCAGAATACTGGAATTGGCTTGCAGCGCATAGTCGCAAAAGCCTACATCGTGGATATAAGCCAGATCTTCGTTGTACCAGCTAGACACGGGATGACCTCCATACCCCTGTTGCATGTTTCCATTTCGATGCCAATCCCTAACTTTCGTCAAATACCCCCCAGGGAGGTGGCTCAATACATTAAAGGTACTCTCATCACCGATCGGAGTGCCACAGCATGGAATCTTACATTGGGCAGGGCATCAGCTTCCCACTCAAGACCAGCGTGCAGGGTAGCTTGCAGCTCAGCGCCGAAAGGCAAAACCTGGAAGAATCGATTCATCTGATTCTCCGTACTAGCCTGGGTGAACGGGTTTACCGTCCCGATTTTGGTTCGCGTTTGTCCGAATTGGTGTTTGCCCCTTTGAACACCCAAACCTTGCTGTTGCTAAGACTCTATGTCGAAGAAGCACTGGAAGCCTGGGAACCTCGCATTGAATTGGAAGCCGTCTTGACTGATCCTGATCCGGTGCGGGGGCGAGTAGACATCACAATCAAATACCACCCCACCAACAGCTACGACTCGCGCAGTTTAGTCTATCCCTTCTATCTTTTACCCGCAGATACGCTTGAATAAGCGCGCGCGCCACCGCATCCTGCTGACATCTCTTACTGGTAAATACCGTGGATTTTGATTTTCTCACCCAGTTACCGAAATCTGATCTCGACGATCGCACCTTCAAAGATTTGGTGGATGAATGTCTGCTGCGGATTCCCCGCTATTGCCCGGAATGGACACACTACAATCCCTCAGACCCCGGTGTGACGCTGATCGAGTTGTTTGCCTGGTTAACCGATCAGATGTTATTGCGCTTCAATCAGGTGCCGCGTCGCAACTATGTGGCGTTTCTAGAAATGTTGGGAGTGCGGTTACAACCGCCTGCCCCCGCCCACACCGTCCTCTCTTTTTATCTCACCCGCCCACAAGATGCTCAGCGATCGATTCCTTCGATTCCGATCGGCGCAGAAGTGGCAACTGAACGCACCGAAACCGATCCAGCGATCATTTTCAGCACCAATCAAGAACTGCGCCTGGGCTATCCCCTGATCCGTTATTTCTTAACAGAAGAGGCTGCTCGAGATCAGCCCCAACAGGTGCGTGATCGCCTCGCCAACCAGTGGTCGCGGGATGGTGCTGGACGCTGGACTGGGCGGCAACAGACCGTCTTTCAAACCATGCCCCAGGCAGGCGACTGCTTTTATCTGGTGTTTGACGCGATCGAACCCCTAGACGGCAATGTACTGGTACTCACCATTGAAGGCGAACCCGCAGGTTCCACGGGTATCAACCCCAACCGCCCACCTCGTCAGTGGGAAGCCTGGGATGGTCTACAATGGCAACCCGTCTTGCTAAAAGAAGCAGATGACGGTACCAAGGGCTTTAGCTTCGATGATGTGGAACGGCGAGGACTGGCAGGGCTAAGCGAGGCAGAAGTGATCTTGCACATGCCCCTGACCTGGGTGGCAACCACCTTTGCGGGCTACTACGGACGCTGGCTGCGATGCCGTTGTCAGCAATTACAGAACGAGCGCTTTAGCCGATCGCCCCAGTTGACCACGCTGTTTGCCCAGACGATCGGGGGACGCACCCGTGCCAGCGAATGTACCCGCATTCTGAACGAACTGGTTGGCGAAAGCGACGGCACCCCCGGACAGACCTTTTACCTGCAATCTCAGAGTATTTTGGAACGGCAACCGGGCGAATACTTGCAGGTCACACCGCCGGGAGAACCGCCCCAACAGTGGCAGGAGGTGGAAAACTTTGCTGATTCGGGCCCAAGCGATCGCCACTACACACTCGACGCGCGCACCGGACGCATCCAGTTTGGTCCCCTGATCCGGGAACCCAAGCATTTGCAAGAAGAAGTGCAATTGCGTCGCCAGGTCCAATGGCAGGGTACCTCAGTCAGTCAGGCAAATCTGGAACGGGTTGAAACCCTGGAGCGGCAGTATGGTGCAGTGCCCGGACGAGGAGCACTGTTGCACATGATCTCTTACCGCACTGGGGGAGGCGATCGCGGCAATGTGCCCAAGTATTCGCTCCAAACTCTCAAAACTGCCTTGCCCTATGTCAAACAAGTCACCAACCATGAACCTGCACGCGATGGTGCCAACGAAGAAAATCTGGAAGAAGCAGTGCTGCGTGTGCCCCGGTTATTGCGGACTCGCAATCGGGCAGTTACCCCCGAAGACTATGAGACCCTAACGCTACAAGCCAGCCGTGCGGTAGGGCGTGCCTACTGCCCGCGTCAGCAACCAGGTAATTTGCCCGGTGTGGTAACCGTGTATGTGGTGCCCCGCGTCTCGATTCCCGATTGGGAGCAGGGCATCCCGCCGGAAGGCTTTAACCTCAGTGCGCCTTTGCGAGATGAAGTCGAGCGTTTTTTGGGCGATCGCTGCTTACTGGGGACACAGGTGCGGTTGCTGGAACCCGCTTATGTTGGGGTTTCAGTGCAGGCAGTGCTGGGGGTGGAGCCGGACTACCAACTGGGCACAGCCAGAGAAGGCTTACGGCAGCAGTTGACCCAGGCACTCTATCAGTTGCTCAATCCCCTGACGGGTGGACGCCAGGGCAACGGCTGGGGCATGGGTGTACCGCTTTATCAGTCCGATCTGGTGCGGCTGTTCCAAAATACATCAGGAGTCAAGTATCTGGATGCCATTCAGCTTTACGAACTGCGCCAGGAAAATGATTGGCAGCGACAATCGGTGACCAATGGCGTGATCGATCCGGGTGCTAATGGCGTGATCTGTTCTTGGGCAGATGTAGATCGACGGATCTGGGCAGAGCGCATTGTCGAACCGGGGCAGCCGGGGATCATCCCTGAACAGACTGCCGTGATTCGTGCGTCAACTGGCGAACAGCGCCAATCTGCTCATCGGATTCAAATTTTGGGTGGGGAGGCTGAACTGTTATGAGCCAGCGCGCCGATCGTCGCACGCTCAGCTTGGAACTGGTTCCCATGTCTGTGGCAGATCCTCCCCCTGTGGCGGAAGCCTCTCCTTCTCTTGCGACTTGGGGTGCTCTGGCAGATACGGAAGTTTCAATTTTTCCCAGTTTGTGTTTGTGTCCAGGAGAAGTGAGCGAAATGCTGGTCCGACTGGAGCACCGCAGCGATACGCCCCTGTCCTATCATCTCCAGGTCAACAGCACCATTCCCGAAACCTGGTATAGTCTGCATACCGAAGGGGCAGAGTTGCCTCCTGGTCGCACCACTGAAGCTGTTGTGCGCTTCCATCCAGATCTCGACTTTTTCGAGGAGCGGCAGATACTCCAGCCCGAACAAGCCCTCAACCTCAGCTATCCAGGCGAGGTCAGAGTCTATGGCTCTTCCCCAGAGGGCGATCCCACCGATTTAATGGCAAGTGAATCCTTTCGCCTCTTTCTGCGACCGCGCAGTTTGTATCCTCAGTTCTTGCCTGCGGTTTATCGCGAAGTCGATTTCATCGGACGTTTCCTGAAGATTTTTGAGCAATCATTCGAGCCTGCGGTCAATACCTTCCAAACCCTCTGGGCATATTTAGATCCTTTAACCGCACCTGAAGCGCTGCTCCCGTTTCTGGCACAATGGGTGGGCTGGCACAATGAAACCAATTGGAGCCTAGAGCGACAGCGATCGCTGATTCGACGGGCAATGGAAATCTACCAGTGGCGTGGCACCCGGCGGGGTTTGCAACTCTACCTCCACCTTTATACGGGTTTACCGATGCACAATCCCACACGTCCACCCGAACAGCAGCCGATTCAAATTCATGCCGCTTTCAGTCGTGGGTTTGTCTTGGGAGAGACCGATCTCGGGCCCACTGCCACTCTGGGCGGTGGCAGACCTTTTCACTTTAGTGTCAAGCTATGTCCCCCTGTCGAACAAGTCCTGGATGAATCCCTGGTGCGTACCATCATTGAGCAGGAAAAACCTGCTGTTTGCACGTATGACTTAGAGATTGCCCCGATCGAGGAGACTGTCCATGTCTGATTTCCGCCCCTATCCTCGCTTGGAAGCGTTTGAGCGGTTACACATTAGTGACGGACTGACCATCAATGCAGAGCGATGGCAACAGGCGCACGGATATCACCGCCAACGACAAAATTTTCAATACCAGGCACTACACGAAGCTGGGATCATCTACGGCTTGGGGGTGGCGATCGTACCAGAGCAACCCGATGGTCGGTTGCTTCAGATTCAACCGGGGGTCGCGATCGATATTGAAGGCAACCCTATTATTGTTCGCCAACCCGAAGAATTTCGGATTATGTCCGAGCCGCCAGAAGGGCAAATCCTGGTTGTCCACCTGGCAGTCAATTATGTTGATCCTGATGCCTTGCGTCTGAATCCGTCCACTCGTGTGTTGCAAGAAAGCTTTCGCATTGTCGAGAAAGTGCAGCTTGATCCGCGTGATGTTGAGCTTTGCCGCATCCATCTCCGGTCTGGGGCAACCCAACTCCAAACCCCAACCGATGTCTTTGCTCCCAGCGACAACCAGCTCGATTTTCGCGGACGTTGCCATCCTCAGCCCTATCCTCAGTTGTGGGTGAGGGTGGGGCAAGTGACCACTGATCGTGCCAGCGATCTCATCACCCAGCAAGGGTTTACCGAGTTATTGAGATCGCTCACGGGGTTATATCCTGCTTTGCGCGGCACACCGCCCCAAAATTTCTCTGCCAAATTTCTGGGGCGCGCTTCAGTGCTCGACTGCGAGTTGCTAGCGATCGCGCAGGATGTTCTAATGGCACTGTCCACCCCCGCTTTACAAAGTCTGAGTGCCTATCTGACACAAGGGGGGGTGCTCCTGGTGGTCAATGACTTTAGCGAGATTGATCTCCTGGATCTGCTCGATATCGGCAAAGAACTGCAACTGGGGCTAACCGAAGCAAAGCGAGATCCTGATCTGTTTCGTCAAACAGGTACTGCCCTGAAGAACGAAATTGAATCCAACCAAGCCGCGATCGCTCAGCGATTGCAAGAGATCGAACAGCAACTGGCGACGATCGCGCCCCGACTCGGCATTTCTCTGTCGGGGTCTGGCGATTTGGGGGATGACCATCCTCTCGTCTGGCAGCCCTTCTTATTCAGTCAACTGCCCCAGGTACTCGGTCATGCCATTCACGTCAAAAATTGGGGTGGGTTGGTGTGGATGGTAGGCGACCTGAGCCAGAGTTGGGGACGCAACCCCACGCTGACGCTCCCGCGCGAAATGTTACGTTCTGCTCAGGAATGGGGCATCAACCTCTTGCATTTTGCTGCCCAACGGCGGCAATGGATACAAGCCATGCAACCGCTACCCATCGAAACGAGTACGCCTACCGACAGCCTTCAGCGCCGCACTCAACCGTCTGGATAATTCACACGCTATCTTCCATCCTTTTTCCCCAAGCCCCATTAAGGAGTCCGAGGCAATGGTCGAACCTGCCACTACTAAAAAGCAGATCACGACTGAGTTATCCCATCGGCAGGTGACGCTGAGTGCTGGACAGGCAACCGCAGTCTTCTATGCCACGGTGTACAACGACAGTTCGCGCTTTGCCTCGTTCCAGTTGAGACTCCTGGCAGCCGGTGCGCTGCTCAATACCCCCAAGTCCTGGTATCGTCTGACCCCTGCCATTTCTACCAAGATCCCTGCTGGGGATTGTACCCGCTTCCAGATTGAGATTTTTGACCTGCCGCCGATCGCCCAACAATTTCAGGGGGCGATCGATCTCACGGTCGAAGTCACCTCGCGTGAACTCGAGAACCAATACGATCGACAACTGTTGCGACTGGTCGCCGAGGGACTTCAGGGACAGCCGCCCGACTTATCTTTGCTGGTGCCGAACCAGGAAGCGCGTCCCAATGAGCGCGTGACCATTTTGGGGCAGATTCAAAACCCTACCAGCGTGCCGATGGAAGCTACCCTGCGGTTGGATGGCTTGCCCGATCGCTGGTTTCCTGCTGGCATTCAACAAATCGTCTCCCTGCCCGCGGGCAAAAGCCAGAAGGTGGTGTTTGAGTGCGAAATTCCATCGCCGGAACAAGCCTTCAGTCAAATCTATCCACTCCGGCTGGAGGCAACGGGTCGGTTTCCCAGCGTCACAGCAGCTGGCTCGTTCTATATCCTACCTGCAGGCACCCTCCAGTTTGCCTGTAGTCCATTGGAATGCGCAATCCCAGAAGTACTGGGACGTTGGCAAAATCCACCTCAGGGCACAGCTAAATTTTCTCTCCAGTTTCGTAATCAGAGTAACCTGGCACCCGGTGTCCAAGTTGCCGTGCAGGCATTAAAACCCCAACGTCGTTGGTTTGGAGCCAAGGCAACACCTCCCCCTGCCGTTGTTGATCCCCTAGTTTTGCCGCCCGGGGTTTCGCTGGGTTCGTTGCCCGTAGCACTGCCGACTGGAAACAGTACGCTCCCACTTTATATTCAGCAACGATTGCCCTGGTTGGGGTGGGCACGATCGAAACGGTTTGAAGTCAAAGCGGCAGCGATCGACTGCCACATTCCGCTTCAAGATGAAACTCAAACGCTGGAAGTCAATTTGTTTCCCGTGATCCCCTTGTGGCAACAGTTGTTGGGGGTGCTGCTGGTACTGGGTTTAGGGGCACTCACCTGGTCACTCTTGCGCGATCCAGGACATCAAGCTGCTGTCAATTCGGTGCAATTTAATGGGCAAGGCACTGAAGTCCTGAGTGGATCGAGCGATCAGAGCATTCGGCGCTGGAAGATTCTCGAACAACATCTGTATACGCAGAGCCGCATGGGCAATCTTACCAAAGCAGTACGGGTTGCCCGTTACCGCCCTGTCAACAACGATCAGGTAGCACTGGGGCTGGAAAATGGGGAAATTCAACTTGCCAATCTCTTGACGGGCGAACGATCGCGCCTGACGCCAGACAAAGACGATCGCGTGTTTGGGTTAGTCTTTAGTCGCGATGCCCGCACTCTCTATAGCGGGCATGGCAGTGGACTGGTGCTGCAATGGGATATTCGCAACTTTCATCCCACGCAAAATAAACCCCAGCTTGCCTATGATACGCAATTTGCCATTCAAGCGATGACGCTGGTCGGCAATACTGACGAGTATCTGGCGATCGGGGGACGCTTCAACCGCTTTTTGTTGATGCAAGTGCTAACCGACAGCCACCAAAAACCCAAAACCACCCAATTCTTCGACCTGCCTTATCCGTCCGGTGGCTCCACCGACTACATCACCAGTCTTAGTGCCGCCACTGAACAACCTAACTTGCTGGCGATCTCCGATACCCAGGGACGCATCAGCTTATGGGATACCGATACGTGTGTGCAAAACCGGGGCAACTGCGCCGCGATCGACAAAGCCTGGTTGGGGCATGAGGGCAGTCCAGTGCGGGCGATTGCCCTCAGTAGCAACGGCTGTTTTCTGGCAAGCGGCGGTGATGATGGGCGGGTCAAGCTCTGGTCGCTGGATGGACAAGGATTGCGGCGATCGAGCGAACTGTCTGGGCGCGTGCTGGATCAAACAAAACACCCGCTGAATGCAGTCGATGTGATTCAGACCCGTGACAGTGTCTGGGTCACGAGTGGTGGTGCAGACAAACAAGTGAGACTGTATCGGGTCTCGCTCAGCAGTAACCAGCTAGAGGGCAACCGCTGTCCTGTCCTGGCAGGAGGAAAATCATGAATGCAAACTCACTCACCGAGACAGGCAAGCCCACGCATACACCACTGAGTGTAATCGTTTCTGCCTGGGATCGCTATCGAGTGACGCCCGATTCCCATCATTATCTCGGCGTGACGATTACAAATCGGGGCGATCAGGATGCCGTGGTGCAGGTGCGGCTGGAATCGCCGTCTGAACTCTTGTCGCAATGGTGTAACCAGCCCGAACAATGGTTAGCACTGTCGGGAAATAAAAGTGGCGAACTCACCTTTTGTATTGAAGTACCGGGGGAAGCGCTCCCCCAGTGGTTTGATTATGAAGTGGTGGTGCGTCCCCAAGGAGCCTACGCCGACGACTACCTACCCCCTACCCGCTGTCGGTTGCAAATTCTGGCACCGGAGACCAGCGAAACTACCCAAGATCCCACCTTTACCATCAGCCCGATCACCACGCCCGATCGCCCAGTAATCGTGCAACCGGGCATTCCTGTGGCGGTAGAACTGTTAATCGAGAACCGTTCCGAACGGGTCGATCGCTTTCGGCTGGAATGTACGGGTTTACCAGAGGATTGGCATGTTCAGATAGAATATCCCCGCGACTTTACTGGCTTGGGGTTGGTGCGCATCGACGAGAGTGTGGGGATCAATCCGGGCGATCGTGGCACCATTCGGGCTTACATCCATGCTCCCAACTTGCCATTAGCGGGTCACTACCTACCCACCTTTCGCCTCGCTTCAGAAAATGATGCCACGTTGGGCTTACTGGCGCTGGTGTATTTACGCGTAGAACCCACCTACCAACTCCAGGCGCAATTACAGACCCTGCAAGACCAGGTCCGCGATCGTCCGGCTCAGTTTTCGCTTCAGTTTGCCAACCTGGGCAATACTGCGCGTCAGGTGCAATTTGCCCTGACCTCACTTTCGCCTCCTGATACTTGCACCTACACCTTACCTACCGACACCGTCACGCTGGCACCCCAGACCACTACTCAGGTTCTGGTCGAGGGTCGCCCTCAACACTGGTGGACTCGTCCCTGGTTTGGCATCGGCAAGTCTTACCCCTTTCGCATTGATCTAAAAGCGCCCGATCATCGCCCGATCTCACCCGAAACCCTTCAGGGAACGCTGACCTGGGTACCCCGTCCCTGGTGGCAACTGTTGCTGGTGGTGCTTGCCGGATTGGGCGTGCTCGGCACGCTAATTTTTCTGATCTGGTGGTTCTTTTTGCGTCCACCCACTCCACCCAACGTGCTTGAGTTTGCAGCTGAAGATAGCCGCTATGCCGAAGCCAATGGGGATATGGCACGGGTGCGCTGGCAAATCGAGCATCCCAATCGCATCCAAACCCTGAAGTTGACGGGTTACAGTGCTGATGGTGCTGTGTTGAGTGGTCCGCTAATTTATGAATTCACTGGCAACTCGTTACCCGCTGCCTTGCGCCCTTTCTGTACCCAACAAAAAGTATTGCTGGTCTGCAACCAGATCCGCACCGATGCCTTTCAGCCAGGCAAGTATGTGTTTGAGTTGACGCTGACCCCCAAAGGGCGACAGAAAAAGCCGATCGTCCTTAAAACCAGTCCTGTCGAAATTGCTGCCAAACCTTTCCCGACGGTCACCGTCTTGACTCCCAAAGCTTTGATTTACCGTGAAGCGGCGGCAGGTAATCCCACTCCGGCTGAACGGGCAATTCCCATGGTCGATCAGGCTGGCGTGCGGTTGGGTTGGGTGGTGACCATGGCACAAGACCTCACGGCACTGCATCTGGTCGGGCGCGATAAAGAAAACAAAATGGTGGGCGAAATTTGGTTTCAGTTTTCTACGCCAGGAGAACTGCCGGATGCCTTACGACCCTTTTGCACGCTGGGAGACGTGTTGATTTGTCGAGATGTTCCTACCGGACTCAATACCGTGGGTGAATATCGCCTAGAGTTACAGGCGATCGGGCTAAAAAAGCCCACCTCCGAAAACGGGGCAGACAATGCCACCGCTGCTGCTGCCAGCGAACCAAAACCGAAGTCTACCGAGGTGATTAAAATCCAGCCTCAAATCCCCCAGATTCTTCGCTTTCAAATCAACGGCAAGGAAGCCCCCGCCAAGCTATTAGTGCCTATCATTCCTGGCACAGCACCCCCTGTGATTCAAGTCAGTTGGCAGGTTCAGGCAGGCTCGACCACGCAAGTGGAATTGACCCCCGCTCCCGGTAGCGTCCCTCTCATGGGCAAAATCAGCCTGCCCCTCAGCCCCCAGGGCAGCAATACGATCGCCCTCCAGGTCAAAACGGCTACAGGAGAAATCATCACCCGGGCTGTAACGATCGAAACTTACGATCCCAGCCAAAAAGATGCCGCTGCCAAAGCTGCTGGCGGCGGCGCCGCGCCCGGTACGCCCGGTAGCTCCGCTGGCGGTGGTGCAAATGCGCCCGGTGCGCCCGGTGCGGCTGGTGCCGGTACGCCCACGCCCTTTGGTACGCCCGCTCCCGCTACCAACGATCAGGTCTCTCCCGCCGAACAACCGCCCCAGTTCAATCGCAATTGAGGCAAATCCATGAACCGCCGGATCAAACGTAGAAATGGGGTCGACGAGCGGATGGGTAGAAGAGACCGTCACCGCTCCAGCCACCCAGCCACCCAGCCCTTCCTCCCCCTCCTTTTCCTCATCGCCCTCACCCTCCTCCCCTTGCCGACCCTGGCGCGAGAAAGCCTGGAAAACCTGAAAGATCCAAACTATTGGAGTCAGCTTTGCACCCTACTTTCGACCACCAAACCCGAAGAAGCCCTAACTGCCTGTGAACGGGCGATCGAACTGCGTCAGGGCGACCCGCAACTGTGGGCGCGCTACGGGCAACTGCAAGTCAAGTTGAAAAAGTATCCAGAAGCACTGGCTTCGTTGACCCAGGCAGTGAAACGGCAATCCAAGTATGCTCAAGCGCTGACCGATCAATGCGTTGCCTGGATAGCGCTGAAACAAAAAGATGCGGCAATTCTCGCCTGCGAACAAGCGCTGAAGATCAATCGGTATTGGGGCAATCGATCGCCCGTGATTGCTCAGCATTATCGCAGTGTGGCGATCGATCAGCCAGAGGTTTATCAACAAGCGGTGCAATTCTATGACCAGGCGCTGACCGAGAAACCCAATGACTCGCTGACACTGTTCTATCGAGCGGAGGCGTTGGAGAAGATCGGCAAGGATGCGGCAGCGATCGAGTCCAGTGAATTGGCACTCAAAGGCAATGGCAATTGGGACCCGGAAACGCCCATGCGCGCCTGGTATGTACGGGGGCTGGCTCATCGCAATTTGAGCCAACTTGAATTCGCTGCCCAGGCGTTTGATCAAGCCATTCATCTGGAACCCAATGACGGCGACAGTTGGTTTCAATTAGGGCAAACCTTGCGGCAATTGAAACGTCCGACTGAGGCGCTGGTAGCACTCAATCGCGCTGTGGAACTACAGCCCAAAGCTGCCCAGGTGTTGCTTGCCCAATGTATTGTGCTAAACCAATTGCAACAGGCAGAAGCCGCCTTGGCGGCTTGCCAAAAGGCGATTCAAGGCGATAGCAACTGGCAACCTGCCGATATTGCTCAGGCATGGAATCAACAGAGTCAGGCATTAACGGTGTTGGGTAAGTTGGAGGAAGCGCTCGCAGCCGCCAATCGGGCAGTGGGGATGCGTCCCGATTGGGCAGAAGCCTGGAGCGATCGCTCTGTCGTGCTCTGGTATCTCCAAAAGTATGATGAAGCGCTGGCATCCGTGCAAAAATCGCTGGAACTCAACTCCCAGGATGCGCGTGCCTGGGCAAATCAGGGGCGAATTTTGCGATCGCTGAACCAACCCGAAAACGCCCTGGCAGCCTATGCCGAATCGCTGAAACGCGATCCCCAGGATGCAGGCACCTGGGCAAATCAGAGTGTGGTGCAATGGTCGCTGGGTGACTATCCGGCAGCGCTCGATTCTGCCAATCAAGCCATTACTGCCAATCCCAAACTGGCGCAAGGTTGGCAAAATCGCGCCGTGGCACTGGTGGCGTTGGAAAATTATCCCGAAGCGCAAGCCAGTTATGAGCAGGCAGTATCGCTGGATGCCAAAAATGCAGACGCCTGGACGGGTTTGGGGCTGGTGTTGGCGCAACAGAAACAATATGAGGCGGCGATGGAGTCGCTACAAACTGCACTCAATCTGAATCCTAACAATCTGGTAGCGCAACAGGCGCTCAAAGCAATTACAGAAGCTCAACAGCAATCTTCACTGACCAAACCGTAAGGGTCTGTTCGTATGCAGTGCTCTCGCGATATTAGAAAGTTTGATCACGATGTTGGAGAGTTTGATCGCGACGTTACAGAGTTATCACTTCGACTACCCAAACTTAGGGCGATCGTCCAATCTTTGGGAAAATATGTTGGGCAACAGTCAGAAGCTTTGGTGCATTTTCCTTACAAAAATATTCCCCCATCAGCTCTACGATCTCACCAACGACGAAGAGACTGGCAAGATTGCCCGATTGCACTTGCTTCTAATAAAAATCCTGAAGAGTCATTCGCAATCTTTTGTTGAAGTTCTTGCCAAGTGTATCTTCTCTGAAATTCTTCAATTTGACATTTGCAAATAATGTAAGTCCCCCCTGATGCTACGCATTCTTCTGTAACTTGCTGCACAAAATTGGAGGGATAAAGAGTGGATTGATAACGAGCGGTGTCGGAAGGATGGGGAGCTGGCTCTGATGGCGTACGAACCCCAGCCACCGAACTCGATGGATCGATCCACTCTATCCATTCTCTGATTTCTTTCAACAAATCTGGCGCAACATTAATGAAAGCAACCGGTATACCAATCAGTGCTACCACTACGCCCAATAGTGCCGCAGCAGTTCCGTGAAAAAAGCCACTAAAAATTGTTGTATTTTCCTTATCTCTGCTAGCCATCGAATCCCTCCAAGCAGAACATCCGATCATCTCTTCGCTAAATCTGGCGCTACGCCACGACTAAAAACAGAGGCGCTAGCACTTAGGTTTCTAATGTTTATGAACAGATTTTTGACTACGCAAGTATAGTCAAAAATCTTTTGTCAGGCAGGTACAAATAGAAATACTATTTAGTGAGAATCTTTTCCGGAAATTTATTGAACGTGTGGCCTAACGATTTCAAAGCCTTCAAATGACTCAAATTCAATGGGGCTGTGCGAAGGGCATCACCTGTGCCATCAACCCGCCCTGAACCCGTTTTTTCCCACTTTAGATAGGGAGACAGCCGATTGCACCGAAGTTCGCGCCAGCGGTTCCGCGCATTACGGAAAAGCCCTGAGTGGGAATGTTACGACAAAGTCTTGGGTTATCCACACCAGAGTTCTTCAGAGAAGTTTGCGAAGATGATCTTGTGTTCAGAGCGCAGTCAATCAAAACTCAGCGACTCCTTAAACAACTTCAACCTCGTGAGTCAAGTGAGTCAGCTAAAACACGGTTCGCTCGATCGTCTGACCAAGTCGTACCTCTGAGGGAGGGTTTAGGGATGTTAGAGTCTATGAAAAATCGGGTTACATCCGAAGTGGACAAAGTAAAAGCCACGGGTGGAACACGAGTCGCGCGAATTCGCGACATTGTGAAAGAGGCAACGGCTCAGGTTGTCGCTGAGTTCAAAGAAGGCAAAGGTGAAATTGAGGCCCTTTCCAAAACAGCATTCTCAACGGTAATTCAGGAATTAGACGAGGCAAATCCGTCCACGATCGCAAAACCCGTTGAAGTGATTGCCCCATCCATTGAATCGCCACTCCAAACAACCGAATCGGTCATTCCACCAACCAATTTCTCCAGTCAAAATCCTGAAGTACGCCATGATTTTGCTGATGAAAAAGTGGAGGAAGTCACATCTGGAATGGCGGATACACCCAGTTGGCAGGCGTTACTCACAAGCGCTTTTTATGTAGTGAAGCAACGGTTGCTTAGCCAGTTTCACCAGAAATCTGGAACATGGAAAGAACAGGTACAAAATGGATTGCAAAATGAATACGTTGATTTAAAAAATCGCGTTATTCATCTAGATGGAAACCTGACCGATCGCTATGGCGATCGGTATGCCACTGCCAAACAACGGCTGAGTAAAGTTGCCAGTTGGTATGAAACCGCGCAAGCACAGCAGACTGAAGTTCAAGGCTCTACCGTAGTGCAACAACAGCAAACCGTCTTTGAAAGCAAAGCAGCGGAAGTTGGCGCAACGGTTGCTCAAAAGGAACAGCAACTTCGCCAGCGACTCAAAACTTTTCTGACCACAGCAGCTGCCAAACTTTAGCGCTCGATTCAGTGACAGTCGTTCTCAACAGGGTGATATCTGGCAAACAGTCAGGGCAAAAAGCCTCGATTCCCCCCCACTCCTATCTTGGGAACGCTCAATTGCTCAAATTCACTCTTTTATCATTCCATCCTGGAGGTTTTGTGATGAAATTTGTTCGCATTCTGTTTGGAATTTTACTGCCCCCTGTTGGCGTTTTCCTGACCTATGGCTTGAGTGTTACCTTAGTAATTAACATTCTGTTGACTTTGCTGGGTTGGGTTCCCGGTATCATCCATGCCATCTGGGCGATCGCAAAGTATGAAGAAAAAGCCAGTCAGACAAGCGGCACTGTCTAATCTTCAGTTGTGCAAGTGAGTATTTTTTGGAAAGCATGATCCAGTTCCAAAAAATACTCTAGAAACAATCTTTTCTTCAATAATTTGTCGCCTAGACAGTTGGCAAACTTAATTGATTCAACATCCATTCATCTAAAAAAGAGGAGAACCCGAATGTTAGGATTTTTGATGACGACTTTAGTCAGCGCCCTGAGCTTATTAGTCGTTGATCTCGTGATTCCCGGTGTCGATATTGCGACATTTCCAGCAGCGATTTTGGCAGCGATCGCCATTGGCTTTGTCAATGGCTCCATCAAACCTGTGCTATCTTTTTTGTCACTCCCGATTAACTTTCTGACGTTGGGACTCTTCTCCCTGGTCGTGAATGGTGTGTGTTTCTGGCTAGCGTCTTTAGTCGTGCCAGGGTTTGCAGTTCACGGTTTATTGGCAGTCCTGCTAGCTCCAGTTGTGCTCTCTCTCTCCAGCACCTTTCTCAATCAATATTTTGCAGAGAAGGGGGTTGGTCAATCGATCGCGGCAGCAGACTCCCCTTCAACCCTCAAAGCAGGAACTGAAAAAAATTGATGCAGAAATGGGGGGTGCCTAATAGCAGCGTGAATTGGAGCAAAGTTTCAATTCATCTAACACCAAATTTATACCCAGAATCAGCAACGCCCGTAGAAAATTAAGGGTTCGTAATAGGAGCCAGGGGTCAGAGACACATCTGCCCCCTGGCTCTGTCAATTTACGACAACGCCTTCGGACTGAATTCAAAGTTCCAAATTGGAAGACCGTTCAGCCGCTCAGACGAGGTTGGGACTACGAGAGCTTAGCGACAAAGTCTTGAAGGAGGTCGGAAGCTTTGATTTCAATTCGAGGTAATGCCAATCGTGCATCCCGAAAATGGCTCCGCTCTGGACGATGGGTGAGTCCAAAGGTATAGCCGCACGCTCCAATCAAATGCTGCACCACTGGGTCATAATCCCCATCGGGATAGGCAAACGATCGCACAGAGGTTCCTAATTCGCGAGCCAGAATCGTCCGCGATCGTGCAGCTTCTTGCACCACCTCGGTTACGGATAATCCGGTCAGAGGGCGATGACTGAGGGAACGCGAACCAAATTCAATTCCACTTGCCTGAAGTTGCCGAATCTGTTGCCAGTTCATGTAGGTGCTTGTTTTACGCTCGTTTGGGCAATCGTTAGACTGCTCTATACGATCGATAGCTAGAAAAACCGTTGCCGAAAAACCGTATTTTTCCAGCAAGGGAAAGGCTTCTGTATAAAAAGCCAGAGACTCATCATCAAAGGTAATTAAGATAGCTCGACCGGGTAAAGCTTGACGATTCGTCATTGCCTGGTGCCAGGTCTGCAAATTGACGCTATAGTAACCAGCCTCTTGCAAATAACGCAACTGTTCTGCCAATGTCTGAGGAGTCATTCGCCAGCCGTTGGCTTGTGACCTGTCAACCACAATTGGATGATATTTCAGAATTGCCAGTTGTTGCGTCACCATTAGATCGACTAAGTGCGACTTAAGGCGTTTTTGTTGACTCGGTAGTGGTACTTGCGCTGAAGAGGGTGGATGGGGTGATTCCGGATGCAGTTGCTCAAGTGTCGTCACTGCGTTCCTCCAGAACCGTCGAAGCCAAGAACGCGCTGGCAGCGCTGCCTCTGCATCATACATCTGGTTGAATTTCGCTGATTCAACCTGGGGTTTAGCTTCAAATCGAGTGGGCTGATAGGGAGAAGCTGACAAAATAACATCGGGTGCATAGAGAACCTGGCTGGGAATGCAGCCTTTGGTAGGCAATTGCAGTAGAGGTTCATGGGTTGCGATCGCCGATTCTAATAATGCAGCAGCGGTCGCAGCAGGCAACCTTGCCCAACGAGAATCACTAGTTCCGATATCGCCCGATCGCCGACCCAACACTAACATTGACTTGCCCTGATCTGAGGCAGTGTCCCTTGCCGATCGCTGCCACATCGGAATATGGTTGGACTTCTGCTGAGCGGCTTCAGACAAGCGGTTTCGTAAGCTCGTAGGGTCTGACAGCGATCTCCCCAGCAACCCCTCCCGCACGACTGCACAACATAATTCTGCCCCGGCGCCCAGCAATAGCGCCACCCGCAACGCCTGAGCAGTCACCACTTCCTTTTCCACTGGGACGGTAATGAACCCTAAGGCGCTGCCTCCTACAGTCAACAATACAGTCAGTTCCGAGGCGCTAACAGACACATTGGGCAGTGCTTCACTGATCTCAAGGGTGAGTTCATTGTGTTCAATCTGTTGTGTGAGTGTGGAGACCTCTCGAATAAGATGCGGATTGTAAAAATCTGCATTTGACCAGTCAGGGCAATTCCAAAGCTGTTGCAAAAAGATCAGCCAACCCTGTTCATCATGGAATGATTGAAAGTTGTCGGCAGTGGTGATTTTGGCGTAGAGAGTCTGTTCAAAAAACCGTCCCAAAATTTGCCAGGCAAAGTTCGCCGCGATCGCATCCGCCATTACTACAGCCGACAAAACCCCATCACATACAGGTAACTCCAGCGTTCCCAGCGGTGAGCCTGCCGCTTCAACCAGACAGTAAGCGCGCTCTACAGCAACGGGAGGATACAGATCGCGAAGTGGCTCTGTGACTTCTACTCGAATAGCATAGGTTTTTCCTAGGGCCAGAGGCAAGGGCGCTTCTGCCTGTTGCAAAATCAACCGATCGAGAATCACACGCACGCGATCGGTGAGCAGCGGTGCTTGCGACTTCGTTTCCATCGCAAACAAAAAATCATTCACACAGGGTTCCACCTCTGACCACCGTTCCCATAAAATGCCAGGAGACTCGGTTGTAGGCACGGGCAGCGATTCTAAAAGGCAGAGGGCAATGGAGAGTGGATCAAGATCTGGAATCGGTTCCGCCTCCAGCAGATCGAGTAAATAGCGGGCATCTTTGCCCACACCCAGAACGGTACCCGCACACCAGGTGGCCAACAGCAATTTCAAGCCTGGAAGTCGTTCCGCTGGCATTCCATTGACATGAGCAGGATGAGGATTGGGTACACGCGGATCAGGCGAATGCCCCTGGATTAGGGTTCGGAGTCCATAGGTAAAGCGTTTGGTGCTATCACTGGAATGAGAGTTGTGCCGCATGCGGTAAAAGGCAAGCACTTCAGGAACTGCAACAAATCGGGCACCGGTGCGCGCGATCCGTTGCCAGAGATCCCAATCTTGATTGTTATAGAAAAATGGATCAAAGCCACCTAAAGCAAGCACCAGGGCTTTCCGAACAATGCAAGCATTGATCGAAAACGGACAGTAGCGCGCTAGTTCAGCAAATAAATCGCTTGCCAAAGGAACCTGTTTTCTACCATAGCAAGTGCCATTAGCGGCGACTCGTACCGAGCTACAATGTACGACATCAAAATCTGGATGGGTTGCCAGTTGACCTAACATCTTTTCTAGATAAGTCGGTGCAATCCAATCATCAGCATCGAGAAAGAGGAGCCAATCAAATTTAGCCAGATGGATGCCTTCGTTGCGAGCGATACTGACACCCCGATGAGGCTGATTGATGAAGCGGATGCGTGCATCTTGTTGGACGAAGCGACTAACAATCGTTGCCGTTTCATCAGTAGAACCGTCATTGACTACGATCGCTTCCCAGTGAGGAAGCGTTTGAGCTTGGAGTGATTCAATCGTTTGGGTAATGGTTTCTGCTGAGTTATAAGCGGGTATAACCACAGATAAATTCATAGGTAATTCAGCGCTCATTTAAGGTAGTTCAGCACTCATAAATTCGATGCTATGAGGTTGGTCACGGTTGACCAACCTCACTCAGAACCAACGATCATGTGCTCTTTTGTTAATAGTATGGAACGTAGTAAAATATCTTAACAAATGCTGGTCTGAGTTGAGATTTATTGAATATGAAAAGGCAAATTCAGCTTTGGATTCAGTAATATTCAGCATTCTGGCAGAAGTATTTCGAGAGTAACTGAAAAGAATAATTCCTTTTTAGTTAAAAATACTATCTTTATGGCATCTTTACGCTTGAGGCTTTTATCTTCTGGTTTTGGCGGTTGCTTTTAGGGTAGAACGCATAAGTTTGATTCAATAAATTGAATGCCTGAAGTTTCCTTGTCCAGAAGATTTTCAGGAGAACGGGCTAGTTTTGTGATTCACGATCGACTTTAAAGAAGCCTTTGAGGAGGTAAAGCTCTGCACCCTTACATCGCAATCGTTTTTGAGGAGCCGAAGCATTCTGGGTCAGCGAATTCGGTAAAGAATAAACCGATCGTCTTCATACTCCACAACATATCGGTTTGTGATGGTAGAGGGTTGGACGATCGCCAATTCCTTTAGGGCACCGCTATTAAGTTCTTTCTTATCAATCAAAATGTGGGAAATCCTCAATTTCCCTAAGGTTTGGAATGCTTTTTGTTCCTGTCCGATGGACGCACCCCAAATGGCTGGATGGGCAATCGTGGCATCGCTCCAAATTCGTTCTCGATCGGCATAAAAATGGTCGCCACTGCTAAAGCTGAGAACGCGGGCATTGGTCGGTAAATGGGTATTAATATAACGCCATGCCCGATAAGAGGGCACCGCATGCTGCAAATAATCGGTTTGAGATTGCCGTCCAACTACGACCGCGAAAGGGATTTGGTGCATGGCATGGTTGAGCCACCCCTCCCATTGCACGCGATCGCCTTCATGAAACTGGATGAACGGCGGTAAATTCAGTGGCAGCAAAACTGCTAAACCAGCGAAAAGAAACGATTTACCTCGATGTGTCAAAGAACGCAGGATAGAGGCTAAAGGAGTCGCGGCTTCAGCCGCCAAAACTGCAAGTAAAGGAGTAATGGGAATCAGAAAGCGCATCTGAAAGCTACTGAAGGGAGATGCCCATAGCGCCAAAAACAGCCCGACAAAAGCCAATAACCAGATTGTGGCTGGAGTAAAGCGTCGTCGGATCAGTAATGCAGGGAGCAACAACAGAAATAAGGGACCTAATGCTCCATCATAGTGAGCTGCGTGAACGGTCATATCCCAGGGAAGTGTCAGCAAGTTAGGGAGGGTACGAGGACGACCAAAATGTCCCAAAAATTTGCCTAATCCACTTTCAGTCAAGCTATTCCAGCGATCGGGGGGTGCACCAAAGATCTCAAATAGTTCTGGAAAAACGGGATTGCCCGAAGCAAGCCAACTGCGAAGATACCAGGGCAAGGGGAAAAGCAAGCTGAATCCACAGAACACTAAAACGGGGAAAAGCAGAGGTCGCCAACTCCGTTCCTGCAACCAGAGTTTGAGTACCAGACCGATCGCCGTTAATGCCAGAACAAACAGGGCTAAATGTTTGGTTGCCAGTGCGAGCCCCAGATTCAAAGCTGCCAGCAATAACCACTGCCAGCAGCGGTTTTCGTAGCGCAGCAGAGCATAAATCACTAACCCCACATGCAATGCCAGTGCCAGGTCAATGTAGGCAGTAGTCGACTCCCAGAGCACAATGGGAATGGTGACAAATAACGCTACGGCGAGCCAGGGGGAAGCGCGCGGCATAAAACGGCTAGCCAATTGATAAACCAGTAAGCCAGTGAGGGGTAAACAGGCAAAATGCAGCAGTTTTGCGCCAATTTGTCCCCCCACTGCTAACCCTGCCCCAAAGATCAGTTCCCAAGTCATGGGATAGAGCGAGATGAAATCGGCAGGCAGATCCACCAGAAAACCTTGCTGTAACCAGAGTTTTGGCAGTCCCAAATGATACCAGAGGGCATCATATTCTTGTTCTGGCGCCAGTGCGCCGATCAGGGCAATGGCAGTTGCCAGTAGGACGATCGCCTGCCAGAGACGATCGCCCGATCGGCGACGAATGGGTGCAATCACTGGCTTAACGAAGTCGGGCTGCTGCCGACCGTTTCTTGTCCAATGCCAACCCCAACTGCACGCTCCCCCCAACACAATGATTGCAATCAGGATTTGCACACTGCTGATGTAGTAGAGCCGCAAGCCAGCTAAGCCTGCCGAGAGATAGGCAATACAGCCCAGCCCCGTTGAGATCTGGTAAAGCAATGCCTCCCGTCTGCCATCAAATTGCCAGCGCAGCCAGTGAAACAACCCCATCCCCAAAAACTGTGCCGCTAGCAATACCCACCCTGCTCCCAAGATACCCTGTACTGCGCGTAGGGTGGCTTCTTGAAAAGCAGGCAAAAAGTATGCAACAGGACTGATTGTGAATAGATAGCCCAGCAAAACGACTGAACTGGAGAAGATGCCAAAGCCCAGCAAAATCTGCGATCGCTGCCATTGTTCCCGTCTTGCTGGCGATCGTTGAAGTAGCCAAATGGTTGCCCCCAAAAACAATCCCATGCTTGCGGCAGCAAATCCAGCATCTAAAAAGACATTCACGACAGACACCCCATCAGGGTTAGGGACTTTACCCGTTGCGGTATACCCAAATTGTCGGTAGTAAACCGTCAACAATCCGATCGCCCACACCAGCCAGAGCAGTGCCCAGCCCCGTTGTTGCCAGATACGATTTCCCCCAATTTTTGGGTCTAAGAATAACTGCACAAAATTCTTCATGAACCCAGTTTCGCGACAAACGCCTTGAGGCTATCAGAACCTTCGATCTCGATCCGGGGCAGCGAGAGTAACGCATCCCGAAAACCACTCCGACCAGAACGACAAGACAATCCTACGGTATAGCCGCAAGCGCCGATTAGATGTTGCACAACTGCGTTGTGATCCCCGTAGGGATAGGCGATCGTCCGAATGGGAACTCCCAATTCTCGCTCTAAAATGGCTCGCGATCGGGTTGCTTCTTTGACAATCTCCACAGGCGATAAAGCCGTTAACAGAGGATGAGTCGCAGTATGAGAACCGAATTCGATCCCTTCTGTTTGGAGTTGTCGAATGGTGTGCCAGTTCATCAGAGGAATTTCTTCCTGATACGCTTGATCCCATACATTCGCCCCCCCCACTTGGTTGGCAACCAGAAAAACTGTGGCAGAGAACCCGTATTGTTTTAACAAGGGTGCAGCATAGTCAAGAAAGTCTTGATATCCATCATCAAAGGTGAGAGCGATCGCCCGACCAGGAAGAGGACGACGATTCACCATTGCTTCGCGCCATTGCTCCCAAAGCACACTGTAATACCCAGCATCCCGCAAATATTGCAACTGTTGCTCAAAAGCTTGAGGGGTGACCCGGTAACGACTTAAGCGGTCAGTGCCAGCAGGCGCGACCCGATGGTACATCAGAATGGGTAGACGATCGGTGACAACGGGCACTTCTTCATAGTCTCTGGGGGTCCCCCCCTGCCACAACACATGCGCTTCAACATCGGGCGGCAAAGGGGTGGGTTGTTGAGCCAGGCGGATCAACTTTGGGATCGATCGCTGCCAGGGCAACTGCACAGGAGGGCGGCGTTGAAAAAGTTGGATGCGATAGAGCGGTGTCCAAATTTCTTTTGCGAGGCTGAGGTCAGGAACCTCGCAAAATACATCACTAATCCCTTTGGCGCCAAAGGGTACATTGTTCCAGCCAAACCCCGATTGATCAGGCTCATCCACGACTGCGTGAGCATGTGCCATGAGCAAATAGCCGCCTGGTTCCAATGCCTGAGTTATTTTGTGAGCAACTTCTACCAACTGATCTTTGCCGCCGACATAATAAAGCACCTCACTGCACACGATCAGGTTAAAGCGTCCTGGGATGGTATCCTTCACTAGGTCTAGGCGTTGGAAATCCAGATGCTGAAATTGCTGGCAACGATCGGCTGTGCGATCGAGGGCAATCTGCGAAATGTCCGTCACCGTGAGATGTTTCACTTTGGCAGCCAGTTGCACAGTAAAGTGTCCCTCGGCACAGGCAAGCTCCAAGGCTTTGTTGACCTTTCCATGCGGTAAGAGCGAAAGCGTTTGCTCGTACTTGGTTTGCTCATAGGGACTGGTATATTTCCAAGGATCAGGCTGGGTCGCAAACAAAGTCTCAAATTCGCTGCGATCGTTCCGTCTCGCTGAAGCCATTGGGGTCTGATCGGCAGGAATGAGCGGATACCGTTGATAGGGATGCTGAATCAGGTCTGGTGCATAAATCACCCACTTGAGAGCTTGACCGGGTGCTGGAGTTTGAATAATTGGTTCGTGAGCTGCGATCGCAGCCTGCAACATATCGGGCGCAGCCGCAGCAGGCAACATTGCCTGACGAGAATCACTCGTCCCAATGGCACCATACCGCCGACCGAATACCAGGGCATTTTTGAGCAGTTCTGGATTGTAGGAACAAGCCAATTGCATCGTCTCAGTTTGGTATGAACGTTTCTGCTGTGCGGATGCAGCCAACCGTTCCCGCAAAGGTGTTGGATCGGTCAGGCTTCTCCCTAACAGCCCCTCTCGCACCACCGCACAACATAACTCAAAATGGCTTTCTAGCAATACGGCGACGCGCACAGCCTGGGCAGTCACAAAGTTATTCTTCACGGGCACTGTAATGCATCCCAGTGCGGCTCCCGCAACGGTGGGTAATACGGTGAGTTCTAAAGCATTGACTTCAATATCCGGAAATTCTTCACTGATTTCGATCGTTAGCCAATCTTGCTCTAAGGGTTGCCGGGTTGCTGTAGGGTCGATCTCTGTCGCATCATAGAATTGCTCGTCGGACCAGTCTGGACGATTCCAGAGTTGTTGTAACAATACTCGCCAGCCAATCTCGTCATGCAGCAACTGGATTTCCTCATGAGTTGCTGGAGGATAGATCGTATGTTCAAAGAACCGACCCAAAATCTTCCAGGCAAAGGTCGCTGCGATCGTATCTGCCAACACAACACTTGCCACCACACCATTGCAGATTGGCAATTCTATCGTTCCTAGCGGCTCGCCTGCCACAGTCACCCAACCGTACAGCGATTCTGCCTGCTCAGGGGAATACACATCCACGAGCGGCTGGGTGATGTCTACCTGAATTGCATGGATCGTTGCCAATGTCATTGGCTGGGTCAGATGTGTCTCCTGTAGCACTAATCGGGCTAAGAGAACCAAAGTTCGATGTGCAAAGCCAGAGGCTGGTAATTTCTCTTCCAATGCTTGAAGAAACTTGAGAATCGGCGCTTCCAGTAATTGCCAGCGGTCTATCCAAACCGAGGGCGCTTGGCAGGCTGGAATTAAAATCGATTCAAATAGATTGTCGGCAACCCAGGCAGGTTCTAGCTCCAATGTAGGAACTGTGGAGCTTAAATCAAGCAGATGATGGGCATCTTTGCCTTGCCCCAAAAACAATCCTGCGATCCAGGTGGTCATCAACATCTGTGCTTTTGCCAACGCTTCGATGGGTTGCCCCTTCGTATACGCTGGCTTGGCAAGGGGCACCCGTGGATCAGTCGCATGACCTTGGGCAATCACCCGCATAGCATCTGTCAAGTATTGATTAGCATTTCGGGAGAGGGAGTCGGGGCGCATCCGGTAGAAGGCTAAGACTTCTGGCACCAACCCGAACTTTGCTCCCATCCGAGCAATTCGTTGCCAGAGATCCCAATCTTCACAGGTTTTGAGTGTACGATCGAAGCCTCCCACATGCTCTACCAAACTTTTTCGCACAAGACAGGTATGAATTGCAAAGGTGCAACAACGGGTCAAGACGGGGAAGAGATCGGACTCTGACTTACCGTACCGGGCATTGCTCACTTGCCCATCGGGGGTTACGTTGCTCCAGCCACAATGCACAGCATCCCAATCTGGGTGGATAGAAAGTTGGGTAAACAGAGTCTCCAGATGCGTCGGTGCCAGCCAATCGTCCGCATCGAGAAAGAGTAACCAATCAAACCGGGCGCGTTGAATGCCAGCATTCCGAGCAACGCAAACCCCAACCTGTGACTGATTGAGGATAATGATGCGACGATCTTGACGGGCAAACCGAGCAGCGACCTCTGCGGTGTCATCACTCGAACCATTATTGATCACGATCGCTTCCCAATCGGGAAAGGTTTGAGCGTAAACAGAGGTCAGGGTATCTGATAGGGTTGCCGCTGCATTATGGGCTGGAATGATGATAGAAACGCCTGGATGCTGCATAAGAATTTTGAGTGCAAGTGGGCATGATGGATATCACCCTAAAATCTGGTATCAATGGGTATAACGTTGGTCAGGATAGGAAAGATAAAAAACATTACTTCAACAAAAACAAGCCTCAATTTCAACAAACAGTTTTTTTATTCCCAATCGCGCATGGTGACATGCGGGAAACATGAACATGTTATCTGCGACCAATCGGCAGATGAAATCAAATATGGGAGGGAATGCAGACCGCTTGCCCCTGTCGTGAGCGAACGCGCATACCCCGAGATCCAAAATGATTTCGCCCCACTCCTGACTAAAAATCGATCACACAATCGACTTCAGGAATAACAGCTCAGCAGGATTCAAAACATTCGTGATGGCAACATATGCTATATGAACGGGTAATCGATAGGGAGTTGATTCTAAATGAATGACTAATAGTGTTTACTTATAAGATCAGAAGTCACTTTGCTAACTTCCCAGCGATGGGGCGGACAAAGGCTCCCTTGAGTCTGAATTGAAGATTTCACAGCAAATGGGTAGGTATGCCAGTGATAGTCGTAAGCATATTTCCAATCCTGTTCATAAACTCCCACATCTGCAAAGTAATCGCCCGTATTCAGATCTAATCGATCGATTTGTAAACTGATCTGTCCATGCCCCTGAATGCTAGATAGGGGGATACTCATGGTTGCAGTTGTGGTATCAAGACAGACCAATCCATCTTTGTGACTGATGCTGACTCCAAAAATGGGAGCGGCGATCGGCCGTTCTGCCAAATACTCGATATCAATGCGGAGTGCTCCTCCGCTTTTGATCTCCGTTGCCGGAGTCAGGCGTACATCCAGAATCTCAACTTCAAGCGACCCAAACCGATTGTCATTCACCCGCAACTCAACCCCCGATCGAGTCATTTGGGGAGGACGCACAGGTGTTCGTTTTCGGGTTTCTGAGCGCATTTCAGCCACATACTGTCCAGCCACTACCTCCGGCTCACCATAGGCAAAAATTTGTCCAGCTTTGAGCCACATTGCCCGATCACACAGTTGTTCAATCTGCTCTGCACTATGGGAGATCAAGATAATGGCACATCCCTCTTTCTTCAACCGAGTAATTCGCTCCAAACACTTTGCCTGAAAGGCAATATCGCCGACTGACAAAAACTCATCCACCAGCAACACTTGCGGATCGGTATGAATTGCTGTTGAAAAAGCCAGCCGCATTTGCATCCCACTGCTGTAGGTGCGGAGTGGATTATCTATAAACGATTCCAGTTCAGCAAAGGCAAGAATTTCATCAAACCGACGGGCAACTTCCCGCCGAGTCAATCCTGCTACCACGCCACTCACGAATACATTTTCTCGCCCGGTTAAATCCGAGTGAAATCCGGCTCCCAGATCCAGCAAGGCACCAATCTGCCCATTCACCTTGACTTTGCCCTCATCGGCTCGTCCAACCCCTCCCACCAGTTGCAATAGGGTCGATTTGCCTGCACCATTCTGCCCCAAAATGCCTAACATTTCTCCGGGAAACACCGTGAAGCTGACATCTCGCAATGCCCAAAATTCTTCGACTGGGGTCATGCGGCGTAATCCCGCCACCACTGCTTCCTGGAAGGTTAGGGGACGATCGCCATGAAACCGACGAAACCGCTTACCCAACCCCTCAACCTTGACGGCATAACGCATTTACAATTCCTCCACAAAGCGATTGCTCTGTCGCTTAAAAATCCGATGCCCGATCGGCAAAATTGCCAAAGAAACAAGACTGAGAATTCCTAAAACTGACCAGTTCGGGGGCATCCCATGAATCATAATTTGACGATAGGATTCCACCAAAATCACCATCGGATTCAAGTAATAGACGGATTGTAAGCGATCGGGCACATGGCTAATATCGTAGAAAAGGGGGGTGAGATAAAACAGCAGTTGCAGTAACACGCCTAGAATGTGCTGGGTGTCTCGAAAACTCACGTTAACGGCTGCTAGCGGGTAGGTGAGACTCACCGTCAGCACAAACTGAAGCAGCAACAGGACGGGTAAATACATGAGTGCAGGCGTAATTGCAATGCCATCGATCGCGATAAAGATGATTAAAATCGGCAATGCTAGACAAAAGTGAATCAACCCCGTCATCACCGTCACCACCGGCAAAATAGAAACCGGGAACCCAGGTTGCCGAATTAAAGGACGATTGTTCGTAATCACCCCCGTTGCCTGAAAAAGAGATGACTGAAACCAGTTCCAGACTAGTAATCCGCTGAATACGAAAGACGAATATCGGGGAATATTAACGGGTAAGACTATCTGAAAAATAAAAGCAAACACCGCTAGTTGGAGCAGAGGATTGATTAACGTCCAAGCAATTCCCATCATGGAGCGCTTATAGAGAATTTTCATGTCACGGCTGACCAGTTCGTGCAAAAGGTCAATCTGCTGGGACAGACGACCTTTTGCGAACCAACCGCTCAAGCTTTTCATGATGTTGCCTCCTGGGTTGAAGCAGAATCTGCTTCAGACAGGTGCAGTTCCAAGCTCTCCACTTTGCGAGCTTGGAAGTGTCCTGTAACGTAAACAAAAGGACTCATAAGCATTCCCAACAGCTCAAATAAAATCAACGAACGGGGCACTTTACCGGGTCGGCGAAGGCGACGGACAATTTGCTCAATCAACCAGAAGCGAACAAAAAAGCGTCCCAAGGAGAGCCAACCGACTCGTCCACTGATAGCACAGGTTAGTAAAAAAGCCCCCAATCCACAATTTTTGTGATACAGGGTTTGCCATAAGGTAGACATCGGTGGTTGAGTCGTATGCCAAACCACCATTGCCGGTTCATAAGCCAGAGTATGACCTTGGGTCACCAGACGATGCAACAGTTCAACTTCGCTACCATAGTGGCTGGAAATGTCCATGCCCAAGGCATGACTAAACCCACCGATTTTCGAGAAAACACTGCGACGGAACGCCACATTGGTTTCTACCACCTGTTTGTGGATATGGAGCAAATCTTTTTCTGGAACGGGTTGCCAGTGAGCCAATCGATCGATGGCTAAAAAGTCTTTACGAATCTTTTGTCGATGCATTTTTTGCACCATGCCACCATAAAAAAATTCATAGAGATATTGAGCATCTGTAACAAGTTGTCCGGGAGCAGACAGCCCCGTGACTGCCATCACCTCTGGGTCAGCGAATGCCTGCGCAATCGCCCGTAACCAGAGGCGATCGGCAACCATATCATCATCAATAAAAGCGACGATGTCGTAGCGAGCTTCTGCAATACCGCGATTGCGCGCACAGCCCAAACCAGGGTTTTCTTCGTAAATGTAACGGATAGACCACTGATTTTTCCATTGAGCCGCCTTTTCGGTTGGAGAAGTGTTGTCTACAACAATCACTTCAAAATTGGGATAATCAATTTGTAAGAGCGATGCTAAACAACGTTGCAATTGAGCACTGGGATAACGCACACAGACGATCACACTAATCGGTGGAGCAGGCTGATCTGCTGGCTCAAGATGCCCCAACATTTCATATTCGAGTGTTGCCCGCGCAATTTCCCAACCCAGTTGTTCGTTAATTGACTGTTGTAATTGCTCTGCGGAAAGACCTGCCGAATGATTGTGAGACAAATAAACCCAACCTAACGGTTGATGATGATGACGCACTAAAATCTGGAGATCGTTGTACGCTTCCAATTCCCAGATTGAGGGAATGGGCTGTGTAATTTCTAAATCCAGGACTTTAGTTGACATGAATAACCTCCAGTGGTTGAGGATGGCAATTGGCAGATTGCAAAGGAGTGCTGACTTGAGACCAGCCACGCTCCAACATCATCCTTGACAAACAAGATTTCGCCAAACCTTTGGTCAGTTCAGCGCGCAAGTGGATGCCCCGTAACCGCTCGACCCCTATTTTAGGCGGAATCCGACCGACAATTTGCGAACCATAGCGTAACCGAATCGCCGTAGGTCTTGCCTGATCAACTTGTTGCTCAGCTTGGTCAAACCCGTCTGCCAGATCGATTTCTATCTCTAAACTGGGCAGATTGGACAAACTGCTCGTATCAGCCTGCAAAAAACTTTGTAATGCTTGTTGTAGGCTAGATGCTTTGGCAATCCCCCGCAGATACCAATAGCCCAGCAGACGATCGAGAAGCGATCGCCAATAATGACGCAACCGTAACCCCTCCAAAACATCGAGAATTTGACGGGCACAACCTGCTAGAAAATCGCCGAGAATTGGCAGTTTGAAAATCAAAAGAATAATCATCCGATCGAGCAGCGAGCACTGCGCCAATAATCGGCAGACTAGCAGTGTGGATTTTAGTTCGGGGTGTTTTTGTCCAAGTTGTACATCGGCAATCCCTTCCTGGAACTTGCGGTTGAGCGATCGATTGATATCGGTCAATTCGTGATGGTAGCCCATGGCATCGGGCGCAAAACCAAAATCGGCTCCTGCCTTCAACAATCGCAAACCAAGTTCGTAATCTTCGTGGCAGCGAAAGTTGGCATCAAATCCATCGATCGCATTAAATAGCTGGGTGGGGACAGAAAAGTTACCACTTAGCAGATCCGTATAGGCGAAGCGGTGATCGACCTCTCGCATTTGTTGAAACATCGCTTCCCACCAACCACGCAAAGTGATGCGAAAAAAACCGGTCTGGGTTGCCAAAATCGTGGGCAGATAACCGATGACTACGCGATTGGGGTGATCTTCATGCGCCCGTACATGAGCTGCCACAAATTGAGTCGTCACTTCAATATCGTCATCGACAAAAATCAGCAACGGAGCCGTGGCTTTGGCAGCCCCTTGATTTCTGGCGACGGCAGGTCCTTGACCCGGTTGATCAATCACCTGCAAGGCAAACGGTGCTTGGTAGCGATGCAGCATTTCGACGGTGTCATCACTACAGCCATCCGCGACGATAACGACCTCCATTTGCTCGATCGGATAGGTTTGTTGACTCAGCGCAGTTAGAGTTCGAGCGAGGGCAGCACTGCGGTTATGCGTGGGAATAATAATACTGACAGTAGGCATGACCAGACTCAACTTTTAGAAGGGGCTAAGGCAGCCTTGCGGCGAGCTTTAAGATAGGCAGAGGTGCCAACCAAACATCCCTGCAACTCGGCAGCAATCAAGTTAAAGGGAAGGCTACCCGGTTGACGCAGCAACGAGCGCACAAAATTAGGAAATTGATCGTGCAGAAACCAGGCAACGGCTGGTTGTAGCATTGCCCATTCTCGTTCAATCAACAATGTTCGGGTCCAGAACGCATACACCCCGACCCCATAACCATAGAGCGCCCGCCGCAATTCTTCCATAGTGCGGCGATGCCGATGCCAACTCAAAGCTGCTGGGTCATAAACAATGCGATAGCCTGCCAGCAATATCCGGGCAAACATTTCGTGATCTCCTCCAGAACAGGTGGCAGTGCCTGCATCCAGGCATTCATCAAATAGCCCCACCTGATTGATGAGGCTTTTTCGGACTGCCATATTTGCCCCAGCCCCCACTCTACCAGTCGCTAGAGGATTTTGTCGGGCACTATCAAACACCCTACGCTGAAAGCCTTTTCCAAAGGGACTGTAGCTTTCAAACCATTCTTGCGCTTCGGTTTCCAGTTCTAAAGGCATCGTCAACCCCGTGGCACAAATCACGAGAGGATCGCCAAAATTCCGCAGCAAGGCACGCAACCAGTTGGGTTCAGGGACGGCATCGTCATCGGTAAAGGCAATCACTTCGTGAGAGGCTTCGTGCAAGGCGCGATTGCGGGCATTATTCAACCCTGGTTTGTCTTCGCGCACATATCGCACCCGATCGTAGCGCTCAACAATGCGCTGGGTGGCATCTGTCGCCGGAGCATTATCAATCACCAAGAGTTCTTGCCCATCGTCAGGCATTGCCATCAAGCCATCAAGGCAGCGTTGCAGGTCATCTGGACGATCGCGCGTACAAATTGCCACCGTTGCTTTGGGTGGGGTAAAACCAACAATTGTGGTTTCATCCCAACTGAGTTTGTCTCTCAACCATTGCAACCAGACCTCTTCGCCAATTACTTCCGTTAAACAGTGACGAATCTCTGCTCCACTAATACATCCATCAAAGACTCTTGCTACAGTTTTGCCGATCGGGCGTTGATTTAACCGAATCAAGATAAATGCTTTATCGTATGCTTCTAATCCAGTAATCAGGGGAGGCACTGACTGCAAATCGATATCCAGGACTGCTGTTGCCATAGTTGCGTTTAGACAGAATTTGACGGGAATTCAGAGCACCGTTTCGCTGGATCAAAGGGGATGAGTGTCACTCAAATAATGCTGTAAGAATGGACAAGTGGTTAAAACCATGGATCTTAATTCTGATTAGTGAGGGGGCAATCGACGGGGCAGACGGGGTATTTTAAGCTTTCACCCAAACATGGTAGGAATTGAGCGATGCAACAAGCTACTCAGTAACACTTTGAATCGAATACTCAGATTTTGCTTTTCTTTACTCAGTGTATGGGATTGCTTCAGTAAGGATTTTAGCCCTTGCTTTAGGAATATCCAATAATAATTATTCGTGCCGATCCAGGCTGACACTTCTTTAATGGCAAGCTTGAGATAGCTCTCCAGCGTAAGTGCATAAAAACTGGAGCGGAAGATGGTGGAGACATGATCCACTTCTAACGCCCTCAATAGCCAGAATAAGGTACCTCGATAGCAGTGATGTTGACGGCTCTGACGTGCCAAGTAAAGATAGAAGCTGCTACTGGATAACCGACACATCATCCGAGAAGTGGCAGGCTGCCTTTCTCGCGCAAATTTCAGCATTAAGAAGTGCGATCGTGCCATCGAGTCATAATTGCGAGACATGCTGCTGATCACCTTACGGTAACCCACCAAAAACTCCGGAACCACTTGAAACTGATAGAATTCCGATATCCGTAGATACAGATCCCAATCTTCACAGCCCTGAGCACCCAGTTCTTTGAGCTGGCAGTTATAACCCCCTACTTTTTCAAAACAGTCCCGGCGGATCAGCGTTGCACTGGCATTGCCGATAAAGTTATGGCAAACCAGTGTCTTAGAAACATCCCCTTCAATTACGGAAGCACTAAAGTCACCAATCGCCAAATCGATTTCATCAATGTCGAGTGACCAAGAGTAGACTAAACCCACCGTTTCATCTGCCGAAGATAGGCGCTGTACCTGTTTTTGTAGATTTTCCGGATACCAGATGTCATCCGCATCGATCGGAGCAATCAACGAGCCGTTAGCATTCTGGATGGCAAAATTTCGGGCAGCTGCAACCCCCTGATTGGGCTGTTGTAAAAGCCGAATGCGAGAATCTTTCGCTGCCCAAGCATTGACAATTTCCACGGTTCGATCTGTTGAGCCGTCATCGACAACCAAAACTTCGAGATGAGGATAGGTTTGGCTCAACACAGAAACCAACGTTCTCTCAATAAAAGCTGCTGCGTTATAAGCAGGGATGATGACTGAAACCAGCGGTGTAGACATAACAAATCTCACTCAGATCGGACTCAAGACAGGGAATGCTTAGCGAACAGGAAAAACACGGATGGGACTGATGAAACGGGGCGAACTGGCGAACCAGTGAAAAGCAGTTCCACAAAAGAAGGCAACCCCGCTGTAGAAGTAATACAGCCAGTGCATCAAAATACTTCCCAGGGTAAACCTCCATCCTCGCTGATTGAAAAAGAAGGCGTAGACATCGATGTTGAGCACCAACAAAAGACTAGCCAAACCGAGCGCTAGAAAAGCAAAACTTGCTTGATAACAACTGAACAGTCCACACAGAACTAGTAGGTAAACGGCCACGACGCTAATACGGTGAGAGACTTGTAAATTCAGATCATTGATGAACCCTTTTTGATAACTGAGTAAGAGTCTCGTCCAGGGGATACCTCGATCGCACACATCCGTTTTGATCAGGTGCCAGAAAGTCCAGGCTTTATGGTGTTTTGCTTGCGCTTGTTTGACCAGCCGAATTTTGCCTCCTTTTTGTTGCAGCCGATAGCCCAGGTCAATATCTTCGATACAAGGACGGGGATATCGTTCAATATCAAAACCGCCGAGTTGTAAGAAACTGGTGCGACGAATCACGCCACAGCCTGACCAAAAGGTCGAAGCTTCTTCTTGTCCTGTTTGGTGGACGTAGTGATGCATCAAATTTTTGAACTGAGCCACAAAATTGAGCGCTTTGGGGGCATCGTCGTAAGAGCCAAACGCTGCATCCACTTCAGGATGGCGCTTCAAGGCTTTGGCAAAATGGGTGAGTGCATCGGCATGGACTTCACAATCTGCATCAATGAAACAGAGATAACTGCCCTGAGCTACTTGAGCACCCAAATTGCGAGCCGCAGCGGGTCCCGAACGCTTTGCAGTATGCAAAACTTTTGCCCCAAACGATTGAGCGATCGCGGCTGATTGATCCGTTGAGCCATCATCTACGACAATCAGTTCCCAACTTTGAAACCAGGATTGTTGAATCGCTTTCAAACATGCAACTAGCATGTCTCCACCGTTATAAACTGGCACAATGATGGAGAAAAAAGGACGGCAAGTCTGCTCTGAAAAAATCGATGGTTGCATTACAGTCTCCCTACATCCAACGTCCCGTGACCGAAGCCAAAGACTTTACCTCAATATTTTTCTCAGGGAACAGAGTTTCCATCAGTTGGAAGATATCCTCAATCACACCGTCACTATTCATGTAATGGAACGATCCGGTTCTGCCTGCCAGGTGTAGATTTTCCCACTGACCGAGATAGTTTTTCACAGCCCGGAGCTTTTCTTGATAGCCAATGTGGTAAACCGGGTAGGCATAAGGAACACGGAGCACCCAACTTTTGTGCACATCTGATTTCTGAATCCAGCCAATTTCGTCCATTTGCTCGACGACTTTTGCCAGAATTTCATCGTCTGTCATATTCCAGATCGGTTCGTTCCGGCTGGAAAAAATTTCGATCGCCAGCGACGTGTAATCATCACTAGGAACCATCTCCGCCGACCAGTTTTTGGGTTCATGGGTTCGCCCAAAAATCAAATTTCTCAGAGGGAAATAGGTCCAGCTATCCGTGCTTACTTGTTTACGGTTCAAGGCAACAAATAGGCAGACAATGTCCCGATATTCCAAGGTGTAATTACGTAAAATTTCCTGACTGCCCAACTCAGCTGGAATAGATTGCAATAGATAATTGACCGGAATGGTAGAGATAACTTGATCGGCTTGAATCGTCTGGCAGGTTCCATCCTCATGCTGAGCTGTGATTCGAAATCCAGACGAGAGAGGAACACATTCCAACAAAGTAGTACTCGTATGAAGAATCCCTCCCGTCTGCAGAATCTCTTTTTCCAAAGCTTGGGGAATCATGCCAAACCCGGCTCTAGGGTAATAGAACTGAGAGATAGCAGTGGCAGGCGTGTCTTTTGTCGGTTGGACTGCCTGTTTAATCACCCGTAATAAACTGGGGATGCCAATGCGCTGAGATGCCCAGGAAGCCGCAAGTTGGTCGCACGCAATGCCCCAAACTTTCTCGGTATAGGGCTGAAAGAAAGTGCGATAAAGCGCTTTGCCATAGCGTTTGACCACCCAGTCCTCAAATGAAATATCTTGCCGACCGCGTTCGGTCACCTTAGCCGAGAGGTAGCTCACCACCATCTGCATCGCTTTGAACGGTGAAAAAACCGATAGCGCATCGGGAAACTGAATGGGATAGTCTACGAATTTTTTGTTTAGGTAAATGTGGCTAATGCGGGGAACCACTAACAAATCAGTTTTCAATAAATCTTTTAGCCACTGCACTACGCTCGGGTTATTACTGTGAAAACGATGCCCGCCAATGTCAAAGCGGAAGCCATCTTGCTCAAAGGTGCGTGCCAGCCCACCCACCTCAGCGTTTTTCTCAATCAGGGTCACACGGCAGCCTTTTCGTAAAAGCTCACGCGCAGCAACCAACCCTGCCAGCCCCCCGCCCAAAACGACGAAGTGTTGCTGCGTTGGTTCAATCATCGCTTGGTTAGTCGCTTTCCTAGGGTCCTCTAAGGTAATCATCCAAAAACCTCGTACAAAATTCGTACTCAAAAACGCTGCGTAGATACTTACCCAGAGGAATTTTCCTCTTTAATGAATCAAAGTGACGCAAGCCTCTTAAACCCAAGTTAAGCTCTGTATCAAAAAATTCCCCCTTTTCTGCCGCGAATTTACGGTGGCTTCAAATGGATCTACGGAGTTATGAACTTGGCTTGAATCTACAGGGTTCTCAAAGGCAGAGCTTGCCTGGATTTCAAGCAGATTAAAATTTTCCCCAAAAAACTTTTTTAGGCGGATGATAGATTTCAGATCCCTAGTAGTGAGCGGACTCTGCGTTTGGATGGGGGCTGGATACTCAATCCCGCCATCCTGACGGTTGCGATCGCAGCTACTCACGAGATTGACGGGCAAATCCGGCAGCAATGCCTTGGGTGGGGTTGAGCAATCTGATGTCTGGTTGGGGAGCAGGGGCGCAAGGTAGAGCTGATGCCCAACAAGAGCCACTGGTGTTTTGAGGCTTCAAGTAGTCAACGTTATGAATTGTGCGTTGGACAACGGTCACCTTGGGTAGGGCAGGCGGCAAAAGCAGCCGAGTGCGAACGTTTACTGCCAGTAATAACACGGGTATCAATGTGATCGCTCCCCAGGATAGCCCCACAAGTACCTGACGAGTGCCATCCGTTTGCCGGGTCAAGCGTTCAACCAGCGCCGTGAGACCTGGTTGAAAGGGGAACGATTGCGCTGCTAAGTTGGACTGAATCAGAATCGCTGCAGTCAGGGCAGGTAAAAGGACAAAGTAACTCATGCCAAACCGCAGAATCGGTGCTTTGAGAACTGCGAAGAGACTCCCCAAAATTGCAAGTAGTATTACACAGAAGATGCCCATTTTTGAGCGAAAAACAACAGGCAGTAATTCGGTTGGTCCTTTTTGTGGTGAAGAGAAAGAACCCGTGAAGGAATTTGTTTTTTTAACCGTTTTAAGTAAATAAATAATCGATAAAATCGAAACCAAAAGCAATATCACAATTAATTTGCTAGCACCGATCGCATCAAACCAGCGCCAAAATCGCCACACGAAAGGATTGACATCATCGGGCGGCGTGCCAAACCAAGTACTCCATCCGTGTGTGGCTTCTGCCACACTTTGCACACTGGCAAGTGCTGCTGACCAGGGCAGATTCAAACATAAAAAGGTGGATGGATAGAGTGGACAGCCAGAAGTCACAATGCCACCTGCCAGCAATGGCAATAATAAGCCAATGATGCTGAAAACCCCCATTAGTAATCGCTTGAGGCTGCATGTGCCAAATCCGATATAGAACAATAAGGTAATTGGCAGGAGGGGAAGGGCAATCAATTTTATGGCGATCGCTCCAGCGGATAACATGAGAGGGATGAATTCAATGCGCGATCGAGTTGGTTGTTGCGCCAGTGATGTAAGCGTTACGCCATCAGAAAGTAAAAGCCAACTCCATGCCGTGCCCCCCACTAAAAAAATTAATGGAGCATCCGGTGAAGGAGAAACCCAGACTAATGACAATAACCGAGTTAGTAGACTAACCGGTAACGTCAGCAATATAAACATCACCATAAACCAGTCACTCAGTTGTCGCTGATTTGTCAAACCTTGATAAAGACAAAGGCAAAACTGACTTGTCACCAGCAACAAAATAAACCCATTTGTGACTGCTGAAACCTGCCCCTCCCAGATTTCGGGGTTGAGGGGGGCAGCAAGCGCAAACCAGCTAGAGACAAAGCCAAATTGCCCATTCAACAGCGCAATACCTGGAACCATGCCAAACTGCCGTAGCCAGCGAATCGCACCGTAGTGATAAAGTCCGGTGTCAATCCAGGTGACCTGTTGCGTCGTAAATAGTGCGACCCATACGATCGCGACCCCCAACCCCCAAAGGGCAATTCTCGGACAACCCGCCAACAGATGAGCGGCTTCTTGACGGATGGAAGGTCGGCAAACTGACCAGATCACCAATCCACTCATCAACCCCCATCCCACCCGAGGCGACAGGGGAAGCCAAAACGAAATTGCCAGCAGCATCAGGCTAATCGCAATGATACCGAGCCAGCAGGACAGAATGCAGCGATCGCCCCTTCGTAACCAATGTCCGATTTGCAAGCCTTTCAAAATACTTATTCCAACCAGCCAACTCGCAATACCCAGAAACAGCCAAATTGTAATGAAGTAAAGCATAGACAGAGTCAGAGAGGGTTGGCTTGTTATAGGAGATAGAACTGAATCATAATACTGATAGCGCAATAATAATGAGATAGATTCGTCCTTTGATCAGCCTTACCTTAACGAATCCCAGATGCCATGTAGCAAGAAGATTCTATAAGTTAATAATGATCAGAAAATGATCTTTCGTATCCTCCTGTTCTTCAAAAATTGATGCAGCCTACAGTCCTCCCCCTGGTTTGGCGATCTTCCCTCCTCTCTATTGGCGTAACTGTGATCTTTTCGTTGCCAGTGCAAGCAAATTGTGCGGACTTCATTTCTGAGCTTGAAGATGTACAACCTGCAATGGAGCGGCTTTGGCAGCAGGTGCAACAACAGACCACCTATCCTTGGGGGCAGGCTCGTCCTTATGCTCAGTTAGGAGAGGGACGGATTACGCTGACCCCCATTTTCGATCGCCTCACAGGAACGCAAAAACGGCAGGTGCTTGCACAATTGCGTCTAGAGAATTGGGCAGTTGAACTGCTCACTCCCGAAGAAGCAGCCAAAATCCGAAAAGTCTACAGCAACGCGATACCCGCTGCGATGTCACCCTATCAGGTTTTTGCGAGTGATGGTCGAGCGGTATCAATGCCTTACGATGGTTGTACCCGATTGACCTTATTAACCGAAAGGGATCGCTTTAGTTGGTATACCAATCGCCCCGTCGCAACTGCCACACCTGAAACCCTGAGAAATGCCGGCACACCCAGTTGGCGCAAGGTCAAATTTGCGATCGCCCCTGCCCCCGAAAAAACCATTCGGCTCAAGTTTTGGCAAACCGTTGGTTATGACAAATATCCTCTGGGTTGGTGGATTGCCTGGGTTCCAGAACAAGGACAGTTTGAAATTACAGTTGCGACCAATCAGCCCTACCAGAACACATTGCAAAAATTTTGGCAGGTTGCGCCGCGTCAATATCGCTATCAGGTCATCACCACAGAGGGCACAATGCTGGAAACGGACAAACTCAATCCTCAGAAAGGGCTAGACAGCTAGATAAAATGAAAGCGCTATCTTAAGAACTCGATCTTGAGAACTTAGCTCGGTTGTTGCTCCTTTTCATCGCTTGTCGTTACGCATGTCCATTAATTTATCCCCGATCGCTACTTCCGATTTTGTCGCAACGTTGACCGATGCTGCAACGGCTCTGCGTTACAAAACCAATGCGCGTCCTGCCCCCTCTCTCGTCGTGCAAGCATTGCTGCAAGCCGAAAAAGCCTCTAAACAACAGCGTCTCACCTACCCCTGGGAAGCCCTTTTAGGAGACTGGCAGCTTGGCTTTACCGCAACTCGCAAAGCCCATTTCCAGAGAGAAACTGCGATCGGCAAGGGCTTTTATATGCCCCAGTTTATCCCTGCCCAAATTTCCTTTCACGCACCACCAGAACTTCTGGCACAAAATTTGGCGCAAGGCGACATTCGGAATCAGGTTCAATTCGGAGCGTTGGCGCTCAAACTAACGGGTCCAGCTCGGTATCTGAGTAAGAAAAATCTGCTGGCATTTGACTTTACCCAAATCCAACTCTGCCTCTTCAACCGAACAATCTATCAAGGCGCTTTTCGAGGTGGCAAAGCCCAAACTGAAGACTTTGACCAGCGATCGGTGGCAGAGCTGCCCTTTTTTGCTTTTTTTAGTGTGACAGATACCTGGATCGCCGCACGCGGCAGAGGGGGTGGGTTGGCACTCTGGGTGCGTCAGCCTTAAAAAGTCACGCTTGGAAAATCATGAACTGTCTATTCCGAACCATCTCTTTTTAGAAAGTTATGGAATAATGTCATTCGTATTCTCTAGAGTTTTTATGCGGGAATCAGGGTTTTAGAGATTTCAATAATCCTGAAGATTTTCTCCTTTCAAACTACCTTCAATACCCAGACATCCCCCACGATCGCCCCCTCCACCACTTCGATC
>JAHHIA010000020.1 GCA_019359045.1 Scytolyngbya sp. HA4215-MV1
ATGACCATTGGGCATCTTGCCATGCTTATGAGCTTTGATATGACCGCACAGTGGGCATTCCATCACTTTGATCCCAGTCGAGCTTCCTCTCTATGTTATCAATCCCACATTAGCCTGACGCACTACCTTTTAGTGGAATCTCTCATATCTATATAGAGAACGCAGCTCTCCAGCCTTTTGCATTTTTTAGTTTTTTCATCCAAATTATCGTATGTAATTTCGGAGTCATCAAAATTTGGAACATAATCCGTATCAACGACTTGGATGTTAAAATCGCTAGATAGCACAATTCCCACTTGGCTATCAATGTCTGAAAAGAAACCTTCTAAGCTCACTACTAATTTCCTCTCTATATTAAGAACGGAGATCGAGTTTTTTATTAAATTAGAGATGACGATATATTAAGAGGCTCAAAATCAGGACTGCCGGAACACTACAAATTGAAATAATTAGCAACCATAAAGAGATCGTAAAAAGCCTGAACTTTATTGAGGCTATTTCTGCATTGATGACTATTTGACTAGCAAGATCTAAATACTCTTTCTTATAAGGCGATTGAATTTTACCTTCAAAGTAAAGCCTGTTCATTGAATCCAAAAGCTCAACTGAACTATATTTAAGAAGATGACCAAAGTAATATAAGTTATCTGAATCCTCTTGTAGGTTTCTCAACCTTCTAGTGGGCTTTCCTCGCAACCAAACTATATACTCAAGATTTGTTTTAGGCAGGAATGAAACAGCACAGACAAGAGAACTTAAACATAAAAGAAAAGTTGTTGCTAAAAATCCCGTTTGAATAGACTTTGAAAGACCATTTGCTGCACTAAGATACGTCAATGTGGCTGTTATACCTGCGCCAGAGAAAGCAAGGAGTATTGCATTTTTTGCTTCTGCAAATTTTAGCCAATCTGTTACGACATGAAATATCTCTGCCAGCTTAACTGTAATTTCGTCCATAAAATTCAGTGCTATAGCTTCACAGGTGTATTTATTGACTTGGCTCTCCTGAGTTAATTATAAGCTAAAAATTATGGTTAGGCACTAGATATAGCACCTAAACGTAGAATGAACTAGTTATCGAACTAAATGCAGGTTTAACTTAATTTCAGATTCAATTTAAAGATTAGGGTTTTACAGTTGGAGCTAGGAGATGTGTTCGAGCACAAGAGACAAGGCAGCCTAACGTTCCGGTTGAGCGGCTGCCAGCAACCTCTGCATCCACATCGGCGACTTTCGACAGTCCGCTCCGACCGGGTTGTTAGCCCTGCTTTATGTAACTGCTTCATCCACTTTCTTCGTCAACCAAACTATCCAATGCTGCATAGACAGAAGCCAACGATCCTTTTCTGATGGGCTAAAAACTTGTATTTGATACCCATTAGCTTTAGATAAATGATCGAACCACTTGTTGATATCTTGAACCTGCTTACGTAGCTCATTAGCAAACCATATCTCATCTTCCGTCAATTGTTGACCATGTGCCACCATGTTTCGCACAGGGAAGGAAATGTCTCGCACAGACCAACCAGTTAAGTCTTTTATAAGATTGATGGCATCTCGCCTACCAAGTCTACTAGATGCTACTTTGTCAGCTTTTGCAACTGATATTCCCTCATCAACTAGAGTTGCATAAAGTAAGTTTGAGACATAGCTTTCAATAACAGCAGCAACCATTACAGTCGCAACCATAAAATGCTTGCCATCTAGAAGAGTGGAAAGAGCTTTACTAGTTGTCAAGCGAGGCATACATCCATACCACTTAAGAATATCGCCACAAGCACACCGTGTAGGAGCGTAGCCATCAAAGGAAATGTCATAAAAATCTTCAAAATTATTCACGGGGTCATGCATTTCATTAAAAGAGAAGTCAATAACATAACCACCACATCTGTCGCGACAGACAAAAAGCCATTCCCCTTCATAAACTCTTGCCCAGCTTTCTTTTTCCATATCTCTAACTAAGAAGGGCTAACAACCAATTCAGCTTAAAGTACCGTCCGACAGACGACAGACAACTTGGCGGGCTAACTACTTTATAGACAGATCCGATCTATCTAACACGCTCCTACGGGATATATAGGCAGAATAACGTCCGTCTATATGCCCTTTCAGGGGTATATAGGCAGAATAACGTCTGTCCATATACCTAAAACAACAATTAAGGCAGACGAAGTGCTGTTTATATACCCAAATCGGACTTTAGGCAGAATATATCCTCCTATTGAAGAATCAGCGGTAACAATTCAGCAAATCTTTACAGAGAGTACAGAGGCTCAGGTAGTATCATTTAGTACATGCGTATTACGAGCTTATGTTGCCATCTACCGAACCGCAGCCTCCCAAATTGCTTGATCGGGTGCGAGATACAATCCGGGTTAAGCATTACTCCCATCGCACCGAAGAGAGCTATATTTACTGGATTCGTCGCTACATTCTCTTTCACAACAAACAGCATCCCAAAGACATGGGATGTCCAGAAATTACCGCCTTTCTAACTCATCTAGCCGTTACAGAAAAGGTCGCTGCTTCAACACAGAATCAAGCCCTCAGCGCCTTACTTTTTCTCTACCGCTATGTCCTTCAGCAGCCCTTAGAATCATCGATTGACGCAGTTCGGGCAAAGCAATCCCAGCATCTGCCGACTGTGCTGACTCCGACCGAAGTGCGTGAGATCATTCAGCAGCTAGCGGGTGTTTATAAGCTGATCATTCAACTCCTTTACGGCAGTGGCATGCGACTCAGTGAAGGACTCAGACTGCGTGTCAAAGATTTGGACTTTGCCCAGCATCAAATTGTGGTGCGTGACACTAAAGGCAATAAAAATCGAGTCACCATGTTGCCTATGAGCCTGATCGAACCTCTGCAACAACATCTACAGGGCGCCAGACGGTTACATCAACGCGATCTGGCACAGGGCTATGGCTCCGTCTACTTGCCCTTTGCTTTGGAAAGAAAATACCCTCACGCCGATCGCTCGTGGATTTGGCAGTTTGTGTTTCCCGCGTTTGGTCTTTCCCGCGATCCCCGCAGCGGCATCGTGCGTCGCCACCATGTTCATGAAACGGGAGTTCAACGATCGCTCAAGCAAGCCGTCAACACCGCAGGTATCACAAAACGGGTTGGGTGCCACACGTTTCGCCATAGCTTTGCTACCCACCTGCTGGAAAACGGTTACGATATTCGCACCATTCAAGAATTTCTCGGACATAAGGATGTGAAGACAACCATGATCTATACTCATGTTCTCAATCGAGGTGGCAGGGGCGTTCGCAGCCCCCTCGACCAGTAAGCATGCCATCGCCTGCTGGCTGCTTTCGGACTCAACCATCACCCCTAAAGTCGAGTACAAAAATGCGGTACAGAGCCAACTAACCTTGATATGGAACAGATTACGACCATAGAAGCATACCGAGCGTTGGCGCTTCAGTTGACCTGCCATGCCGTCAATCAGGCAAGCGATCGCCAGGAAGCCCGCACCTTGATGCAACAAGCGATCGCGCGCATCCGTTCACAAATTGCTGCCAGCCTTGCCTTTATTGGGGCGGACTGTCGGTTGATTGTCTTGCCAGAATATTTCCTGACTGGGTTTCCCTTAGGAGAACCGTTTGCGGTTTGGGCAGACAACGCCTGTTTAGAGATGGCAGGGGCGGAATATGAGGCACTCGGACAAATTGCCCAAAAGTATCGCATCTTCCTGGCTGGAAACGCCTACGAACTCGATCCACACTTTCCCAAGCTGTACTTTCAAACCTGCTTTGTGATTGATCCGAGCGGCAATGTCATCCTACGCTATCGACGCTTAAACTCCATGTTTGCGCCAACGCCTCATGACGTGTGGGATGAGTATCTGGCGCATTACGGGCTGGAGGGCGTTTTCCCGGTAGCTAAAACCGAGATTGGCAATCTGGCAGCACTTGCTTCTGACGAGATTGTGTTTCCCGAAGTGGCGCGTTGTCTGATGATGCGCGGGGCGGAGGTGTTTCTGCACTCAACTTCAGAAGTGTATGGCAAAGACCGATCGCCCAAAGATATTGCCAAAATGAGCCGCGCGATCGAAAACATGGCGTACGTCGTTTCTGCCAATACCGCAGGCATTGCCCAGATTCCCATCCCGATCGCGTCTGCTGATGGGGGCTCTAAAATTATTGACTATCGGGGGTTGGTGTTAGCTGAAACCGCTACGGGGGAAAGTATGGCTGCTTTTGCTGAAATTGACTTAACTGCATTACGCCGCTACCGTCGTCGTCCCGGATTAACCAATCTGCTGTCTCGTCAGCGCTTTGAACTGTATGCTGAGAGCTACCGTCAGGCGCAGTTTTATCCCGCTAACACCATGCTCAGTGGCGAAGTCGATCGCAAACACTTCATGCAAACCCAACAGCAGACGATCGAACATTTAGCGGATTCAGACGTGATTTAAGTGCAAGCGATAACGATAGAGACAGCCGCAAATTAGAGGGAGTTATGACGCCATGAATATATCGATCGGTGTTCGCAATCCCCGCACAGGTCAGGTTGATTACTCGATCACACCACCGACTCCCAGTGATTTGGCGGAGCAGTGCCGTCATTTACGCAACGCCCAAATCGACTGGCAGCAGGGAGGCTTAAAGGCGCGAATTGAGGCATTCCAGCAGTGGAAGCAGGCTGTCCAGGTACATCGAGAGGAGCTAATTCAGGCATTAGTGGCGGATACAGGTCGACTCTCTGTCTCAGCCTTAGAAGTGGATTCTTTTTTGGGTAGCCTCGATCGCTGGTGCCACCTTGCCCCAGATTTTCTAGAGGGAGAAGAACGAAACACCGCCATTCCCTTTATTCGGATACAACAAACCGCTGTTCCCTATGCGCTGGTAGGCGTGATTAGTCCCTGGAATTTTCCCCTTTTGCTCTCGACGATCGATACGATTCCTGCCCTTTTAGCGGGCTGTGCCGTGGTGGTCAAGCCCAGTGAAATTGCACCTCGTTTTGTAGAACCCCTGATGAAGGCGATCGCTACCGTTCCCGCTCTACAATCTGTCTTAACTTACGTGACTGGAGCCGGAGAAACAGGCGCGAATTTAATTGGACAGGTCGATTTGATTTGCTTCACAGGCAGTGTGGCAACCGGGCGCAAGGTGGCGGTGGCAGCAGCTCAACACTTTATTCCAGCCTTTTTAGAATTAGGCGGAAAAGATCCTGCCATTGTTCTGAAATCCGCAGATTTGGAGTTAGCCACCTCCGCGATTTTATGGGGTTCAGTGGTCAATACCGGACAATCCTGTTTGTCGATCGAGCGGATTTATGTAGCAGATACAATCTTTGACCAGTTTGTGGAACAACTCGTCTCAAAAGCCAAAACGCTCAAACTTGCCTACCCAACCGTTGAAGATGGGCAGATTGGTCCCATCATTGCCGAACGACAGGCAACCATTATTACTGACCATTTACAGGATGCGATCGCCAAGGGTGCGATCGTTCACTGCGGCGGCAAAGTTGAATCCTTAGAAGGTGGGTTATGGCATCGTCCAACAGTGCTCACGAATGTCAATCACTCGATGAAGGTGATGACAGAAGAGACGTTTGCCCCCATCATGCCAGTCATGCCTTTTCCCACAGTTCAAGCAGCGATCGAGTTAGCCAATGACACGATTTATGGGCTGAGTGCCGCTGTCTTTGCCGGGTCAGAAGCCGAGGCGATCGAGATCGCCAACCAAATCAATGCGGGGGCAATTAGCATCAATGATGCGGCGCTGACTGCCATCATGCATGAGGGTGAGAAAAACGCCTTTAAGTTTTCAGGCATGGGCGGTTCCCGTATGGGTGCGGCGGCGTTGAAGCGGTTTATGCGGAAAAAAGCATTGTTGATCAAGACGCAGGCGATCACAGATCCCTGGTGGTTTCAATCCTAAAACTTGTCGGTTAAATCTTGTAACCAACTGATTCCCACGACCCAATTTAGAGCTATCCAGTGATTAATCCTGCCTAGGAGATACAACCATGCTTAACATTCGAGAAGAAATGCCGGTTCTTGCCCGCCACGAAGGGGAATGGTTTGGCACCTATACCCTGGTTGATCCAGAGGCGAAAATCCTTGACCAGCATGAAGCCCGCCTGTCCTGTCAGTTTCCTCAGGAGGGTGAGTACGATTACCATCAAATCAATCGCTACACCTGGGCAAATGGCAAGCAGGAAGAACATCAGTTTCCGGGGACCTATCGAGACAAAAAGCTGTGGTTTGACACCGATCGCATTCAAGGACAAGCATGGGAAGCAGATGACGCAACGGTTATCCTCCGGTTCTCCTACAAAACCATCCCAGACTTCTACCTTTATGAAATGATTCAAATCAGTCCTTGCAACAATCACCGCACCCGCACCTGGCACTGGTTCAAGAACCATCAACTGTTTCAGCGCACCCTGATTCAGGAAGAACGGCTCAATTCATCCACTTAATATGATTATGGCTTCTCGAATTAAACGTGCTTTTCTGGATACTGAAGACGGTCAAATTCATTACCGCATTGGGGGGAAAGGAAAACCGCTTTTACTACTGCATATGAATCCTCGTAGTAGTGACGAATACCGCGAGCTAATGCCAATCTTTGTCCAACAGGGACGCCAGGTTGTCGCAATGGATCTAATGGGATTTGGCGACTCCGATAAGCCACCTCGCTTGTATTCGGTTGCAGACTATGCGAAAACTGCGATCGCGCTTTTAGATGAATTAGGCATTGAACAAACCGATATTTTAGGCAATCACACGGGCGCATTTGTTTCGGGTGAAATTGCCGTTGCCTATCCCAATCGCGTCGAGAAATTGATTTTAGGCAATGTCGCTGGCTTTGGTGAAGCTGGAAAAGCAGAGTTAATGCGGCGATTTGAGGAAGGTTTTGTAATTAAACCCGATGGTTCCCATTTAATGGAACGCTGGCTTGCTCGTAAACGTTATGTCGGCTCAGCAGAATTGAATCACCGCTGGATACTGGATGATTTGAAGTGTTTTGGCTATCCGCTCTATGCTGTTTGGGCAGTTGGCAACTATTGCATTGATGCAGCAGAACGATTTCGATCGATTCAGTGCCCGACTCTGATTTTGTGGGGTATTGATGATGTTCAAGAATTTGAGCATCTCGGATTAGCGCTGGCAAAGGATCGATATTTTGTTTCTCAAGCGATTCCTCACGGCAAAGTCGTTGAAATTAAAGGCGGGACGATTTGCATGATGAATCAGATTCCAGAAGAAATCTCTAAGGTTGTAATTGAATTTCTGAACGAATAAGCCGATTTATTTGATTGTATACAACCTTAAGTTTCAAGAACGGCTGTGCATTTAATTTCAACAATCAATCCAGGAGTTGATAACGTTGTCACACCAACCCCCGTCCAAGTTGGATACAGATTTGTAAAATATCGCTCTTTTACCAGGAGAAACAAAGGTAAATAAGGAATTGTAAAGGGTTGTTGCTCAGATGCTGTATATAATTCCGGACTGGTTACATGGTACGTGACCATTTCAACCACATGGTCAAACGTTGCTCCAGCGGCATGAAGCACTTTTTTCACATTTTCAAAGGTTTGGACAAATTGCGCTTCTGGCTCCGTCACAATTTGCATAGTTTCATCGCGACCGACTTGTCCAGCAATGTACAACGTGTTGCCAACTTTAATCCCAGGACAATAATGATACTTTTCATAGAGAATCTCCATTCCTTTTGGAATAATGACTTCACGAGTGACCATGATGAACTCCTATCTCACGCACCTTCTTAAGGGTTCGCTGACACAATTGCTTCGATGCTCTTCAGTCGTCAGGAATACGATCGCCCTCTCATTTAAACCTTAACGATTGCAGAATTAAGTGCGCTGTAATGCATTCCAGAACATACAAAAAGCTTGTCGCCAAACAGTTCAGTCCAGATTTTCAGTTAGCGATCGCAATTGAAGAAGTCCCCATTCCCACGCCCAATTCCGATGAGATTCTAATTCGCAACAAATTTGCTGGCATCAATGCCGGATTTGATACCTTGCTTTGTCAGGGAACTATTCCCTACGTGAATCTTACTCCTCCGTTTGATCTGGGGGTTGAAGCTGTAGGCGAAGTGATAGCGATCGGTGACACGGTACCGAACTTTCGGGTAGGAGATGCGGTTGCAACCACGGTGCGAGGGGGAGGCTATCGGGAGTATCAAGTGATTCCTGCCCATCTTGCCTTTAAGGTTTCTGAGGCAATTCCAGAACTCCTTACCCTTATGCCAACGGGCATCTCGGCTCTTGTGGCGCTGGAGCAGGCGGGTGAGATGAAAAGTCAAGAAACTGTATTGGTCACAGCCGCCGCAGGCGGAACCGGACATATCGCGGTGCAGTTGGCAAAACTGGCGGGCAATCAGGTGATTGGTACCTGTAGCTCGGAAGCCAAAGCTCAACTTTTGCAAGAGTTAGGGTGCGATCGCATCATCAACTATCATCAAGAAGATCTGGACTCTGTTTTGCAACAGGAGTATCCGAAGGGCATCAATCTTGTGTTTGATTGCGTAGGTGGCGCAGTGTTCAATACCTGTGTTGAGCATTTAGCCGTGCGAGGACGGTTGGTGGTGGTTGGTTTTATCTCAGAATATGCCAAAGTGCCTCAGATCGTGTCACAGCCACGGATTTATCACAAGTTGTTCTGGAAAGCCGCTTCAGTTCGAGCGTTTCTCATGCCCCACTATGCAGAACACATGGTTGCGGCTCGCGATCGCCTACTCAACCTGTTCTACACCCGTAAAATTCGCGTTGCTATCAATCCAACCCCGTTCCATGGAATTGAATCAATTCCGATCGCAGTTCAATACCTCCTAAGTGGTAAGAATGTGGGTAAGGTTGTGGTTCAGTTTTATAGGTAGTCTTTTACCTATGTGGGTCGCGGGCAAATTTTGAGCGCAACTTGCTCTGATTCATCTGATTAGCCCGTGACTTTATACCGTTTTAGAAAAAAAGCACTGGGCGGATGGTTCCAGTCGTTGGGTTAGCATTGGTGAATGCGAAGCTGGACAGGATACCCACAAGATTTGAAATGATTGAATGTGAAGAATCGATCATTGGGTTGAGAAGTTTCGTGGCTAACAAGCAGAGGGTAGAGGAATGACGATCGCTGCCGAGCAAACAATTTGGACAGATGAAGCGTTCATGGCATTGCCAGAGGACGGACATCGATATGAATTGGTGAATGGGGAGTTAGTAGACGTGGGCAATTCGGGGATGGAACATGGCTATATTGCCAGTAATCTAATGATTTTTTTAGGGGGATTTGTGCGCTCGCACAAGTTGGGGGTGATGTGTGATTCCAGTACCGCTTTTGCGATGAAGGCAGGGAATAAGCGATCGACGGATATTTCTTTTATTGCCAAAGAACGACTACAGGGGATCAAGCGCCTGCCCAAAGGTTACTTTCAGGGTTCACCCGATCTGGCGGTGGAAATTCTCTCGCCTAACAATACGGTTGAGGAAATTCACGACAAAATTGTGGAGTATTTTGAAAACGGTTCTCGCCTGGTTTGGGTGATTCATCCCGACGAGCATTATGTGCTGGTTTATCACAGCCCCAGCCCGATCGTTTGTTGCGCTTGGAAGACTCATTGGAGGGAGAAGCGATCGTCCCTGGCTTTACGTTGCCGATCTCCGAATTATTAGCAGAACTGGAGTTTTGAACACAGACTTGTAAACTTTCTCTAAAACACTAAATATTATTTCTTAAGAAGAAGCATCTTTAGAATCGTATTCTTGCCTCACCTTCTCCAAAGGAATCTCATCAATAAAATAAGAGATCGCCGCTTGACCGAGAGCTTGAGTACCAGCGAAAGCGACTCCAGCAGAAATAATGCTACCAAAACCAGGTAGCAGCTTTACCAAGGATCTCGCAGTCTCTCTAAGGAGAAAGCCTGATCCAACATTAATGCCAAATGCTGCTAGAAACTCTCCTGCTGCTTGCAACGATAATTCACGTCCTGAAATATAGCCAATGACTACAACCATTGCCAGTTGAATTCCTGCTAGGACTGGTAGATCACTCATAGGGATTGGAGAAGTGGCAACAGTACTACAAGCAGCGCTACAAATATTTACGATATTTCCTGCAATTTTACGTTGAAATTTACGAACTCTAGCAAGTCGAGCAAATGCTATATCTGGTCCCTTGGGCAACTCCTCTACTAGAAGTTCAGTAAGGCAATCAATATTCCAGCGCAGATCTCTATTTTTATCGGGTGTACCATCCTTTTCACGAAATCTAACAAACGCTGCTATTGGAATGACTTTTACAAAGTTATTATTCAAAGTTTTTCTAGACTGCAAGTGCTTACTAAGCACTTCAACAGCATGATTGATATTTTGATTCTTTTCCTCATCATCAGTAGGTAGTCTATTAATATCTGCTGGAGCAAGCTGATCACACTGTGTAAGGATACCTACAATGGGAGGGTTGTATTCATGAATTTCCTCAAGCTTCGCAATAATATCTTCAAAAACATTTAGAGATTCATTTATTGCAGAGTCTACCTCCGTAGCTTTGCATAAAAATAGAACGATATCTGGGCATTTTTCGCGTATTGCTCCTAAGATGCTGGCTTGAGGAGTTTCAGATGAGTCCTCCTCTTGTGGTTTCCCCCCCTCTAAAATCCCTCTGGTATCAAGGATCTCTGCTTTCTTGCCATCTCGTTCGTATTCATACCACCTGGGTTTTCCTGTCTGCGCTTCAACTGCTCCAACTTTTGCAACTTGGGCATCAAAGATTGCATTAATTAAACTTGATTTTCCGGCACCCCGTCTTCCCACTACCATAAAACGAGGCGACCGGATATCTTCTACAAGGTGGAGTAGCTCGTTCAATTCCTTTTCTAAATGCTGCCTTAATGGAGGTGGAAGCTGAGAGACTTGTTCTAACAATAATCTGATAAGGTCTGCGTAGCTTTCAAAGCCGTAGTCATCAACTGTAGTCATAGTTTTAAGTGTGGCGTTAACTACAAATCAATATTCCCGAGCACAACTACTCAAACTAACTTCACCCTGAAAGCTTTCAGATAGCTATGAGGTGGTACTCTCACAGAATACTCTCAGCACAACGATTAGACTAACTCTATTTAGAGTATTTCCTGCCTGAATTAATTAACTTTTCAGCAACCTCTCCAGGCACAGGCATCACCGAAAGTCGGTTACCTTGACGAACAACCAGCAATTCATCGGGACTAAATTGTTGACGGAGATCATCCAAAGTCACCATCTGGGGAAACGCTTCGACAAATTCTACTTCCACCGTATGCCAGCGGGGATTCTCCTTCGGAGATTTTGGATCGTAGTATTTACTCGCGGGATCAAACTGAGTAGGATCAACCAAATTGGGTTGTGACACTTTCGCCAACCCAACAATGCCGGGAGGAACTGTGTTGGAGTGATAGAAAAATACCAGATCCCCAGGCACCATTGACTTCAAAAAATTGCGGGCTTGGTAGTTGCGAACCCCATCCCAAATCGTGGTGCGATCGCGTTCCAGATCGACAATACTGTAAGCGTCAGGTTCAGATTTGACAAGCCAGTAATTCATACAACCATCACCTCATCACCCCTTTCCGGTTCGCTGGCGCAAAATAAACTCAGCGATCGTCAAATCAACGGGAGTCGTTACTTTCAAGTTCGTTTCTTCGCCTTCCACGATCTGTACAGGCAATCCGCATTTCTCAAATAGCGCTGCATCATCCGTAACTTCCCAACCCTGACGTAATCCCTCGTCATGGCATTGTTGCAACGCTTCTACCTCAAACCCCTGGGGCGTTTGTGCTGCCCAAAGTTGACGACGATCGGGCGTACTTTGGACGATCCGCTGCCCATCCACAATTTTGATCGTGTCTTTCACGGGAACTGCCGCAATCAGACCAGAACAAGTCTGAAGTGCATCAGAGCAACGATCGAACAAATCAGGCGTAGCCAGGCAACGGGCACCATCATGGATCAACACCCGCTCAGCGATCGCGGGGAGTCCCTGCAAACCCCGATAAACCGACTCCTGACGTGTTGCACCTCCAGGGATAAAATGCACCATCTTACTCATGCCCAAACCAACCACAATCTCTTTGAAATCTTGCCAATCACCCGGTTGACCAATGATGCCAATCCAGCGAATGTGGCGAGATGTTTTGGCAGCCAGCAATGTCCAAGCAAGAATTGGCTTACCCATGACATCCAACAGCAGTTTGTTGCGACTGCTGCCCATTCTGCGTCCGCTGCCTGCTGCTGGAATGAGTAAGTACACGACACCACCTCTTCAATCACTCGTCGCGACCCATTTGCTGGCGATCGGCATCCGCCAACCCATGCCAAAGGCTCGATCGGTGACTTTGAGCACTGGGGGAGCCTGTCGTCGCTTGAACTCAGCTCGTGTAACGAGCTTAACTACTTTGTTTACTGTAGCCGCATTATGCCCCGCCGAAACAACTTGTGCTGGGGATTGGTGGTCGTGAATCAGACGATGCAAAATATCGTCCAGGATGTCGTAAGCGGGCAACGAATCCTGATCCACTTGACCAGGTTTGAGTTCGGCGCTAGGCGCTTTGGTGAGAATGTTGGTAGGGATGATTTCGGATTTCGGATTTCGATCGGATTTTGGATTTTGGATAGCGCTTTGTGCTGCTTCACTAAAGGATGTTGGCTTCGGAGACGAGTTCAACCCAAACTCTAAAATTGACGACCCAAAATTTGTGTTAAGCCATTGGCAAATGGAGTAGACGCGCGTTTTAGGAACATCTGCGATCGCGGCTAAACCACCATTCATATCGCCATAGAGCGTACAGTAGCCCACCGCCATTTCGGACTTGTTGCCTGTAGAAAGGAGCAAGTAGCCAAATTTGTTGGCGATCGCCATTAGCAGATTGCCCCGAATCCGAGATTGGATATTCTCCTCCGCAATGCCAAAAGACGTGCCTGCAAAAAGATCTGCCAGGGTGCGATCGTAGCCCTGCATCAGTTCCCCAATTGGCAAGGTTTGGGTCTGGATACCCAGGTTTTCTGCCAGTACCAGCGCATCATTGACCGAGTGATCGGAGCTGTAGGGAGAAGGCATCAGCACCCCCAACACATTGTCTGCACCGAGCGCCGCTGCCGCGATCGCCGCCACCAATGCCGAGTCAATGCCCCCACTTAACCCAATCACCGCTTTGTGGAAACCACACTTGCGGGCATAGTCACATACCCCCAATACTAGTGCTGCCCAGATCTCCGCATCCAAATCATGCGGTAATGGGGCGATTGTCGTAGGCGTAGCTGGCACTAAATCTTTTTTCTCAGGATGGTATTCAACGATCGTCAAGTCAGTTGCAAACGATCGCGATCGACAAACCACCTCACCGGCACGATTAAACGCCACACTGTTGCCATCAAAAATCAAATCATCATTGCCCCCCACCTGATTGGCATAGATCACCGGTTGGTGAAAGCGCGTGGCACTATGATGCAACATCGCTTCCCGCACCGCCTGTTTGCCAGCACTATAGGGAGACGCAGACAGGTTAATTGTCAAATCCACCCCCTGTTGCGCCAAATCGGAGAACGGATTAATCGCATAACTGCGCTTGCCCCAAAACTCTTCATCATTCCAGAGATCCTCGCAAATCGTTACCCCAATATGGATCGACCTCCCCGCATCCCCTGTATTACCAAGGCTCAGGATGAAGTGATTGACCTCCCGCCCCGGCTCAAAATAGCGATCTTCGTCGAACACATCGTAGGTAGGCAAAAGCCGCTTATGAAAGATCTGCTGAACTTTGCCATTTTCTAGCAGTGCCACGCTGTTGAAGAGGGGCTTGCCACCTTCTTGGGGAGATTTGTTGTTTGGGTCTACGGTGCCAACCAGCACGGCGAGTTGGGTAGGCAAAGCTTGCGCCAATTGTTGCAAAGTGGTTGCCATTGACTCGACAAAACTGGGGTCCATGAGCAAATCGCGCGGGGGATAGCCACACAGAGAAAGCTCTGGAGTCAGTAAGAGACGGACATTTTGCGCGGCAGCTTGTTGCGCGGCGGTCAAAATTTGCTGGGCATTGCCTGCCAGGTCACCGATCGTAGGGTTGAGTTGAGCGATCGCAATTTTCATAAAAGTGTTGGGTAGAAATTCAGGAGGTAGACTTTAGTTTGATCTGAACCGTTTTATCCGTTTTTCGAGTTTCAAAAATGCCCACTTCTCGAACTAAATCACTTAACTTCTTACAGCCATAGTTACGGGGATCAAAAGACGAAGATAACTTGGTTAGTTGGGTGCCAAAGGGACCGAGATGTACCCATTCATCTTCATCGTCTGTTAGGGCTTCATAAGCATCTTTCAAAAGACTCAATAGATTGCGATTATTTTTAATTTTTTGATTATCTTTATTGGTCGTTTTGTTACTAGAAGAACTCTTGGGATCAGCTTTGTCACTAATCACATTATCTTTTATTAAATGGGTCTCATTCGTCGATTCTAATTGTTCCAAAATTTCTGTATAAATAAATCGATCGCAAGCACTAACAAACGCTTCTGGGGTTTTTCGTTCACCAAATCCATAAACGATTAATCCAGATTCTCGAATTCGGCTAGCTAATCGAGTAAAGTCGCTATCACTGGAAACAATGCAAAAACCGTCAAAGTTTTTGGTATAGAGCAAATCCATTGCATCAATAATCAGCGCACTATCGGTAGAGTTTTTGCCCGTCGTATAACCAAATTGTTGAATCGGTTGAATTGCAAATTTATTCAATCGATCTTTCCATCGACTCAGTTGAGAACCTGTCCAATCACCATAAATTCGTTTGACATGAGCGGTGCCATATTTGGCAACTTCTTTCAGTAATGGCTCAATCAAATTTGAGTTGGCGTTATCTGCATCAATTAAAACGGCAAGCCGATCGGATTTAGATTGAGCCTCTCCTCTCATATTTCTTCTCCAGAGTCGTTTAAGATTTCACTAATTTTTTCCTTGAAATCTGGCAAGCTCTGTTCGATAATATTCCAAACTTCATGATTATCCACGTAGATGTAATCATGAATTAATACATCACGGAATCCTGCGATTTGTCTCCATGGAACATTGGGATTGGCTTGCTTAAAGGCAAGTGATAGCCTTTTAGTTGCTTCTCCAATAATTTCAAAATTTCTGATTACAGCATCTTGAATAATCTGATTTCCCAAGAAAGCTTCTCGTCCACTAATTGTGTAATTTTCAATCCGAGAAATACATTCCAGAATATCGCTAAGATAATCATTGTCATTTCTCATAAGAAAATCGCTTCCTTTAGTACTCGCTTACGGATGGACTCACGTAAATTCTCAAGCTTGGCAACATCAATTTTTCGACCTAACAAATCCTCTAAATCCTGAATTAATCCGATTCGATCCAATAAGCTACGACATGGCTCAATTTCTACCAAAAAATCAACATCACTGTCTTCTCGCGCTTCTCCACGGGCAACTGAGCCAAAAACTCTCACATTGTAAGCGCCGTGTTTGGCTGCGATCGCCAAAATCTCTTCCCGTTTGTCTTGCAATAATTCCTCAATTCCCATCCCTCAATCTCCATCAATCAAAACAACTCGCCATCAATTTTCAAAACTCGAAATTCAAATCCTTAAATGCTTAATTCTTAATTCAAATAAATACCAATGGTTTATCCTTTAATGGTGCAAATGCATCGGCATCAAAGCGATAAAGACTGGCTGGACGGCCCGCTCCACGCGAAACTTTGACTCCAGTATCACAAAGAAATCCCAGTTTCAAAAGGCGCGATCGAAAATTGGAATAGTCAGAAAATCCTTCGCCTAAAACGGTGGTATAAAGCTGGTAGAGATCATTGAGCGTAAACACATCGGGTAATACATCAAACGCGACCGGACTGTATTCCAACTTATTCCGCAAGCGACGATGTCCATATTCCAAAATTTGGTGATGGTCGAACGCTAAATCAGGCAACTGATCTAACGGATACCAGGCAATGCCACTCACCCCATCGGCAATCAACTCGGCTTCGGCAAATCGTACCAGGGCAAAGTAGCTAACCGATAGATAGCGCACCCCATAGCTTTCCGGTGATTCACGCGGATCGCGTTCTGGCCCGCCAAACGTATAAAGCTGCTCCAGATAGAGGTTCTTGGCTCGAATTTTTTCTGCCAGAATTCGATAGGCTGCACCTTCCAGCGATTCTCCCTGACGCACCAAGGTGCCCGGTAAACTCCAATGTCCCAGATGGGGTTCTTCATGGCGCATCACCAGCAACACCAGTAAGCGATTTTGGTCGGTGTCCACCGAAAAAATCACATTGTCAACGCCTACTTTGAAGTCGGCAAGGGCCCGCTTATTTAGCGAGTTGGCAGTCTTTCTCTGGGTGCGTCCTGACATGTGTATAGTTGTTCCCGCTGGATATAAGCCTCAACTGGAGGCGCAATGCCCTCCAAATCCTGGTTTGCCCGGTATGCGGTAGAAGAAACATCGGGTCCTGTCAGATCAGCGATCGCCACCTCTGCCCCCAACTGCCGTAGCTCAGAGAGGTTAACCTCCTGCAATGGATAGCCCGGTCGCGGCACCACCAACAGCTTCACCTGTTGCAACAGATCCTCAACTTGATACCATTGGGGCAACTGGGCAACCAGATCAGAACCAATGACCAGGGTTAGTTCCGCATCCTGCCACCAGCTTTTGGCACGCTCTACCGTCATTAATGTCCGGGGATGGCTTAATTCTGGCTCAAGACTGATGTTATGGCGCGGTGGATCGATCGCTTCGATCAACAACCGTAACATGGTCATCCGGTGTTCCAGAAGCGTTTGATGCGATTTGAAAGGATTGTTCGCAGCCCAGACTGCAACCCAGTCATACCGTTGTGCCAACCAGTTCAAAATCGACTGGTGCCCGGTAGTCGGTGGATCAGCGCTGGTTCCGAAAAGGGCAACGTTGAACATGAGACAAGAGATTTTGGATTGAGGATTTTAGATTTTGGATTGAAAATGAGCGATTGGCAAGGAATCATCGATTGAATACGAATCATCCTCCTTCACTCCCTCTAACCATTCACCGATCGCTGCCGGGTCTTTTGGGTTAGGTCTTGCAAGGCATCGGAAATCTCGATCGGGATGGCAGTGGGTTGAATCACCTGCCGAGTAAGGGGGGGCAGGCTGGCAACCGATTGAGTCGTACGTTGGGCGATCGTTGCCAACGTTTCAGTCGGTTGCAACCGTTGTCCGTTCAACATAACGAGTTGCAACAGAGGAATCGGAGCGTTTTGGGTTCTTCCGATTTCTGAGTTTTGAGTGAGACTATCACCTCCCTCTCGGCTACTGATTCCTGACTTCCGACTCCTGATTCCCAACTCCTGACTCCCGACTCCTGACTCCTGGCTCCTTTCTTCCCCCATCAAGCCCAAACAATCTCGCTCTATCTGTCCTGCTTGGAACTGCCGAAAAATCTGCTTGCGTCCAGGATAAGTCACTTTACCGGCTGCTTCTTTCATCACCGGGATGCCATCAATTTCGACTAGTTTGTATACGCCATTGACTGGATCGCCAGTAACCAATTTGGTACCCAGACCATAACCATCGATGCAAGCACCTGCGGCGATCAGTTCAGCCATTTTGTACTCATCAATATCTCCACTGGCAAAGATCGAAACCTTCGGGAGCAATTGGCGTACTTGTTGGGATAGTGTAACCAGGTCACCTGAGTCGAGCCGTACCCCTGCTAACTCGATCGTTCCGGCGTGGAGACGATCGGCAAGCTGACGGGCAGCCGCAATCGTGTCGTAGGTATCAATCAACACGGGAGCACCCGGAAAGTATCGATGGTAGGCATCATAGGCTTCCATTTCATTCCCTTCCAGGGCAGATAATGCCATGACAAACGAGTGCGCCATGGTGCCTGCGGGTTTGTAGCCCAACCGCAAAGATGCCAGCACATTGGAGGTGCCGTCCATGCCACCCGCGATCGCGGCACGGGCTGCCCAGAGCGCTGCCTGGGGACTAAACGCCCGCCGCGTACCAAACTCCAAGAGCATTGTTTCTGCCCCTGCTAGGTCACGCATTCGAGCCGCGCGGGTCGCAACTAAAGTCTGGTAATTTAGCACATTGAGCAAAAAGGTTTCCACCACCTGTGCTTGCCAGAGGGGAGCCTCTATTCGTAACAGCGGCTCGTTCGCGAAGACGACCGTCCCTTCGGGCACCGCCCAAACATCTCCGGTAAATCGGGCTGTTGCCAACAATGTCCAGAACCGCTCAGGTGCATGGGCAAAGATCCCAGCCGCCTGCAGTGCGGCAATCTGCTCTGGAGTAAAGCGAAAGTTTTGTAAGTATTCCAGGACTTGCTCTAACCCCATTGCCACTAAATAGCCAAAGCCTTCTGGCAAGCGACGAGTGAACATTTCAAAACTTGCCTGCCGCTGATCGAGAGCTTCGCCCACATAGCAGGCGGTCATGGTGAGTTGGTAGAGGTCAGTCAGTAGGACGTAATCCTGCGGTGCCAGGTCTAGAGGGGAATGGCGAGTCTGGTGGGGACGATCGCTCAAGTCCAGTGAATTGGGAAAAACAGGGACTTCCATGGGGGAATCTCACGGTGAGTTGCCTTTTCCCAATTATAGTCATAAAAACCAAAATTAAATAGAATCCAGTACCAGCTTCACACAAGTAATGATGTAAAATTGGCAAGCTGTTGAGATTCTTCAAGGCTTTCAAGCTCGATCGCGGCTTGAAAATCATTTTAAGTTTTGGTGAAATCCATCAAAAATCACTGGCTCTGGGATGGGTAAGTATCCCCTGCGATCGCTCAAAATCAATGTGCAAAATGCCTGCATGTCTGGAGTAGGCGATTGTTCTGAAGTCGCTTCTGCTTTCATGCGCTGACATAAGCGTCCCCAAGGAATTTCGCAATACAGCGAAATTTTTGGAGGAGATAGGGCTTCCTGATAGGCTGCTTGCGTTGGCAAATGGCACTCATCGACTTGGGGCTGGCAGGTTTGGCACGATCGCGCAACACTTCCTGCCGTAGTTTCCACACAGCAAAAGACAACCAAGCTTCTGTCCAACAACCCGTCTGGTTAAACAGTCCGATTTTATCGTTAGCCACCGTCATGGCAGGGCTATTGCAGACAGCGCAGGTGACAGTGGGATAGAGAACGCAGAGGGTACAAAGAGCCAAAATCAACAATTGACGTAATTCTCTAGCTCCCAACGGGTGACTTCGGCATTGTGGCTATCCCACTCCTGATATTTGAAGTCCAGATAAGTTTTGGCGCCTTCACCCAGAGTTTTCATCAACAATTCATCCTGATCGAGACAGCGTAGTGCTTCTAGCAAACTGGTTGGCAAGGTAGGCAAATCGGGAAACTCAGTACCCCGTACAAACATATTCTCGGCGATCGGCTGCCCTGGATTCAGTTGATGCTTTACCCCATCCATTCCGGCTGCCAGCAACCCTGCCTGCGCCAGATAGAGGTTGACTGAACCATCCACCAGACGACACTCAAACCGTCCGCCTTCAGGGACACGAATCATGTGGGTGCGATTGTTGCCGCCATAAGAAACATAACGGGGACTCCAGGTGCTGCCAGAACTGGTCATGGTCGCCCCCAAACGACGATAGGAGTTAATCGTGGGACTACACAGCGCCGCTAAACCACGGGCATGGCTCAGAACGCCCCCCAAAAATTCGTACGCCAGGGGAGACAGTCCCATGGCGTCACTGGCTTCATAAAACACATTAGCGCTCTCTTGCCACAAGCTCATGTGCACATGGGCACCATTTCCCGTCAAATGGCTAAAGGGCTTAGGCATAAAGGTGGCAGTCAAGCCCTGTTTCTCTGCCAGAGTTTTGACCATGTATTTAAAGAAAACATGGCGATCGGCAGTAATCAGCGCATCATTGTAGGTCCAGTTAATTTCAAACTGCCCGTTGGCATCTTCGTGGTCACACTGGTAAGGCTCCCAACCTAGTTGCTCCAAATACCCCACGATCGTCGAAATGAAATCGAACTGGCGCATCAGGTTCAGTTGGTCATAGCAAGGACGAGCCGCCACATCCAGCACATCAGCAACCTGATACCCATTGCCCGTTGCCTGCAACAACATGAACTCAGCTTCCACACCCGTTTTGTAGCTATAGCCCAAACTCTGGCACTGTTGCAACACCTGCTTGAAGATGACGCGAGGAGCCGCTGGAAACAGTTCACTGTTCAGATAGACATCGCTGGCAACCCAGGCAACATTGGGTTGCCAGGGCAAAACAATCAATGAATTGGGGTCGGGAATCGCAGCAATATCGTTGGCATCGGGACCTAATCCCAAATAGCAAGCAAAGGGCGCAAAAAAAGCTCCATCCGACTCAACCGCATTTATTTTGGCAGCCGGAACTAATTTGGCACGAGTGCCTCCCAGCAAATCCGTAAAGGAAACCAGGAAAAAATCAAGCTTGAGTTCTTTTGCCAATTCAGCTAAGGGCTTCGTCTGCGTTTGGGTGACAGTCCCAACCATTGCATACACTCCAACAGATTCGCCCTTCAGTAAATCAAGCCTGTTGAGAGGAATTTGTATCTTAGGTTACTAAAAGCCTGGAAAGAGTTTTCTCCTTTACATCGCAACCTTTTAGCCCAACTCCCCGATCGACTCAGATGGGGAGTTGGACTAAACTGCGGCAATAGAATGGCACCTATTGGGAGATGGGCGTTGCTGAGGAGGGTTGACTGAAACCAGCCGACGGTTTAGGAGCGGTTGAGCCAATTTGGGCACAGTATTGATTGAACGATTCACTCGCAATGTCAGCCAGTTCGACAGATCGCAACAGCGAAGCCCAACTCAGCGTCACACCAATATCGCCAGGGCTAGTACACCGCATTCCTGCCAGAGTTTTTAGGGAATCATACCAAATACCAGATGAGGCGTAGAGTGAAGCCTGATCGTTCGGCGTCGCTTTTGCCAATTTTCGGTTTAGCGCTTCACTAGGCTGGACTCGCTGAACAATTCCTTCAACAAAAGGATTTTTGGAAGGGGCATCTGCATCACAAATCACTGAAAACTGCCAGGTATATTCCTGATCGACCTGGAGCAGATCAGCATCAGGCAACGTAAAGCTGGCAATGCCGGAATAACCAGACAGGGCAAATGACCAGGTTTTGATCAGTGTGTTGTTTTTGTCATATAGACTAAATTCAGCAGATTTGGCAGACTCATCCGAAGCCTGAGCAGACTTGGGTGGCACATACCAGAAGAATGTCGGTTGGGAAGAAACCGTCGTACCAAACTGATCGATCGGGATCAAGGGGGTGACGGGTCTTGTTCCAGTCAAACAGCTGCCCCGCGTACCCGCCCCTTCTCGGCGCTTGGGCGTTCCCCGCCGAGGGGGGTTATACTGTTGTGCCATAGTCAAGATCGGCTCACTACAAATTGCCAAACCTAGAGTGAGCGCCAGACCCATCATAAATGGAGAAATCCAGGTTTTTCTTCGATACATATTGCTTTAACCCTGTACGTGATCAAGTGGTAACAAAAATGCATTGATAACAATTCAGGTAAAATTGTCTGGGTTTTGTACTTCGACTAGGTTGAAACGGCTGCTTGTAGGAAGTTGAATCACGACAAGCGAACCAGTGGTTGACCAGAATACTGTGCGTTTTAAATCGTAGAGGCTGACCTTCGAGATCCCTGCTTTTACAATGTTGAATCGTTTTTAACTATTTTGGTTCCTAAGTAATCTGCGTTTCCTGAATCACAGGAGCTACGAATTTTGTTTGGTGTCCAAGGACTCGGTAAACTTCTACAACCTGGTGTTTTCCCTTGAGGGCAACAGGTCCCCAAGACTCTACGGCAAATTCGGATTGGATATATACCAGTGTGTCATGAGCAATTAGGATACGGCAAATTTCAGATTGGCGTTCTTTTGCGTAGCTTTCCAGACGAGAAGCAATATTGACACTATCCCCAATCACTCCATATTCCAGGCGATCTTTGCCCCCCAAGCTACCAACCACAACGGTTCCAGTAAAGATCCCCACTCGCATTTCGATCGATGGCAGCCCCCGTTCTTGCCAAACTTGGTTGAGTTCGCTCAAGCGATCGCCCATCGCCAGGGCACAAGACACAGCGTTTCGGGCGTCTTCTGCAATTTCTTCCACAGTGTGGCGAGTCACAGGAACTCCAAAAACAGCCAGTAAGCCATCTCCCGTAAATTTGTTAATAATGCCCTGATGCAGCTTAACTTCGTGAGTGATGGCTTCTAAATATTCATTCAACCAATCCAAAAGAAATTCCGGAGGCATCTGCTCAGAGATCGTGCTGAAGTTCTTCACATCAGTAAACAGCATGGTGGCAATGAGGCGTTGCCCAGGCAACTTGCCCGATTTGATCAGGCGATCGCGACTTTTCCAGAGCGCGGTTGCAATTTCGGGGGAAGTATTTTGCCCCAGTAGCGTCATCACAATTTGTTGCTGTCGCTGCGCCTTATATGCCTGGTAAGCCACAACAATACCGCCTGTAGCAACCAATGCCATCGTAGGGGCTGCGATCGGAATCCAACAACTTTGGCATAAAAATAAGCTTAGGCTACTGCCACCCAAAACCCCGATCGCCAACGTACTGGCTCCAGATAGCAAAATCGGATGGCGCAGATACCAACCCAAAATACCCCCTACCAACGCCCATCCCGTAATCCACAAAACTTCTGCCCACTCTTGCCAAAACCAAAATAACCGCCGACCATCCAGCACCGCATTCAAAATCTGGTTCACGCTCTGAGCATGAATTTCCACCCCTGAAGTCAACGCCTTTTCCTTATTCGTGGCTCCATAAGGAGTCAGAAAAAAGTCTCTCGCACTGCGGGCAGTTGCACCAATCAAGACAACCTTGCCTCTCACTAACGCCGGATCGATCTCTCCTTTAAGCACCTGAGTCAGGCTCACTTTTTGGGCAATACTGCTAGCAATGCGGTATTTCAGCAGAATTTGATAGCCCGACGCATCAATATTTTGGTAGGCTCCCGAATTTTCATCAAGCGGGAAAAATACTGTGTTTTTGAGTTGCAAATAGTCTGGATTGATTTTACTTGCTTCAGGAAAAATATTCTGTCCTGCCAGATAGTTCAATGCTAGACGCAAAGAAAACGAGTAAAGAATTTGAGTATCTGTATTGGCAATGAGAAGATTTCGACGAACGATTCCATCCGGATCGAGCGGAAAATCATTAAAGCCAACCCTTTCGGGGGGCAGTGCTATCGGCGGACGGACTCCAATATCTTCTGAATCACCAATTTTAGTAATTCCAATGACATTATCTGCTCGAAACTGCTGCTGTAATTGCTGAAAACCAGTCCCTTGAGGAATATCTCGATAAATATCCAAGCCAATCACTTTGGGATGATAGGTTTGCAACTTTTGAATCAACTGGGCAACTACTGCATCATCAATGGGCCAACGCTGTTGTTCCTGGATATCTTTTTCAGTAATTTCAACAATCAGGAGTCGGGGATTCGGAGGATGCTCTCTTTGTAGACGCACCATGGAGTCGTGGATCATCAGTTCCAACTGTTGCAACCCGCCCAGAGAGCGCAACCCCAGCACACTGCCTGTAGCAATTAAACTGGCAATGCTAATGGTCAGAGGGGCAATGACAAAAGGATGCGTTGTCGCAACATTTGATAGCCCGGCAGCAATCTGTCGAACAAACTTGAAAATCACAAAAGTTCTCACTTAAATCGTTAGAACGACGCCATGCTGAGGGCACTCACGTAGTTTGTCGTTTCAAAACCAATGCACCCAAACAAAAATTAACAGGATGCCCCACCAATATGCCATTTCTGTAGGGTGGCAACATAACTAAAAAGGGTTAGACATTGCTCTTGCCCTATTTTTCCCAAATTTGCCAGAGAATTGCCGACCTCAATCGATCTCTGAGCATTGGGGTTGGAGCGAACACGAAGACACAGAGAGTGATTGAACGTTGCTGACGCTCCGATTCCTAATCACCTGGTTTTTCCGCCTCAATGCCGACGATTTCCCCAAATACGAGATGCGCCCGTCCGAATATCCACCTACGGGGAAATGCACCGACTAGACAGATACTGATTGCAAAGGAAACATTCAAAATATCACATTTTTTGGTCGCGATCTGGCTGTTTTGTCTTTCAGCGATTAGCATTAGACTTGGATTGCAAGGTCTCTGAAGTTCAACAAACAATGTGACCCGTCTTCAGAAGAGATAGAGGTTACTGCACAACACGTAGAACACTAGGAATACTATCGAAACTCGGTAGATTCCGAATTTCATCCAAGGCTGCTCGAAAGTTACCTTCTCGAACATCATGGGTGATGACAACGATTTCAGCCAGATTGTTTTGAGAATTCATTTGTACAACTGATTCCAAACTCACATTGTGCTCGCCAAAGCAGGTGCCAAGTTTGCCAATGACACCGGGGTAATCTTGGGTATGAAAGCGGGCATAGAAGCGGGTGGTCAGTTCTGAGATTGGGGCAATCGTACAGTAGTGTTGGTGTGAGCAGGCAAGCAATGGATCGAGGAGAGGCTTGCCGTTCGCTTGCGTCGAAACACCTCTCTCAACTTTGAGAATGGCAGCGATGTTCAAAATATCGGAAACGACAGCACTGGCAGTGGGTCCAGCTCCAGCTCCCGGCCCAAAAAACATCACCTGTCCGATCGGCGAACCCTCAATCAAAATGGCATTGTAAACATCGTTCACACTTGCGAGGGGGTGGCTTTTGGGCACCAAGGTCGGATGCACACGGACTTGTAGCTGGTGTGGTGTATCGACGGAAGCTTGAGGATCTCGTTTAGCGATCGCCAACAACTTAATCACAAAGCCCAACTTATCGGCGTAGGCAATGTCAGTGGCGCTGATCTGGCGAATCCCCTCGCAGTAGACTTCTGACAGCTTAATCCGCCCTGCAAAGGCGAGGGATGCGAGGATAGCGATTTTGTCGGCAGCATCCAGTCCATCCACATCAGCCGTGGGGTCGGCCTCAGCGTAGCCCAGACGTTGGGCATCTGCCAAAATGTCATCAAAGTCTCCCCCTTCGGCTTGCATCCGAGTCAGGATGTAGTTGGTGGTGCCGTTGACAATGCCAGTAACCGCATGGATACGGTTCACACAAAGCGATTGTTTTAATGGTTCGATAACGGGAATCCCCCCTGCGACTGCCGCTTCTAATAACACGTAAACACCTGCTTCTTCGGCAGCAGTAAAGATTTCGGCACCAAAGCGAGCGATCGCGGCTTTATTGGCAGTCACCACATGTTTACCGTGAGCAATTGCCTTGAGGATGAGGGAGCAAGCAGGTTCTAGCCCCCCAATCACCTCAACCACAATATCTACTTCGGGGTCAGTGACGATCGCTTCCAGGTCAGTGGTAATTCGCTCTGGCGGAATGTCCACTTTGCGTAGCTTGTCTAGCGATCGCACGCCTACTCGGTAAAGCTCTAATTCCTGTAGCAGAGGATGCCGTTGTGCCGGGTCTTGCAAAATTTCTACGGTGCCTGTCCCTACGGTGCCTAAACCCAGCAAGCCGACTTTGAACGTCACGATCTCAAATCCCTAAACGAGAGTCTACTCAACCATTGTAGGAGGGGATCGACTTTCGCTACTCTATAGCGGCATCGAATTCATCAAGAGTTAGAGTTGAAAAACACCAACTCCTCTCTAGAAACGGATCTGCATCAGATTAGTGAATGCCTTGTCGCACCGCACGCTTTTCTTCAGCGATGTCGCGGATTAACGGCAACCGAGATTGTAGATAAGTATTAAGGTTATTGGTTGCTTGAGCATCAATCACTTGTTCAGCCGCAAACTGACTAAGTAGGAGTTGTACCAGGGCAGCGTCATCAAAGTGAAGCAATGTACTGACTTGAGTTGAGTCGATTACAGCCCATAGCTGTCGCATGATTCTGGCGGATAACATGATCCTCGCCCCCTTAAGAATTTCTTTATATTCTCATGATTCCCCAATCTACGTCTGATTTGTGTCCTGGAATTTATGAATCCATACAACCTGGTCACAGTCAGCAATAATTTGATGGAGGAGTTAACATTTCAGAACAATATCTTTCCCTGCAAGACATCGACACTGGGTAAGAAGTTGCTACTATTCTAGGTCGGCACTTTTAGATTGAAGACTGTAGAAGTACGGATAGATAAAATTTTGGGGAAGTTTTTTATTCCGTAGATTCAGTGGGTTTTGCTCTGGCGGTCTTAGAAAATTGCATTTAACTGTGCTGAGGAATGGTATTTCTGACAGCTCTATAGCAGTCCTAAATCATTTGTGAATGAGAAAGGCTGTGTGAAAAAGAGTTCCTGGGGAACTCTTTTTCACAATCCAGATAGGATCGCTATATATCTACAAAAGCGACAAAATATTATTCTAGAGCGACTACAGATTACTCTTGCGAGGTTCTGGGATTGTAATATCGATCGCGGTTACCGGAAGATTACTGCCCAGACTACTAAGGGGCGGCTGAATGGCGCTAGCGTTGCCGACCACCAAGGTCACAATTTTCTGAGGATTGAGATAAGCTGCAGCAACACGCTGTACATCTGCCACTGTCACTGTTTTGACGGCTTTTTGATAGCGTAGAAGAAAATCTTCGGGATACCCGTAATAGGTATAACGCAGTAGGCGTGAAAGAACTTGCGCCGGATCACGAAAGTTAAAGACAAAGGAATTTAGAACCGAATCTTGAGCGAAAGCCAATTCTGTTTGAGAAATGGGTTTACTGCGGATTTTCTCAATCTCTGTCAGAATACTCCGGATGAAAGGAACGGTAGCATCGGAACGGGTTTCGCCTCCTGCAAGGAACAGTCCCGGATAATCGTAGCGGGGACTCCAAACTCCGTAAACAGAGTAGGCTAACCCCTGACGCGATCGCACTTCGTTGAATAAACGTCCACCAAACCCATTGAGAACTTCATTCATTACAGATAAGGCAGGGTAATCAGGGCTACTTAGCATACCTCCCAAATGCCCCATCTGAACGTAACTCTGAGAAAGGTGAGGTTGATTGACGAAGAAGAGGCCCCGATCTTTGGCTTGAGCAGCAGGAGGAATGGAGATGGTAGGCTTTTGGGTTGGGTTGGGTTGCCAGGTGCCAAATTTTGCTTCAATCTGCGATCGCATGGTCGCGCTATTAAAATCCCCGACGATGCCCAGCACCATCGTGTTGGGTGTAAAGTATTTTTGATAGAACTGGATAATATCCGGACGAGAAAAATTTTCTAGTGTGGCATATTCAACTGTACGAGCGTAGGGACTGGTTGCCCCATAGACCAGTTTTTGAAACTCGCGGCTGCCAATGTCACCGGGGTCGTCATTGCGACGGGAGATCGTCCCTTTCTGCTGATTTTTTTCCAGGTCAATCTTGTCTTGAGCAAATGCAGGCTGTTGAATCACTTCAGCAAACAGGTCAAAGACTTCGTCTAAGTCCTTGCTGAGCACATTGAAACCTGCCTGCCCAGAAGACAAGTCGATATCAGTCTCAATAGAAGCAGCTCGTTGCTCAAGCGCTTGGTTGAGTTGATCTGCCGATCGCTGTAACGTTCCGCCCGATCGTAAGACTGTGCCTGTGACTGCTGCCAAACCAGTTTGCTCGATCGGTTCCAAGCGTTCGCCGGTTCGGAACAATGCCGTACCACTTACCAACGGCAGCTCATGATCTTCCATCAAAAAGACCCGGATACCATTTTTCGTCTGAAATTTGGTGTATGCCGGCACCTGAACTTCTGGTAAGGGTGGAAAAGAAAGCTCGGTGTAGTGTTTGGCAGTTTCTGCAAAAGCGGGGCGGATGTTCCCTATCAGCAGCAAGCCGGCAAGAATTGACAATGAAAAACTAAAAATAAAAAGTGTTTGTCTCTTTATTTTTCTTTTGAGTTCTCGCATGGGGGGTCTCTTGATAAAAATCCGGGGAAGTCCTAAAGGCCTGAAGCAAATAAATCTCGATTTTGTAGAGGCTTAGTATGGGGAGCAAAGATAGCCATCTTCGAGGTAGATAGACAACCCAAATGGTAAGCCTCTACAGCCGAATTGGCGATGTTTTTTCAGGGTTCTCCTGCATCACGAGAGCACCTTTGCCTAACCACTCAAGCCCATCGTCTGTAAGACTTGATTGAGTTTGCCGCTGCGGTAACCCTCTAGATCGAGAGTGACATACAAAAAACCATAAGATTGCATGGCTGTCACTAGTTCTGGCAGGTTGGTGTTTGAGACAAATTCTTTAATTTGATCAGGCAATAACTCAATCCGAGCTGTCTCACCATCAGAACGAACCCGCAAGTTTTGCCAACCTAAAGTCCTCAGGTGTCGTTCGGCTCTTCCCACGCGTTGCAATTTTGCGATCGTAATTTCTTCGCCATAGGGAAACCGAGAACTGAGGCAAGGTTGAGCAGGTTTATCCCACCAGGGTAAATCGAGCAGCTTAGCAATTTGACGAACTTCGGCTTTGGTGATGCCCAGTTCTGCCAGGGGCGATCGGGCACCACGTTCTTTAGCTGCCTGGATGCCAGGTCGATAGTCATGCAAATCGTCCACATTGACCCCATCCACGACATAAGGATAGCCCCACTCTAGCGCCAACGGTTTGAGGGTGTCGTGCAGTTCACTTTTGCAAAAATAGCACCGATTGACTGGATTCGCAGTGTAGTTGGGATTTTCCATTTCGTGGGTCTGCACGACCTGATGGGCGATGCCAATGGTGGCTGCCTGGATACGGGCATCTTCAAGATCTTCGGGCAATAGGGAGGGAGATTCGGCGGTGACAGCTAAGGCACGATCGCCCAGCACATCATAGGCAACTTTCGCAACCAGGGTGCTATCAATTCCGCCAGAATAGGCAATTAGTGCCCGCTCCATCGGGGCAAACAATGTCTGAAGTTGTTCCAGTTTCTGGGTCAGCATGGTTCAAAAATGACACCCCGACTTAACTGGGGGGATGAATTAGCTCCTTCAGCCTAGCGAATTTTCTGAATTGCCTGGAGGTTGACTTGCCTAAAATTCACGTCGCGAGAAGATCAGGATTGCGATCGCGAGTAAAAAAGCGGTGTAAAACAGCCCATAGACTGCATCCCCCAGCAAGGACAACGGACTTGGTAAAATGCCGTAAACTGCTTGATTTTTCAGATCCAAGCGTACGAGATCGGGTAAAGCCAGATAGGCACCCCGTGTAATACCGATGATGGTGGGATTTTTGCTGAGATTGCCCAATGAGACCAGATCGCGACTAAAATTGCCCATCAGGTACACCCCAAAAGTTAACAGGGTGGCAAGCAGAGAACTGGTGAAAACACCAAAACAGAGGGCGATCGCAGTCACCAAAGAAAGCTGAAGAAACAGGTAAAACGCTGCCAGTGCTAAACTTGCAGCCGGAAAAGTAATTTGGTTAAATGCCAATAAACCCATAAAAATGGCAGTCATTGCACCAATGAGCACTGCCAGCACTGCGACTAAACCCAGATGCTTACCGACAATAAACTCAACTCGACTGATGGGTTTCGCAACCAACACCAACACTGTGCGCTTTTCGATCTCTTTATTGATGAGCCCCGTGCCGACAAACACGGCAATCACCAATCCCAGTAAAGACATGGCGGCCAAACCTAGATCCAGGCTGATTTTGCCTTCGACCCCGGCCGAGATTTCTGGCAACAGCCGCATCGCGATCGCTAAGACAATCGAAAACAACCCAATCAAATAAAGAACGCGATCGCGGATAACCTCGCGAAAGACATTCGTCGCTATCACAAAAATCCTGCCTGTATTCACAGTCACCCGCTCCCATTCAGACGATTACTTCTCTCATCGCTCCAAAGACTTTTACCGGAAAAGTCTTGATCGAGATTAGCAAAGTTTGCTTTCCCATTTTTCATGGTTCGGGTTTTCTTGAATGCCTTCCAGCAGACCCAACGTATCCAAAGTATTTACGATCGCACCAGAGTCGGATCAGGCTCAAAAATCGGTGGACTACTTGTATCGCACTGAATCTTGCCAACTGCTTGGGTCACCGGCGCAGAAAGATTCGATGGGTCGTTAGATTGAGCATCGTCTGAGACCCGAACTCGCCCCCGCACCTGCTGAATCTGACAAGACTTCGACAAGTGATACCCCGTTGATTTGGAGCTAGGTCCCTGCCAAATCGCAAAAAGGCGTAAATCGTAATCGGGTCTGCCCGATAACACCTTTGACCGCAAATGCCACAGCGCATTTTCTTTGGAAGGAGCAATCTGACGCTTCACAGCTGCTTCGACCGCTTGCATGTGATCTTTCGCGTCATAAAGCCATTTTTCAACTTCTGCCCAGGGACGACCTTCCAACTCAGATTCCAACTCGGCTTCTGCAAGACCCAGCATGGTATCCCCCTTCGTCGCAGTTTGCTCTTGAGATGAGACCTTAACAACAAAAGCGCTGCGATCGAACTTATCGATACTTAAACTAGGATATTCAACCAGTAAGTCTTGCATCGAAAAATGGAGCTGAAACCAACAACTTAAAACCAAGTTACATAACAACAAAATCACCAAATCTTGACGCCCTGCTGCATCAGGAATTTTGAAAATTGGCCCCGGCTTGATAAAAAACTTGGGTCGAATCGCTGCAACAATGAATGAAACAATTGGCCAGACAACATAGGGCAATGCATCTGGATAAGCTGACCAGTTACCAAATAAAAATACACAAATTAAAGCTCCGACAATCCAGGGTCCATAAAAAAATCCTTGAAAGGTTAAGGCTTTTTGAATCTCATCAACATAGATCAGCCACCAGACTGCAATAATTAAGAAAAGCCAACCAATATGAATGATAAAAACCTGCGCAAAACCTGTGGCAGCAAATGAAACCGCCCAAGAGAATGCAGCCAAATAAATAAAGGTTTGCCAGGATGCAGCCTGTGCAGGCGTGAGAAATTTTTTGAATTTGTCGATGAAGTCTTTCACGTTATTTTCAGAGACTGATTCAAAGACTTAGGGGGCGTAATAAAGGCGTTCAATTAAACGAATTGCCATTAACAAGAGAATGGCACTGAAGCTACAAGCATTTGCCAACAAAACGGTGGCAGCGCGCGTGCCCGTTCCTCGAAAGATAAACCGATTTTGAGAACGGTTTCTCACATTTCTAAATTTGAAGTTAAGTTGTTCAGGTTTTTCCTCAGCTTTCTTTTTTCCTAAGATCATTTCTAACAAATTCAAGCCTTCAACTTTCAGGAGCCAAGTCCCAAAAAAAATGAAGAAACCCACCACGATAATAATAGACGGAACGCTGCTGGATAAAGAGTCATGAAATAACTGATCAAAAAACATATAACTGATCAGCTGAGCATCTAAATTAGACGGCAAAAAGGGTTCTGCCGCAAAGAAAATGATCCATCCCACCACCACTGAGAGCAAATTGACGGTGGTCGCATATTGGACACAGGTTTTATGGTCAAGATTCATCCGTTGTCGAAAGATTCTTGCCTCGATCGCGATCGCAACTAACAAAAACAAAATCTGAAATGCCACCGCCCGCAACGGCACAATGTTCATTTTAGAAATTTCCTCTCAAGCAACCCATACGCCACAATCCTGACAGGGAAAGGATTGACCTTAATCTTATCCGCAATTGTTGGGGCTGCACGTTTTTTGTCTTGGCTCTTTACGCCTCACTTTTTCCCTTCACCAAATCCCCATCAATAGGGCTAGGCAGCACTTAAGAATCTGCTATAACACTAGCTGTGGAACTTGCTCAATTCTGGGGCGATAGAACTTCGCTAAGATTGGGCTATAGGTTAAACCAAAGGCTGATGACTACAACTAGAACGGGTGTTGGAATTCGTACGGCACAGTCCCGATCTGAACGGCTGGTGGGGCAGATACATGTTTACGACGGGGCAGGGAAGGGGAAGTCTCAAGCAGCATTAGGCGTTGTGCTGAGATCGATCGGTCTGGGGATTCAGAATCTTTCGCAAACTCGCGTGCTTTTGTTACGTTTTTTGAAGGGTCCAGGACGCACTTACGAAGAAGACGCAGCGATCGAAGCACTCCAACGTGGGTTTCCACACTTGATTGATCAGGTACGGACTGGAAGAGCTGAGTTTTTTGGGCCCGACCAGATCACACGCTTTGACAAGTTGGAAGCGCAGCGGGGATGGGATGTGGCGAAGGGGGCGATCGCATCGGGCTTGTATTCTGTCGTTGTGCTGGATGAGTTGAACCCGGTTCTCGATCTGGGTTTACTGCCAGTGAACGAAGTGGTCAATGCCCTCAAGCACAAACCTGAACACATGGAAGTAATTGCGACTGGGCGGGGGGCACCCCAAACTTTGCTGGATATTGCAGATTTGCACTCAGAAATGAAGCCGCATTTTCACCCAACGGCTGCGGAGCAGGGCATTCAGGGAATCGAAATCTATACGGGAGCCGGCAAAGGAAAATCTACCAGTGCGTTGGGGAAGGCACTCCAGGCAATCGGGCGGGGCATCAGTCAAGATCAGTCCCATCGAGTGTTGATTATGCAATGGCTCAAAGGAGGATCGGGCTATACCGAAGATGCGGCGATCGCAGCAATGCGTCAGAGCTATCCCAACCTGGTTGATCATCAACGATCGGGGCGAGATGCGATCGTCTGGCGAGGACAACAACAAGAGTTGGATTATGTCGAAGCAGAACGTGCCTGGGAAATCGCCAGAGCCGCAATTGCATCTGGTCTCTACAAAACCATCATTCTGGATGAACTCAATCCCACAGTCGATTTGGAGTTGCTTCCCGAAGAACCGATCGTTCAGGCATTATTACGAAAACCACGTGATACCGAAATCATCATCACCGGACGCTGCAAAAACCCACCCGCTTATTTTGACCTCGCCAGTGTCCATTCCGAAATGATTTGTCATAAACACTATGCGGAGAAAGGCATCGACCTAAAGCGTGGGGTCGATTTTTGAAGCGTGTTGGGTAAGGTTGTGGACTGAGGACCCGAGACTTTGAACCTAGAACCCTTTCTCATTCTCATCCTTTGGCTAAGAATGCCCCATCGGTCTCTGCTTCGTCATTCTTCGAGCCAGAATTGCCAACAGCCCCATCTTTGGCTGGCTGGAAACGCCTCGTAGAAGCGCTATTTTACCTATTCATTTCTGTTCCCCAAGCGTTGCAAAAAGTCAAGAGTCAAAGAGAAAGTAACAAAACTTATCTTTTTTCTCAGGCTGGGTACCGGGATCAAGTAAGATTTCTGCGGGAAGGCGAGTCGGGCTTCTACACACTTTTTAATAAATCAAGTTAGGAACCCGAAACGTTTTAATCTTTAGAATGAGCTAGTTGACCCTAAGCAGTGACTGAATGAATCCTTTGTCGAAAGCCTTTTTCAGTGGAAGAGGAATTCTGTCTACCTGCTCAGTGGCACTCTGGTCAGATTTAACACAGTTAATGATTCCGTAGGGAGCTTTTGAAATCCAATGAGTGTTAAGGCAAGTGGTGGAAGCTCGGTTGCACGTCCGCAACTTTACCAAACTGTACCAGTCGCAACAATTTCTCAGGCTGAGCAACAGGATCGCTTCCTGGCAAAAGGCGAGTTAGATGAGCTAGTCAGCTACTTTAACTCCGGTGCTAAGCGCCTAGAAATTGCGGAGGTGCTGACCAGGAACTCCGACATTATTGTTTCGCGAGCAGCGAACCGGATTTTTGTTGGTGGCACCCCGATGGCTTTTTTAGAAAAGCCTCGTGCGCCAGAACCTGTCATGACTGTGGCTGGCACTCAGCTAGATACACAGGCAGGCATGTCACTGGGAACAGCGACTTATGTAGACTCGAAGCCTGGTGTTTTTGATGGGTTGCGATCGCTCTTCAGTACGACAGGGAGCGGTCCTATTCCTCCCAACTTCAGACCGATTAACGTTTCTCGCTATGGTCCCAGCAACATGGCGAAGTCCCTGCGGGACTTGAGTTGGTTTTTGCGCTACACCACCTATGCGATCGTTGCGGGTGACCCCAACATCCTGGTTGTGAACACACGAGGATTACGCGAAATTATTGAAAACGCTTGCTCAGGTGAGGCAACGCTGGTTGCCCTCCAGGAAATGCGAGCTTCTGCGATCGGCTACGTTCGCCGGGATGCGGACGCAGTCAGCATTGTGGTGCAGTATTTTGACGTATTGCTAAACGAATTTAAAGCCGCAACCCCTTCCGATAAAGTCAGACAGCGCCCTTCACCCGATCAGCAAGGCTTGCAGTTGCCTCAGATCTACTTCGCTGCGGCTGAGCGCCGCCCCAAGTTTGTGATGAAACCAGGGCTGTCTGCTTCTGAGAAAAACGAAGCCGTCAAAGCGGCTTATCGTCAAGTATTTGAGCGAGATATTACTCGTGCCTATTCGCTTTCGGTTTCAGATTTGGAATCGAAGGTGAAGGGGGGCGAGATCTCCATGAAGGAGTTTATTCGTCGTTTAGCCAAGTCTCCGCTCTATCGTAAGAACTTTTTTGAACCTTATATCAACAGCCGTGCTTTGGAATTGGCTTTCCGCCATATCTTAGGTCGGGGTCCCAGCAGCCGTGAGGAAGTGCAAACGTACTTTTCGATCGTCTCCGCTGGAGGTCTCGCTGCCCTGATTGATGCGTTGGTCGATTCTCAGGAATATTCGGATTACTTTGGTGAAGAAACCGTTCCCTACTTGCGTGGTTTGGGTCAAGAAGCGCAAGAGTGCCGTAACTGGGGTCCTCAAATAGACTTGTTCAATTACAGTGCACCTTTCCGCAAGGTTCCTCAATTCATTACCACGTTTGCTGCTTACGATCGCCCCTTTGCCGATCAACACCCTTACGGCTCTGGCAACGATTGCCTTGAAATCCAATTTGGCGCAATATTCCCCAAAGAAACCCGCAATCCTAGTGCTCGTCCCGCTCCCTTTGGCAAAGACTCCCGCCGAATCTTGATCAATCGGGGACCAGGCATCAACAACCAGCTCAGCAATCCCGGTGCCCGCGGAGCTTCTCCGGGAACCTTAGGTCCCAAGGTCTTCAAGTATGACCAGCAACCTAGCTTTACAGGACTCTCTAAGCGAGGCATCTTTGGCGGTTCATCAACTTCCTCTAGCAAAGGGATTAGCACCAAATTTTCCGAAAGCTCTTCCCAGGCAGTGATTAAGGCTGCTTATCTACAAGTGTTTGGGCGGGAACTCTACTCAGGGCAACGCCTGTCAGTGGCAGAAATTAAGCTGGAAAACGGTGAAATTACCACTCGCGAATTTGTTCGTCTGCTGGCAAAATCTAATGTTTTCCGGAGCTTGTACTGGACACCTCTTTACGTTACGAAGGCAGTTGAATTCATTCACCGTCGCTTGTTGGGTCGCCCCACCTACGGTCGGCAAGAAACCAACAAGTACTTCGATATTTGTGCTAAGCAAGGCTTCTATGCTTTGATTGACGCCATCATTGATAGTGTTGAATACAGTGAAGCCTTTGGGGAAGATACCGTTCCTTATGAGCGCTATCTGACTCCCGCCGGGGTATCGCTGCGGAATATGCGGGTGGGGAGTGCTGCGGAGAAATCCTTTAAGGCTCAACCCACTGAGACCACCCCCCGCTTTGTTGAGTTGGGTCTGGTAACTGAAACTCGGACTGAGCCAGATATCCAGTTCCGTGCAATGCAGGGAGTTACTCAGAAGCGTCAGCAATCCAAGATCTTCAAGCTGACGGGTCTAGTGGACAAACCAAACCTGAAAGTGGTCATCGGCGCTGCCTATCGTCAAATCTTCGAGCGTGATATTGCTCCGTATATTGTGACCAATGAGTTTACTGTACTGGAAACTCAACTCAGCAATGGAGATATTACACTCAAAGAATTTATTGAAGGGTTGGGAACCTCCAGCCTGTACACCAAGGAATTCTATACGCCTTACCCCAACACGAAAGTGATTGAGTTGGGCACCAAGCACTTCTTGGGAAGGGCACCTCTTGATCAGGCTGAAATCCGTAAGTACAACCAAATTTTGGCAACTCAGGGCTTGCGCGGTTTTGTGAGTGCAATGGTCAGCAGCATGGAGTATCTCCAGGCATTCGGGGAAGATACAGTTCCTTACAATCGCTATCTCACTTTACCCGCAGCAAATTATCCCAATACACAGCGGTTGTATAACAAGCTGACAAAGCAGGATAAGGAATTGGTGGTTCCCAGCTTTACTACAGTGAAGTCTCGTTGGAATGCGTCGCAAACTCCTTTTATCAGTGAAGCAATCGCCAATGGTGCGGCAGCTGAAGCTAATGCATCACTGGTCGCTGGGTTAAGTCGAGCCACCAGCCATGGAACTTTGCAGGTTTTGGAAAGCAGCTTGGAGAGCAGCCGTAAGCCCTCTCGAATTTATCGAGTTATGCCAGGGATGACTCAGGCAGAAATGGATGCGGTGGTGATGGCGATTTATAGCCAGGTGATGGATCTCTTTAGAGATGATTTACCGGAAGGTTTCCGTCGTCCTGAGTTGGAAGGTCGTCTGCGGGCAGGTGCGATCTCGGTACGCGATTTTGTCCGATCGCTTGCCAGTTCCGACGTCTACTCCCAGCGCTTCCAAACCTCTTACCCAGACGCGAAGGTGGTGGAGTTCTTGTTCCGTCATCTCTTGGGACGTACGCCCAACACGCCTGCCGAGCACCAGCAGTATGGTGAATTACTTGCTACACGCGGATTGAAGGCAGTTGTCGAGGCGCTGGTAGACAGTGCTGAGTACGCTCGTTATTTCGGTGAGCATGTGGTGCCTTATAAGCGATTTCCCAGTGCCTTGGCTGTCAATGCTCTGGGTGGCGCAGAAACGGACGAAGACCTGATTGGCTAGTTTCTAGCATTCTGTTTGGGTCTTTCGGATTCTGCGAATTTTTCAGATTCTGACTGATAAGTCCCCTGCTCTGTCAAAAGGAGCGGGGGATTTTTGTTGAGCGATAGAGGAAGATGGGGCGATGGGGAGTGTTGTTGTCTCAATTTCGATTACAGCTTCTATTGCAGCTTAAATCTGTTTCAGCTAAATGTTCAAAGTCTAAAGTCCAACAACCTCCAGTCAATCCCCAAGCCCGATCGTAGCCTCTGCTCTATTAAGATTCTTTAACCCAAAAGAGATTAAGGCTTTTGGAGGGTAAGCCAGTCATTTTAGAAACTGCGGTTACTATGGCGGTGAATAATGAGTGTTGACCCTCTGGGAGAAAGCAATGGCTAAGAACCTGCTAGAGCAACTGCGGGAAATGACGATTGTGGTTGCTGATACGGGAGATATTCAAGCGATCGAACAGTTCAAACCCCGTGATGCCACCACAAACCCTTCGCTGATTACAGCTGCGGCACAGATGTCGCAATATCAGGAAATTGTGGATGAGACGCTGAAGCAGGCAAAGCACGATGCTGGGTCAGGTGCGACTGATCAGCAAGTACTTTCTCTCGCGTTCGATCGTCTGGCAGTGTCGTTTGGCAAACGGATTCTGGAAATCATTCCGGGACGAGTTTCCACCGAAGTGGATGCGCGCTTGTCCTACGATACGCAAGCAACCGTCGAGAAAGCCCATTTCCTGATTGCGCAATACGAAGCCGCAGGAATTTCGCGTGAACGAATTTTAATTAAAATTGCTTCTACCTGGGAAGGGATTCGGGCAGCAGAAATTCTGGAAAAAGAAGGAATTCACTGTAACCTGACCCTCTTGTTTGGGCTGCATCAGGCGATCGCCTGTGCCGAAGCAGGGGTGACACTGATCTCTCCCTTTGTCGGGCGAATTCTCGACTGGTACAAAAAAGAAACTGGACGAGAGAGTTACCCCGCTGTCGAAGATCCCGGTGTCCTCTCAGTGACGACCATCTATAACTACTACAAAAAATTTGGTTACAAGACCGAAGTAATGGGAGCCAGCTTCCGTAATATTGGTGAAATTACAGAACTGGCTGGCTGCGATCTGCTCACAATTTCACCAGGCTTGCTAGCAGAATTGACCGCATCCGAAGCTGATCTCCCGCGCAAGCTCGACTCGGAGAAAGCTGAAACTGCTGAACTTGAAAGGATTTCCATCGATCAGGCAACATTTGAAAAAATGCATACCACCGATCGCATGGCAAATGAAAAACTTGCAGAAGGTATCCAGGGATTCACCAAAGCATTAGTAGCTCTGGAAAAATTATTGGCAAAACGACTGGCATACCTGGAGGGTGAATCGGTACTGACTCACGCGGCTGAAGATATCTTCCGCATTTACGACCTGGATGGAGATGGCTTTATCACTCGCGAAGAGTGGATGGGCGCCGATGCCGTGTTTGATGCCTTAGATATCAACAAAGATGGCAAAATTACTCCCGCTGAGATGGGTGCAGGTCTGGGTGCTGCGTTTCATTTAGCCGAGGTCTAAATTCAAGATCGACGTTGCATCATTTTCTGTAGGGATGCAAGGCTTTGTGTCCCTACCAGCAGTTGGAGCAGTGGGTTAACTCGATACACCTGGGAAGACTCTCGATCTCTCCATTCGATTCCCACTCACAACTTCAATCCAACCTTCACTGGGGACTCCAATCAACCCCTGACTGTTCAACTCTCAAACCGTTTTTTAGGTGGAATTTATGGAAATTGGGACCAATATCCCTCCTGGATGTCCAACAGTACAAGTGGAAGACGATCGCACAGGGTTAAGCATTGAAACCTTGAAGCGTGCTTTTTTAGACAATCTCTTCTACATTCAGGGCAAGTTTCCAGCGATCGCCACTCAGAATGATTACTACATGGCACTGGCATACACAGTACGCGATCGACTGTTTCGTCGCTGGATCAACACAGCGGAAGCCTATACCGAACATCGGGCGCGCACCGTTTGCTACCTCTCTGCCGAGTTTTTGATGGGTCCTCATCTAGGCAATAACCTGATCAACCTGGGAATTTATGATCTGGTCAAGCAGGCGATCGAAGAACTGGGACTGGATCTCGACGAATTATTGGAACAAGAAGAAGAACCTGGATTGGGCAATGGCGGCTTAGGACGATTGGCAGCCTGCTATCTAGACTCACTGGCAACCCTAGAAATTCCTTCGATCGGCTACGGTATTCGCTACGAATTTGGTATTTTTGATCAGGATATCCGCGATGGTTGGCAGGTCGAAATTACCGATAAATGGCTGCGCTACGGCAATCCCTGGGAAATTCCTCGTCCCGAATGGTCTGCTGAAGTGAAGTTGGGCGGACATACCGAAACCTTTCTCGACGAACACGGTCATCATCGGGTGCGCTGGGCACCTTACAACGTCGTTCGAGGCGTTCCCTACGACACGCCGATTCTGGGCTACAAAACCAACACCGCCAACACACTGCGCCTATGGAAAGCCGAAGCGCCCGAATCTTTTGACTTTGAAGCCTTCAACTCAGGCGATTACCTGGGAGCTGTGCACGAAAAGATGGTTTCCGAGAACCTTTCTAAGGTGCTCTATCCCAACGACAACATTTCCCAAGGACGGCAACTCCGACTAGCGCAGCAGATTTTTTTCGTCTCTTGCTCCCTGCAAGACATGATTCGGATTCTGCAATCGCAAGGTCTTTCCCTGGAGAGGTTTCATGAGAAGTATGCCATTCAGTTGAACGATACCCATCCAGCAATCTCGGTAGCTGAACTGATGCGTTTGCTGATGGATGAGCATGGCATGGCATGGGATAAAGCCTGGAGCATCACCACGCAAACCTTTGGCTATACCAACCATACCCTTCTGCCAGAAGCCCTGGAGCGCTGGCCCATCAGTCTCTTTGGCAGCTTACTGCCCCGCCATCTAGAAATTATTTACGAAATCAACAGCCGCTTTTTGGATGATGTCCGTATTCGTTTTCCCGATGAAGCCGATCGCCTCAGCCGCATGTCGTTGATTGATGAAAGTGGCGAACGCTACGTCCGCATGGCAAACCTGGCTTGTGTAGGCAGTCATGCCATCAACGGAGTGGCTGCCCTGCATACGGAATTGCTCAAAAAAGATGTGCTCCACGACTTCTATGAAATGTACCCGCAGAAGTTCAACAACAAGACGAATGGAGTCACGCCTCGCCGGTTCATGGTACTGAGCAATCCTCGTTTGACTGATTTAATCACGCGAAAAATTGGTGGTAACTGGATTAAGCACCTAGCCGATCTGCAGAAGTTAGAAGCTTATGTCGATGATCCAGAATTTCGAGGTGAGTGGCGACAAATCAAACATGCTATCAAGCAAGATCTGGCGACCTACATTCACAAGCAATATGGCATCGAAATTGATCCCAACTCACTATTCGACATTCAGGCAAAGCGCATTCATGAATACAAACGCCAGCATTTGAACGCGCTTTACATGGTTACTTTATATAACCGCATCAAGGCAAATCCCCATCTGGAAATTACTCCCCGTACTTTTTTGTTTGGCGGCAAGGCAGCCCCCGGCTATTACTTGGCGAAGTTGATCATTAAATTGATTAACTCGATCGCAGAAGTCGTGAACCGCGATCCTGATATGCATGGCAAACTCAAGATCTTATTTTTGAAAGATTATAATGTCAAGTTTGCCCAGCGCATTTATCCAGCAGCGGATCTCTCGGAACAAATTTCCACGGCAGGGAAAGAAGCCTCGGGAACTGGCAATATGAAATTTGCTATGAATGGGGCGCTGACGATCGGGACGTTGGATGGAGCCAATGTAGAAATCCGGGAAGAAGTTGGAGAAGAAAACTTCTTTCTGTTTGGTCTCACGGCTGCTGAAGTCTATGCCATGAGAGCCAAAGGCTATGACCCAATCAGCTACTACAACAGCAATGCCGAGCTGAAACTGGCGATCGATCGTATCGCCTCTGGGTTCTTTTCCCATGGAGATGCCAAGCTCTTTCAGCCATTAGTCGATAATCTTATGTATCAAGATCAATATTTCTTGTTTGCAGATTATCAATCTTATGTTGAGTGTCAAGATCGCGTCAGCCAAGCCTATCAGGATCAAGATAACTGGACTCGCATGGCAATTCTGAATTCGGCACGAATGGGTAAATTTTCCTCCGATCGCGCCATTCAAGACTACTGCGACGATATCTGGAAAGTGGCACCCGTCAAAATTGAGCTAGAGGAATACGTTCAGGCAAATATCACGTTGAAGTGACCTTATCTCAAAAAATTCTGAATTAGTCCTCCGGCTTGCCACAGGAGTACGCCAAACACCCCTGAAACTGCGATCGTGAGACCATAACCAAAACACATCAACCAGCCATCTGCCTCCAGCGTTGCCACCACTAGCACCAAAATTGCGATCGTTGGCATAAAGTTGGTAAATGGAATCGGCAAGATCAACAGAATGGCAAGCCAGGCAATACAAATCCCATTGAGTTGCCAGGCATGAGAACTCTCAGCCAATCTGCTGAGTCGGGGTTTGGCAATTTTCTCCAAAAATCCCATTAATTGTTTCAGGTTTTTGAGGAGGTTTGAGGCAAGCCAATTGGGAAACTGGAGGTGAGCAATTGCACGGGGCAACCAGGGTTTTCGTCGCCCTGCTGCCATTTGCACTGCCAGTAAAAAACAGGCAAAACCCAACGGTCCGGGTAATCCCGGCAAAGTGGGCAGCAAAAACGGCAGTACCAGCAGCCCAATCACTAGGCTGAACCCTCGTTCCAGGGTTTCTTCTAGAATATCTGCCAGGGTTAAAGGTTTATCTGCCAGCTGTTTGAGCAGCGCTTCGATATCTTGCGAAAATCTCAGGTGCATGATCGGTAGAGCAAATTTCAGAGCCAATGGTTACAATCAGGCAGGCAGATTACACCCCCTATTATGACGATCAATTGTTAATGGGTGAATTCCGGTTCATGCTGGCAAGACAGGTATGAAACACGCTATTCGTTTTGCTTTCATGACCGTCATTGCCCTGGTGATAGTGGTTTTACCTTACCAAATCCAGACGCTCTCGCCTCGTCAACCCTTGAATCCAACGCTGGTTCGCCAACAGAAATTTTCGCAGAATCGTTCGACTCACCCCAACCCTCCAAAGACCCAACTCTTCCCAGGCATTGACCTCGCTCCTGTTGATCCCCGCTACCGCAACCCCTGGACATCTGCTTTAGAAAAAAGCTTTCAGCAACGGTCAACCGAGGCAATTCGTTACTACGCAACCTCAGAATATGGCAACACAACGGGTGAGAACGAAAAACGATCTTATCCCAAAGCCATGCTCAGTTTTTTGGCAGGTCATCGCGACTCAGCGATCGCCTTTCTGCAACGTGAAGACGATGACGTTCAAGATCATCGCCATACCCTGGGCATCGATTACTATTACGCTTTCACGCTCAAAGGGCAAATCCGTAAATACTTTTTATTAAGTTCAGCACTTGATCCTCAATATCGCCAAAGAATGTACGATGGGGCAAAACTTTGGACAGCAAAAGATCCCTACGATCGTCCCCATCCGCTCTATGGCAACGGGGATGGTCAAGGCAAAGATTGGAGCATCCGCAAGCGCGGCGGTTGGGTAGACAAACGTAACACCGATAACTTACGGGCAATGCGGGAAACTTCGGTTTACCTGATGGCAGAAGAGACAGGCAATGAAACGGTACGCCGCCTCTACAAACAAAAGTTACAGCGCTATGTCTGGGCACTTTACCACATCGGTATGGGCGAATGGGACTCTAGCAACTACCAGGCACACACTTTCACGGCTTACCTGAATTTGTACGATTTTGCCAAAGACCCAGAAGTGAAATTTCTGGCGAAGGCAGCGTTGGATTGGCTCTCTGCTTCGGCAGCCGTTAAGTACTACCGGGGTGGGTTTGGTGGACCCAATAAGCGAGATGCGATCGATGGCAACGTCGTCTATGGTGCCAATGCGGCTCGATTCTTTTCGCTCTATTTTGGCGATGTGCCGATTCCTGACCCCAAGCCTGATGTTGATTCACTTTATGCCATTACCAGTACTTATCGTCCACCTCAGGCAGTGGTCGCTTTGGCGCGCAAACAGTTTCCCCGTCCAGTAGAAGTGTTGAGCACCAAACCCATCTACGAAAACTGGAAACGAGGGGGAGACGATCAGCCTGCTTACTGGGAAACGACCTTTTTTGGGCGGAGCTATCAAATGGGTAGCATTGTTTCTGCCTTTAGTGATGGGGATGTTGCGCCCTTCAAACTGATGGCAAGCAATGCCCAACGCGGGGTTGATTTTTTTGTAGCAAACACGAGCAAGGACTGGGTACAGGCAGGGAAGCATCCGGGGGATCAAGTGGGGCAGTTTCGCAATCTCCTGGTTTGGCTGTGCTCTGCCAGCGATCGCCCTTTTTTCTTTCAGCTTCCCAAAACTGTCAAATCTGAGACTCGGAACTGTGCATCGTCAGCGAAGGTAGACTCTCGATCTCCCTGCGTCTGGTTCTTTCAATTGGAAAATACCTGGTTGGCAGTCTATCCGATTAATCTGGGGACATATACTCCGGTAACCATTCCAGAAAAGCGTTACGCAGATCTTTACCGCGATGAAGCAACCTTACAAGTAAAGCCTCAGGGAAATGGTTATGCGGGCTTTGCTCTGGAAGTGGGAGAAGCTACCGAGGGTAGCTATCAAGCCTTTCAACAAGCGATCGAAGCTCGTAGTCGATTGAATCTGGAGGCGATTGCTAAGAGCACCGTGGAACTGACTGGGAACAGGGGCGATCGCCTCAACTTAACCCACTATGCAAAAACCGACTTACCGATCGTCTTTCGTAACGGCATTCGACGCGATTGGCGCAAAACTTTCGACCTGTATCAGCCCGTTGACACTGCTGCTCCGATTTCACTCGGTTGGAAACAAGGAAAACTGAAAGTCCAAGCTGGAGGAATGCAGTTTGAGCAAAGTGTTTCTTCCTCAATTCACAGCGGACTCTATTGACTCCGACGCTCTTGATACATTAAGTCCAGCATATGAGCCTGTTGCTTCACTGCCGATGCCAAAGACTCAGCGATCGCGGCTTGGCGATCCACGACATCTGCTTGGCGATCAGTTCTTGCCCGGACTTCAGCAAAATCTTCCCGAATATCTTGACGCAGTTTTTCGGAGTCTTCATTCAACTTGCGTCCCAACGCCTCAAACCCTTCCATGATGATCTGGCGTGCCTGGATCATACTTTCCTTCAGATCAGCCATTCCCTCACGCATTTCAGAAATCCCTTCACGCATTTCAGAGATTTCTTGGCGCATTTCAGAAATGCTAGTTTTCAAGTCGGCAAACCCTTCAGCCACCGTTACGCGAAGCTCAGTTACGCTAACCCTGAGTTCGGTGATGCCTTCAGTCAGCCGACCGACCTGATCAATTAGGACAAAAGTAAACACAATTCTACAGCAATCCTTTTCAAATATCCCTACGCCATTCCCATAATTTCGTAGCCAGAATCAACGTAGAGAATTTGCCCGGTGATGCCGCTGGACAGGTCACTCGAAAGAAAAGCTGCCGTGTTGCCAACCTCGGTTTGGGTCACAGTGCGGCGGAGGGGGGCAGAGGCTTCGACATGCTTGATCATATCCAAAATTCCACCCACCGCGGAAGATGCCAGGGTGCGAATCGGTCCCGCAGAAATGCCATTAACGCGAATATTGTGCGGACCCAGCTCAGACGCCAGGTAGCGCACATTCATTTCCAGCGCCGCTTTGGCAATACCCATGACGTTATAGTTAGGGATCACCTTGACCCCACCCAAATAGGACAGGGTGATAATGCTGCCGCCTTCGGTCATCAAAGCTTTGGCACCGTGACTGAGAGAGATCAAAGAGTAAGCGCTGACTTCCAATGCCAAGGTAAATCCTGCGCGTGAGGTGCTGCTAAATTCGCCAGTCAAGTCATCTTTGTTGGCAAACGCGAGGCAGTGAATGAGGATATCTAATTTACCCCACTTCTCTTGAATGGCAGCAAAGAGTGCATCAACTTGAGCACCATCTTGAACATCCAGAGGCAAAAACAGGCTGGGTTGTAGCGGTTCTACCAGCTCTGCGACTTTTTTTTCAAAGCGCCCTTTGTCATCGGGTAGATAGGTGACGCCGAGGTTTGCCCCCGCTTTGTGTAGTTGTTGAGCGATGCCCCAGGCGATCGACTTATTATTCGCAATCCCAGTGACCAGAGCATTCTTTCCAGTTAGATCCAGCATAAACATCTATTTCTAATGCAACTACGAGAATACTCGATCGCGGAGATTACTTTGACATCCTGGTCGAAATCTAATCAAAGAGGGCAAAGGGCATCTCAAAAAATTTAAACAGATAGTAGATGCAGGAAGAATTGATTGAGTTCGTAACGAAATTGTGCCGTTTTGGGTCACCTCGCCTATCATTTATCACTATAAATTTCAATCAATTAGAGATTTCAGAGAGATTTTAGGCAATTGGTGGTCTACGCAACGCTAAAACTTGCGAAAATTCAAGGTATCGAACAAATTGTGTATCGCAGCGAACAAAAAAGCGCTTGTGAGTAAGATTAAGTGTTTTAAAGTCAGAAATCTCTCACAGGGAGTTTTCATATTTGCATTGATGGTAGAGCGATTATTAAGCACTGCTTATGGTGGTGATTTGTTAAGTGTACAGAGCTGTCAGACTTCGGGTTGAATCAACCGATCCACCGAATCACACTCAGTTATTAGTAACACTAAATTGTTAAAGCAGCTTCGGGAAGCTAAAACGGGGATATGGTAGTGACGCAAGATAAACCACTCGCATCGGTGTTCCGTCAAATTGGTGGTGGAGCATTTCCACCTGTGGTGGAAACTTTTGATCGCGGTAAGACTATCTTTTTCCCAGGGGATCCAGCTGAACGGGTTTACTTTTTGTTGAGAGGAGCGGTTAAGCTCTCCAGGGTTTATGAAGCGGGTGAAGAGATTACGGTTGCTTTATTGCGCGAGAATAGCGTTTTTGGCGTTCTCTCGCTGATTACAGGACATCGCTCCGATCGCTTCTATCACGCCGTTGCCTTTACCCCAGTCGATTTGCTCTCAGTTCCAATCGAGCAAGTTGAAAAAGCACTGAAAGATAATCCCGAACTCTGCATGTTGATGCTGCGCGGTTTATCATCCCGCATTTTGCAAACCGAGATGATGATTGAAACGCTGGCACATCGAGACATGGGATCGCGGTTGGTCAGCTTTTTGTTGATTCTCTGTCGCGATTTTGGCACCCCTAGCCAGGATGGCATCACAATCGACCTCAAACTTTCTCATCAAGCGATCGCAGAAGCGATCGGCTCAACTCGGGTTACAGTCACCCGATTACTGGGCGATCTGCGACAAGACAAAATGATTTCAATCCATAAAAAGAAGATCACTGTGCATAATCCCGTCACGCTCAGCCAACAATTTACTTAAAGACCTCGAGCAAATGTAGAGATTGCGTGTGCTCCATTGCATGGAATAAAAATTCCTCAGCAACTGGCGTTTTGGTCATGAATCAAAATTGATGAGATCACGAGAGTCATTGGCAACAATCTACAGCTTTTGAAGACATTAGGATAGGCTGTATCTGAGCAGACTAGTTTTCTAGCGGCTCAAAGGGGTGGTGCACAGTCAAAGCTGTGAGGAGTGAGGGCTTGCTGGAGGGTCAATGTCTGTCGGGTATATCCTGATTCTGGCAATTCTAATTTTAGGTGGAGTCATTGCAACCGTTGGCGATCACTTAGGGACGCGAATCGGTAAAGCTCGTTTGAGCCTATTCAATTTACGCCCGCGCAAAACCGCTGTTTTAGTGACCATTTTGACGGGAACCGTAATTTCGGCTTCTACTCTGGGAATTTTATTGGCAACTAGTGGTCCCTTACGAACTGGAATTTTAGATATTGAACAGTTGCAGCGCCGCCTTAGAAAAACTCGTGAGGCATTAGATGTTACCGATGCCCAAAAAGTTAAAGTAGAAAGTGAGTTGGCTCGGGCAAAAAACGAACAGATCGAGGCTCAGCGTCGGTTGGATAATATTAATCGATCGCTCAGTGCAGCAATCACGCGCCAAAGCCGCACCCAAGCCGAACGGGATCGCGCCCAAACTGAACGAGATCGGGCACAAGGAGAACGAGATCGGGCGTTGATTGCGCTCAATCGGCAACGCAGCACGCTTTTGGCAGAAATTCGCCAAATTCAAACTGAGCGACAGACTATCTTGCGGCAACGAGATGAAGTCAGAGCGCAACGTGAGAAAGAGGTCGCAGAGCGCGATCGCGCCATCTCCGTTCGAGAAGCACTCCTGAAGGATTTGGCAAACCAGCAAGAATACTTAGCACGAGAAGTTCAACGGTTAGAGCGCGAATCTCAAGGACTACGGCAGGGCAGCTTTGCCCTACAACGCGGGCAAGTTTTAGCTTCAGGGGTCGTGCGGATTGTTGAGCCAGCGGCAGCACGTCAAGCCGTCGATCAGTTTTTGCAGGAAGCAAATCGCACAGCTTTGAAAAGCACCCAACCGGGAGCCGGAAATGTGGATGGACCCATTATCCAAATTACTCAATCTGAAGTCGAACAACTCATTGATGAAATTGACGATGGGCAAGATTACGTCGTTAGAATTTTGGCAGCAGCCAATTATTTAGTGGGCGAAAAGCAAATTCGAGTATTTGCCGATGCGGTTCGCAATCAAGTTGTTTTTTTGGCGGGAGATGTGGTTGCAACTACATCCCTCAATCCTTCAACGATGACGACTGAGCAAATACAAGAGCGGATTAATTTGCTCATCGCATCTTCCAATTTTCGTGCCCGTCGTTTAGGTTTGTTGAATGATACGGTGCAAATTGGTCGAATTCAAACCGTACTTAATTTTATTGAACAGCTTAAAAAATATCAGCAACCGATCGATATTAAGACGGTGACGGCTGAGGTAACTTACACGGCTGGACCGCTGAAAATTAAAATCGTTGCGGTGAAAGATGGTGAAGTTCTTTTTGGTACAAATTAGTTGCTATGTCTACCCACTTTAGCCATACGCCTGATCAACCTGTGATTTTAGGGTTTGATCCAGGCAAAAATAAGTGCGGTTTAGCAGTCATGGGCGTCGATCGCAAACTTCATTATCATCAGGTGGTAGATGCAACCCTCGCGATCGCCACGATTGCATCCCTGCGGCAACAATTCCCCATCTCTCTGGTGATCATGGGTGACCAAACCACCGCGAAATCGTGGAAACAAAAGCTCAACACTGAGTTACCCGATCCTCTGCGTATCGTTTTGGTAGACGAGCGTTATAGCACCCTACAAGCTCGCGATCGTTATTGGCAAATGTATCCACCTAAAGGTCTAGGCGCCTTGATTCCGAAAGCTCTGCGCCAGATTTCGCGCCCGATCGATGATATTGTGGCAATTCTCTTGATCGAGCGATACTTAGAGCGATTGGTAACGTGAAGGTGAGATGTCAAGGGGGGAGGAGTCGAAACGTGAACCCCTTTCTAACACCTGACACTCATCTCCTCTCGACCGACTGCTGACTATCCCTTGGCTGACAAGTCGCAGGACTGGCAACTGGACGAGTCGGAGTGACGTTGGGGGCATCAGCAACGAGGCTCACTTCCCCCTTGGCATCGATGACCCAGCCCTGAGCTTCAATGATTTCGTTAGGTGGTGAAGGGGGAACAGCTGAGGTGGGGGGAAGGGATGAGTTGTTGCTGGGAACCGGATCGATCGGCTCGACTAAAGGACGATCGCCGGTAAAGGGATCGTTAGGACTGTTGGGTAAGCCACCCCGTCCGGTTACAGTAAAGCGGCTAGCTTTCGCAGCTGATTGACCATTGCTTGAACATTCCTGAGAAATCTGATTGGTGGGATCAACGAGTTCGCTGGGGAGTTCGATCAGTCCCTGGCTGGGGTCAATATCGAGGGTATTGAGCGTCACAGTGCCGCTTAGCCCAAATCTTGAACTTGCCGTAATGTCGCTTCGGGGAGTGTCTTGGGGCTGAAATTGCAATCCAAAAATGGCATTGGTAGTGATGTTGATTTTGCCACCCTGTCCTTGTACCGCATTGGCTTCAATATCGCTATCTTCAGATAAAACCCCCAAGATAAAAGGAGCGACGATCGTAATATTGCCCCCATTCGCCAAACCATTGGCACTGGCAGAAATCAGGCTACCAAATCGCATCAACAAGGGAGTGAGCAAAACCTGAACATCAATATTGGCACCGTTACCACCCGCTCCACTGGTTTCAGCCGAAAGGGTGCCTTGATTCAGCAACAAGTGATTGGTGACGATCGACAAGTTACCCGCCTGTCCCCGGGGGCTACTGACGGTTGCCTGAGAACCACTGCGGAGGGTTAGACGATCGGCTGTAATCGTCAAATTCCCTGCGATTCCGCCATCCGTTGCGCCTACCGAAAGCAAACTGTTGTTCCGCAGATCGATCTCACCCGTTGCAGCAATACTAACATCACCCGCCTGCCCCGTTCTCGTCGAAGCAACAATCTGGCTGCCACTCAACTGCAAAGTGTCTAGCCCCTGCAAATCGATCCCAATTCCCACGCCTGATCCCGTGGAAGCAGAAATTAAAGAATTTCGGAGGCTCACTTGTCGGGCATTCAGAGAAATCAGTCCCCCCCTCCCCTGTCCCGTTGCACCCACAGTGAGAAAGCCATGGTTGAGCGTGAGAGTGCTGGCGGGAACACCGCCATTATTCACCAACAAATCCCCTGCAACACCATCTATCGTGGAAGCCGCAATATAGGAATCTCTCAGATCTAATTGATCAAGATTTGACAAAAATACGCCTACACCCGAGCCAAACACCGTTGAAGCCGCAATGGAAGACTGACTTAGGGTTAATTGATGCGTACTGAGTGAAACAAACCCGGCGTCCCCTGCCCCGGTTGCTTCCACCTCTAAACGGCTACCGCTAAGCAGATTTATGGCAACAGTCGGTGTCCCTGCGGCATCCACCTGTATCAAGCCAGCCGAACCTCTCCCGGCGGTTGCCGCAGAGATAATGGAATTGTCTTGCAAGGTGAGTTGTCGAGTATTGAGTTGAATATTGCCTGCAAAGCCATCTCCCAGTCCAGTCGCACTGGATTCCAAGGTACTGCCATTGCTGAGGGTGAGGGTGCTAGCAGGTGCACTCCCGTTATTGACCAATACATCGCCTGCAACGCCATCCACGGTTGAAGCAACGATATAAGATCGGTTTAAATTCAATTGGTCAAGATTTGACAGAACCACATCCTTGCCAGTGCCCGATCGCGTAGACGCCAGAATTAACGAATTTCGCAAATCTAACTGACGTGTATTGAGCGAAACCAGTCCTGCATCCCCAGTCCCGTCTGCCTGTACAGTGAGGAAGCCATTGTTAAGTGTGATAGAACTGGCAGGGACGCCTCTATCATTGACCAACAAGTCGCCTGCGATACCATCAACAGTTGAGGCGGTAATGAAAGAATCTTGCAAACTTAACTGGTCAAGATTGGACAGAATTACCCCATTGCCAGTTCCCGATCTGGTCGAAGCCGAAATCGCCGACTGCTGTAACGTCAACTGGCGCGTATTCAAGTCAACTTGCCCTGCATCGCCAATGCCCGTTGCTTCCACAATCAGGCGGCTGTTGGTCAGGGTTAAGCTGCTGGCGGGTGCTGCATTGGGATTGACTCGCACACTGCCTGCTACCCCGTCGATCGTTGAAGCTGAAATGACGCTATCACTTGCCTGTAAAGTGTTAACTCCATTGAAGAGAATATCGCTGCCCACTGCGCCGGAAACATTCGATGCCGAAATTTGAGCACCATTGTTGAGCGTGACCTGTCCAGTCCCTTTTGCATTGACCGTAATATTGCCGGCTAATCCCCCAATACCTGTACTTTGGGCAAACAGTCCACTACTGGCACCTTGATTTGCATTGCGTGTGTTGCGCTGGTCGATCGAAACTTGCAGGGTGTAGTTGTCGCCAAAGTTGGGTCTATTACCTTGGAGCGGAGTTTGGGAAGCGCCATTTGCAAAGGAGAAAAACTGACCAACCCCAATGTAGTAAGTGCCGGGGGTCATAAAGGTGTAGTCGATATAGGAGTCGTATCTACTGCCTACATCGAATTGGTTGGGGAAACTTCCCCGTCCTCCAGCAGTTGTTCGGAAGTCATCATTTTCTGCCAATACATTTCCATCGCTGTCGAACAAAAAGAGTTGGGTGTCTAGCGCACCTGGATCGGCAATGCCATCATTATTAACATCGCCGTCAATATCAAAAATCGCGCGGTTGCCCGTGGTGACATTGACTGCATAGTAGTCAAAGGTGTTATTCCCAGTTCCTCTAACGGTGACATGGGGAATCACGAGAGAGGATTCGATATTGGGGTCAGAAACTAGAGAGAAATTGTTCCCGATCGCCTGTGCGCCTGACAGCGAGTCATTGGCTTCAATTTCGTTCAGTTGCCCCGTGCCACCCGCAAGATTTTGCCGTCCTGTAAACTGACCCATCCCTGCGATCGTCAGATTCGTGACATTGAGCGTAATATCGCCAGCTTTGCCTGTACCTTCAGCCGTGGTGACAATTTGTCCACCATTTAGCAATTTTACATCGTTGACATCAAGGGTGATATTGCCACCCGGATTCACACTACGGTTGAGCGCACTCAGCACGGCGCCATCGGTAATCACCAGCGTGTTGCCAGGATTGGCAGCGGAATTGATAGTGATACTGCCGCCCTGAGCTGTGTTTTGATTTTCAGCTGCAACGTACAGACCGCTGTAGAGTAATTCAGCGCCCCATAGGGCAGACCCAGAAATCGTGATATCGGATGCATCCAAATGAATATTACCGGGTGCGCCCTCAGCCTGACTTTGAGCTTCAATGCGAGAGCCATTGGTGATCGACAGGGAACCCCCATCCGTTGCTTGTACCAGGATATCGCCTCCCAGCCCTTCTCCTGTCGTACTGGCGTTGACCAATGCCAAGTTATTCAGGACGATCGACCCATTATTGGCGATCAGGCTAATATCGCCCCCCACTCCAGTTCCAAACGCAGATTTGGCTGACCGAACCACGCCTGTCGAAATCGTGCTGCCATCACTGACGATGAGAATGGGAGTTCTGGCAGAGGCGTTGCCAGAATTGGTTGCTGTGACATCAATGAAGCCCCCATCGGCTTCTCCGATCGTCGTGGCATTTAATGCAGAGCTGCTCGTCAAGGAAAAACTTCCTGCCGCGATCGCGATATTGCCGCCTATGCCAAAACTCTCGGTACTGGCATTGATTTCTGAATTGTTGCGTAGAGAAACCAAGCCTGATCCGGCATTAATACTGACGCTGCCACCATTACCCAATCCTGATGTACTGGCATTAATCCTGGCATTGTCCAATTCAACGGAGCCAGCATTGATATGAACGCCACCTCCATCTCCTGAAGCAGAAGCACTGGCATTGATCTCAGCGTTGTTGCTTAGTCTTGTGGCAGCTGCCTGAATCGTAATATTGCCTCCCCGCCCCAACCCTTGAGACAAGGCAAACAAGCCACTGTTATTGCCCTGATTGGGAATTAACCCCTGACTTGTTCCCGGTGCTTCTAAAGAAACTTGCAGATTATAAGCATTCGTCGGAGCAGGTGTGCTGCCCTGAATGAAAGGTGAGGCTCCATTCACGAAAGAGTTAAATTTGCCAACCCCTAAGACATAAGTCCCTGGAGCTGAAAATACGTAGTTGATATAGGAATCGAATCTTCCACCTATGGCAAGGTTTGGGCTACTCCCTCTACCTCCCGCAGAGGGATCGAAGTCATCGTTTTGAGCGAGTAACTCTCCAGTAATGGCATTAAACAAAAAGAGTTCTGTGTCAAAAGCCCCAGTATCCCGCACATTATTGTTATCAACATCGCCATCAATATCGAAAATGCCTTGGGTGCCTGCGATCGCCACATCAAAGGCGTAATACACAAAATTGCCAGTGCCATTAGCAGTCACCGTTTGGTATTGGTAGCGATCAGACGCTTCAATATTGGGAGCGATCGTGGGATCGCCATTCGGTGCCTTGAAAGTACCAAAACTAATCGTTGTAGGCGCACCCGGTTGATTGAAAGGCGAGACCAATGGCGTTGCATAGGGAGTCGCTGCGCCCGAAATATCAACCGTCCCAGTTGCAGTCACCAGAATGTCTCCCGCATCCCCCGAACCTGTGGTCGAGGTAATGAATTGTCCCCCCGATCTCACTTGCAAATTCTGCACATTGGCAGTGATGCTGCCCCCTTTGATATCGCTCTGATTTTGGGTACTCAGCACTGCCCGATCGGACACACTCATTGTCCCCAACGGGACATTCACCAGGATGTTGCCCCCATCTGGGGCACTGATGGTGGCTTCATTCGAGGCAAAGATGCCACTGGGCAAGCGGGTAGAACTGACTCCAGCAATGTTGAGTGCAGGGGTCGTGCCGTTGTCAGCATCCAGCACATTCAAGGTGATGTTCCCCGATCGAGTATTTTTGTTGCTCAGATTCTGCGCCTGCAAACTGCTGCCCTGAGTTAAGGACAGCGTCCCCGTGTTGATGTCAATATTCCCACCCTGAACGATCGTTGCCCCAGTGGGATCGCCTGCTTGCACCCCTACCGTGGTAACAATGGCACTTTCATCATCCAGAGAAACACTGCGAGCACCAGTTAACGCTTCGAGCAGCACATCCCCACCATCTCGCCCTCCACTGGTACTGGCGTTGAGCACCGATCGGGTTAGCGAAATTGAGCCGCCGATCAGGGTAATGTTGCCTTCAGACGGGGCATTCGTCGTATTGCGACTGGGCAATGCGCCCGTGTTAATTGAAGTGATAATGGCACTCTTATCGAGCGTAATCTGTCCGCCATTTAGGGCTGTAATCGAGACATTACCACTAGTACCATCGGACCCGATCGCCCCGGCATCAATCACCGTGCCATCACTCAGAAAAACATTCGCGCCTGCAATCGTGACATTGCCCGTTCCTGCCAGTCCAGTACTCAGAATCCGCGTATTGGGCAGCGAGATGTTACCCGTTGCTGTCAGGCTAATGTTTCCCCCAGTTCTATCCACCACGGAAGAGGAGGAATCAATAAAAGATGGCTGCTTCCCAAATGAACTCAGAGAGATGTTGCCACCCTTGGCATCCAAAATGACCGATCCTCCTGATCCGATCGCAGAGGAGGTTCTGATACCTTGAACCTGAATGCTACCCGCCGATACAATTCCTGAACCGTTAAAAGTTGTGCCTCCAGCAGTCGTCGGTAATGCCGTAAAGGAGGAATTAATCGTTGCACCTGCCCGCAAAATCAATGCCGGACTTCGTCCTAAAAGCGGCGCATCCGGATCATTTGACAGGGTCAACCCAGGCTGAAAATTGCTGACCGTGAGGCTGGAGTCAACCGCAGTGTCAAGAACATCCACAACTCCAATGCCCAGGGTATAGTTACCTGGTGCTAGCACTTGTTGAAAAGGACTTGTGGCAGGGGCAGCCGAAGCGCTTCTCAAGGTGGTTGTGAGGTTGGTGCCGGGTCCTGCCAGAGACACAAAAGCAAAATCATTAAAGGCACTGCCCGAAAACTCATTGGTAATAAAGTTCCAGATAAATCCGGCGGTGAGTCCTCCAGCAGGAACCGTAAAGGTAGCTCTCAGGGCTGAGCCTTCGGTTGCAGTCCCATTCCCCAGCGTAGACAAGGTGTTAGTTAACCCTAGAAAATTTTCCAGAACCCCCACCGCGACAGCGCCAACCCCATTAGAATCAAAACCATTAGAAATGGTGACACTGTCAATAGTGTTCGTGGCAGAAGCGGTAATACTGACATTCCCAATCGTCGTCGGAATCCCGGCAAAGTTGAGATCAGGACCTGTAATAGTAATTCGTCCAGCCGTAATACTGCCGGTTGCCTCTACTTTCAGAGCAGGTCCGGTGTAGTCGCCAAACACCACATCGCCATTCACCAGAATGATTGGGTCATACAGGCTGACAAACTGTCCCGGATTGCCCGCCAAATCCAGCATGGCAAGGTTGCCCCCACTGAGGAAGTGGGCATCGGCAGAAATGGTGCCTCCACTTACCAGCGTCAAATTGCCATAGCTTTGAAACGCAGGCACCGGGGAACTAAATGCAAAAATATCAATGCCCTGGTTGCCCTGGATCAGGGTGTTACCCCCCGACAGCGACAGGAAAGGACTCCAGGCTCCGTCCCGAATCTGTACCGTATCTTGGGCTTGCAAGGTCAGGTTGCGTCCAGCAATCAATTGCCCCATCAAAGTCAGGCGATCGGCAACTAGGGTCAAATCTTGCGGAACGATCAGACTGCCACTGTTAGCGATCGTTGCACCTGCCCGACTCGGTCCATATTGCAACCCTGGCGTCAGGTTGATCTGGAGCAAGGGGGCAGTGCGGGGATGAGTTGCACTAAACTCCAACCCATTACCAAATTGAAAGCTCTCCGCTGTGCTTGCTGAAAAAGAACCGCCAATTTGCAGTTGAGCATTGGGTCCAAACACAATGCCATTGGGATTCAGCAAAAACAGATTGGCTGTCCCATTTGCCCGAATCAGTCCATCAATGTTGGAAAGATGAGTGCCTGTGACTCGGGTCAAAATGTTCTGCACTTGCAGCGGATTGTTGAACCACGCTTCCCCTCCCGTAGGAATTGAAAATTCCTGAAAGCTGTGGAACAAATTGCTACCATTCAGCGTGCCACCTTCGATCGTGCATATTACACAACCGGGAGTCACACGCGAATTGTGAACCAGCGTATTATCCGGAACAATCTGCGCCTTTGCAGAGTAATCAACCGATAAGCAGGCAATGCCAACAATACCCGCAGTCCGGAGGTAAAAAGCGAAGGATTTCATGTCAGTAGATTCTGGGAGGACTCGTGAATCATTTTGATTTCCTGGTTAGACGATAACCGGAAATTTACGGTCGCGATCGTCCCAAAAGATGAAGCTTTGCAGAGGATGGTTAAGGCTTCTCAAAACCATCACAAGAGCAGCCCCAGAACTAGCCTTCCTACTTTCAGACATCCATCGTCCCAAAGCACGCCAATTCTTGATGGGAGCAACCACCCATCATTCCCTTAATTTTCAAGCGGCGCTGAAGCGATCGCTTCCAAACCAACCGACTGCAACAAATCTTGCCAAGCTTGCTTAATCTCTGCATCGTGGGGTTTAGCCGCTTGCAAATTAGCCAAATCGGCAGCAGCTTCGTACCAGATCCCAGAATCACTATAGGTTGCGATTTGTGCCAACGACGACTCCAATTTTGCTTGCTTCAGATTGGTTATCAAATCTTCATTGGGTTGTATCCGACGCACAACTCCTTCAACAAAAGGATCTCCTGGTTCTGGACCATCAGGTTGACAAGCCAGTGAAACAATCCAGGAATAATCTTTATTCAATTCCAAAGCAGGTTCAGTCTTGGGTAAGCTGAAACGCACGACCCCCGCCGAGCCCGTCAAATTCACTTTGGATTGATACAGCCCATCTCCCTCTGGGGACAACAGCGTAAACTCTACCAGTTTTGCAGAGGTTGAGGGCACATAGACCAAAAAGGTGGGATGCTCAGAAACCGTTAATGCAGGACCTTGGGCAGGCAAGAGGGGATGCAAGTTTTCAGTAATCGAATTGGCTGAGCTTTGCAGGCACTCACCACCGCCCCGTCGCCCACCACCGATCGTTTTGCGAGGAGCCAGCGCTTGACCTTGAGGGGGCTTAAACGTCACTCTAGACCGACGACGACCAACCGTCGCCTGCCCGGTTGGCACCGATTGGGCCTCTGAAGCAAAGCTGACCAGGGTGGTGGCTTGCAGAAGCATGACTGCTGAGAGAAAGACAACAGAACGAAAAAGCCTGATCCGAGCCATGACGACAATCCTTTTTTAAGAACAAGGTAATTAAACACGAAAGAGACGGAACCCCATACCCCTCTGGATATACCCCGTCTAAACTGCTGATTTGGATTGAAGTGAAACCTTTAAAAGAATGACTCCACTGAAATCTCTTTGGTTAACTCAGCCCCTATCTTTAGTTTAGGCAGTAGAACTCTGCAAAGGCGTTAATTTTTGGTAAAGCTAGTCAAAAATACGGTGTATGCAGGTGACAACATAAGTTTCACGGATCTAGATAGAAATCTGTGTGATGCACCGTCTTTCTACTATTGATTTTCGTCCCCGAGATAGGTGATCCGTCTAGCCCCAAATGTGTGATCTCTTTCAGTATTTTCTCTGAGTTAAAGCCAGTTACCGACCAAAATAAAGGGTGCCCAATAGAACGGATGGCGGAAGTTGGGCTGTTTGAGTAGAGTAATTTGCGCCTGACGGAGTGCCTCAGCGCGGGTAGTGTTGGGCTGGGTTAGATGCTGGTAAAACTGCACCATCAGGGAAGAGGTGGAGCGATCGTCCACGGGCCAAAGCGTGGCAAGGGTACTGCGTGCGCCGGAACGCACTGCCACACCTGCCAACCCCAACGCAGCCCGCCGATCTCCATCTGCGGTCTGGCAGGCGCTGAGGACCAGTAGCTCGATCGGAACACGCACTTGTTGATCTCGGCTTTGCAACATTTCACCCAATTTTTTGACATTAATGCGGCTGTCCCACGCCAGCACAAAGGTTTCGGCGGCATTCGAGCTAAATTGTCCGTGAGTCGCAAGATGGACGATCGAGAATTGAGCCCCATTTATCCGCTTCTCTAAGGTCGTACCTGTGAACCCCTGGTTCAATAGCACTTCAGTCGGAATCTCAGAGCGGATATCTTGCACTTCCTGTTCCACTCCTGGCAGGGACGAGAACCCTTGCCTTGCTTCACTGAGACCCGCCACCAACACCCGGAGTTGACGTTTTTCTAGAGGACGAGGGGAGAGCAGTTTCAAGCCTGGCGTGACCGCAACCCCATATTTCTCAATGAGGTACTGTTGCCCATCGTATAAAGCTGCCATAGGCAAATTTTTGAGCGAACCATCCAGAACAAACGTCAGCGTTTTGATCTGGTTAGCAGCAAGATCGGCTTCGGCAGGACGAATCAGTAAGTCATAGAGTTTTTGAGCGATCGTTCGTTGTTCTTGCTGGAGAGCAGCGCGTCTGAACGATCTGCGCATTTTCTCGGCCAGCCCATCCATTTGCGATTGGGGTACAGGAGCGCTATAGTGACGCAACGGTTGTCCCGGCACCGACAAAACCACCTCTAAGCGATCTTCCAAAAGGATCGTATAGAGAATTGCAGCACTGGCATCAATCTGATCCACCTGGGTCGCTTGCCCAGTCAAACAGCTTTCGCGGAAAAAATTATCCAATTCTGCCAATTGCAATGACTCCAGGACCTCTCGTGCTTTCTTGAGGTTTTCCTGGCTGGTCTTAGACGGCTCAATGTTTTCTTTGGTTTGAGCAACGGCAGCAGGTTGCAGCAGTAATCCCACCAGTTGACGGTAGACAGGTTCTACACTTTCTCGGAAAGAAAATTGAACATCCAAGTTAGTCGCAATCAGGTCGTTACGGATGGAACGCAGGGTGTTTACAGCTTCGGTATAGGCGACGATCGCCTCTGGCTGTTGCCCTTGTTGTTTCAACAATCGTCCCAATTGCCACTGCCAACGGTAGGCAATATCTGGTGCATTGCTAAATTGTGCCAACATGAGGGCTTTTTCAGTAGCAGTTTGTGCGTCTGTCCACTGGGCATTTTTTTCATACAACTCACCCAGATAACCTAGAGCGTACGACTCTGCGATCGGGTCAGCCAACGTCTGGGACTGTTGCACCGCATTGACTAGAATCTGCGCTGGCAACCGCAGCGGTACCCAGGAAGATTGGGGCCGGTTTGCCGTTCTTCCCATTTTCATCAAGCTTTCCGCAAAATTGACCTGAGCATAAATGGTTGTGCGGCTGAGGGGTAGGCGATCGAGTTGAGCTTGCAGAGGAGAAATCAGGCTTTGGGCTTGCGACCACTGCGCCGTTTCAATCAGCAATCGCAGATGGTTGAGTTGTGCTCGTACCCGAAAACTGGCAGAAGGCGCGATCGCGATCGCTTGCTGATAGAACTGAAGTGCCTCAGCGGTTTGACTCTGAGCACGCGCTGTATTGCCTTGACTGACCAGCGCCGCTGCGATGTCGGTTGGCGATTGAAGGGTTTGGGCGATCGTCAAGCTTTGTTGCAGCACAGTTTGGGATTGCTTGAAGTCTCCTACTAAGCGCAAAGAATCGCCCAAATTCAAGAGGCTGGCAGCTTTGAGCAAAGAATCGGGCTGATTTTGCAGGGTTTGCTGAACCGTTTCCAGAGTTTTGCGCGAACGGGTATAAAGTCCTAAAGCGCGCAACGCCTGAGTTTGATTAATCAGCGTGCGAGAAATGCCCACCATATCTCCTAAGGTTTGATATATCTGGGTGGCTTTTTGCCAGGTCTCGAGCGCTAGTTGAGATTTGCCCTGAGCGAGTAAGAGACTACCCTGGATGTTAAACGCTTGGGCAAGTAACGTTTGAACTTGCAGGTTTGCAGTTTGGGGTTTAGAGGCGGTGGCAAGATCTGGACTGTTCAGAAAGTTCAGGCTGGTCGCGATCGCCTGATTCGCTTCAGTCCACCGTCCCAGTTGTTGATAGGCCAGTGCCAGGTTGCTCAAGACGATCGCTTGATTCAACCGATCGCCCCGGTTTGCCAATTGCTCAGATGCCTGTTGCCAGGTTGCAGCGGCGGCGGCAAATTGTTCTGCCTGGTAGCTGGCTTTGCCTGATTGCACGAGTTGGAGGGGATCGGTGACAAGGGACTGGGGCAAAGGCTGGGTCGCCCTGGTGCTGGCATCGCTAGGGCGTTGAGTGGCAATGGATGGACAATTACTACTGATGACAATTGTAAAAAAAGTGACGCACAGTCCCAAGGCAATCGTTTGCCAGTACGATCGACTCTGCGTTCCCCGCTGAGGTCGCCAGCCCAGCCTACACCTGGCGACACCCCAAGCAACCAAGAATTGAAGCAGTTGGCTGAATTGGGTGAGTAGTGTCCGAAAAATCACCATACCCCGATCTACACGCAACAACAAAAGTGTCCTTGCTACTAAAGTAAAGTTCAAAATCAGGAATACTATCGACCTTTACAAAACGCAATACAGAGCAAACGCCACTGCGATTCTTTGTGAACCGAATCAGCGCTGAGATTATGCTTTAGACAGGTTGTTGATATTTTTACAACATCCCCTTGCGGGGACGTAACTTGAGATACAAAGTTCAACACCAATCTGCGGCTCAATGGGAGTTGGAGTGTTGTAAATGGCGAATATCTCATTTGATCGCTGGCTTGCTAGACTCTAACCGACTGCTATTTGACCTGCAACGGGCAACTGAGATTGTCCAGAGTTTTTCCGGTTGCCTAAAGCCGGAGGAGATTGCCTGCTGCATTACTGATGGCTTGGTTGAAAAATTTGAGATCGCCTTTGCCCGGATCTGGTTGCTAGAGCCGGATCAGATGAATCTAAGACTGGTGGCTTCCTCAGGAATTTATACTCATCTCAATGGCTCGTTTGCGCGTGTTCCGATGGGAGCCTACAAGGTAGGCAAAATTGCCCAAAATCGAGTGTCGTTTTTAAGCAATAACCTGGCAGATGAATCATGGGTGAAGGATCGTGAATGGGCGATCGCCCTCAATATTCGGGGTTTCGCAGGATATCCACTGCTGATTGGCGATCGGGTCGTTGGGGTACTGGCAACCTTTAGCCACCAGGCAATGGCACCCGAATTTTTAGAAATTTTGCAAACCATCTGCGCGACTGGGGCGGTAGTTCTAGATACCGCTTTGCAATACCAAACCCAGCAACAAAATTGGCAAGCGAATACGCAAAGACCTGCTTTTAGCCACCTTGCGCTTTCTGACCAATTGGCAGGCATCCTGCGCACGGCTCGCCTGACGTTGATTGGAACTGAGCAACCGCTGTCTTTGCCTTTGACTTATCTCTTTTTGCGATCGGCAGAGATGCTTCACCAACTGGGCTGTAGCTATTGCCGACTGATTTACCAGTCAGACTCGGTAGGCTTAGAAGCGATCGTGCCGATGGTTGAACGGTCTGGAGATAGCCAAACTGACCTGACGCAGGGAATCTTAGGAGACTTGATGTTAGCGTCTAGCCATTTGGGGGGGAGTTTGCAGATGCAAACGGGTGCTGATCAAAAAGCCACTCAATTTTCACTCAAAATTCCTTATCCTAGTTGTCCCCTGTCCGGACGTGTTTATCTTGCATGTCGCCAATCGGTTTTGCAAATGGCATTTACGCATCTGGCGCAGGTGGCAGGTTTCACCATTTCTACTGTTCCAGAAACCCATACGCCTTGCCTCACAGATGATGTGGCTCACTTATCGACCCACCAATCTGTTGTATGGATTCAGACGGGTAATTTGCCTATTCCTAAAGGCGTATGTGCAGTGGTGGATTTGCAGACTCGCTCCACGGAGCTACGCGCCGCGATCGAACATGTATCTCAGGGTAAAACCTGGGGCATTACGCCCTCACAAGAATCGCCATTGTTGCTATCAGAGCGGGAACTGGAAGTAATGACGCTACTTTCTCAAGGCTTACGCGATCGTGATATTGCCAATCACCTAATCATTAGCGAAAGCACAGTAAAATTTCACATTAACAATACGCTTGCTAAACTCAAAGCCCGAACTCGATATCAAGCCCTTCATAAAGTGGTCGTAAATGGTTGGATTCAATAATTGTTTGAGTATTTCCTTGTGAATATTGCGTTGGCAATCTAGAACATAGAAATTGAGCAATTAAATATCTACCTGTGTAATCGGATAACGACGAATAATCTATTTTGCTGGTTACGATCGCATGAAAATCACAACGTCCATTAAATTATTCGTCAAGGCAATCCAGCTTTTTGGTAGGTGTTGCTGAATCGCAGTATGAATTGAAACTTCGTTCCAATTCATACAACTCCAAATTCATACCTTGATTCAGCAAAGCCTTTTGGTAAATATAACAAGAGAGATTTTAACTCTATCCAGAGACCCTCTCGATAAGGTTCTCAGCCAGAGATAACTAGGTATCCCTAATTAGTTGTAATAAAGGAGTCTGGGGGCTGCGCCCCCAGGCGGGGGTTTTTACCCCCTCTACCCCTAAAAACATCTTCAATTTAATTTAGCCCAACGACTTATCAGGCGCGAAAAAAAACTCAATCATGTCTGCTAGGAGGAGATACCCCAAAAAAATCTCGATCATATTCATTGGCTAGCTTTTATGCCCATTCGCAAGGCCAAGACTAACAGCCTGCCACCCGTGACCGTAGGCATTGAGTTCCTATAGACTCTGCTTCGTTTGAGAATTCTTCATTTTGACGATCGCCTATTTAAGGATGCCGTAAAAATCAGTTATCCTTAAGAGTCTTGTTAAAAAAGCAATCACATTGAATGAATCGAGAAATTTAGTGATTTAGCTTGCCAACAAGCGCCATTCTCTTGCAAAAGGCACCCGCATGATCAGCACAGATGCAACCCTACTCGAAGACCAGTGGCGACAAGGAGAACTCGTCGAAGTCACCATCACCGACTTGAGCGACAGTGGGGATGGTGTGGGTCGTTTTGGACAGCGCGTGGTGTTTGTGCCCGATACCGTCACGGGCGATCGCGCCCTCATTCGGCTCATTCGCGTCAAGCCCCAATACGCCCACGGCAAACTGCATCAACTACTCGAAGCCTCGCCCCATCGGATTCGTCCCAACTGCATCGTAGCGGACAAATGCGGTGGGTGTCAGTGGCAGCATGTTGATTATGCCTATCAACGCGAAGCCAAACGCAATCAAGTCATTCAAGCCCTGGAACGTATTGGCAGCTTTCATCGGGGCGACGAAGTTTTCCCCCTCCCTGTGGTCGATCCCATGTTGACTGGGACAGAGTCATTAGGGTATCGCAATAAAGTTACCTATCCACTGGCACGATCGTCCGTTGGCCAGGTACAGGCAGGTTACTACCAAAAAGGCAGTCATCAACTGATCAATTTGAATCAGTGCCCCATTCAAGATCAGCGATTAAACCCTCTACTGGCAGAGGTCAAACAAGACCTCCATAAACGAGGTTGGAGTATCTATAACGAAAAGCTCCATCGGGGCAAATTGCGTCACCTTTCTCTACGCATTGGGCGACGCACCGGAGAAATGCTGCTCACTCTTGTCGCAACGGACGACCATCTTGAGGGGATCGAAACGCAAGCGCAAGCCTGGTTAGAGCGTTATCCAACGCTGGTCGGGGTATCGTTGAACCTGAACCCCGATCGCACCAATGCTATTTTTGGCAAACAGACTCACCGCCTGGCGGGACAAGCTTTTCTATACGAAGAGTTTGCCGGACTGCAATTCCAAATTCATCCCACCACATTTTTTCAGATCTATACTGAGCAAGCCGAAGCGATCTTGCAGATCATTCTGGCAGAACTGAACTTGCAAGGGAATGAAGTTGTCGTCGATGCTTACTCTGGTATTGGCACTCTCACCTTACCGATCGCGCAGCACGTTCAACAGGCGATCGGGCTAGAAATCCAACCAGAGGCGGTCGAGCAAGCCAGGGACAATGCCCAATTGAATAGATTGGAAAATGTCACATTTTTGGCTGGAGCTGTTGAAGCAGTCCTACCAACCCTAGAGGCAAAACCCCATATTGTTTTACTCGATCCCCCTCGCAAGGGCTGTGAGGCATCGGTTATTGCGACCCTTCAGCATATGCAACCTGCTCAAATCGTTTACGTCAGTTGTAATCCGGCAACCCTAGCGCGAGACTTGAAATTACTGTGTACCGATCAGCAATACCAACTCACGCGCGTGCAACCCGCCGACTTTTTTCCCCAGACTGCCCATGTCGAATGCGTCGCTTTCCTCAAGAAATCGCCCCCATCCTGATATCAAACCCAGAACGCTCATTGAGCACAATGCTTGCTTTGGGCATTCCCTCAGTCAGAGTGCAAAGCTCTGCATCATTGGCATCGGATGTATTCCATCCAATTGAAACGGACGATCTCGATCACCCAATGCCGAAAGATTGGGGTATCGTGTAGGGTGCATGGGGTGAAGGAAAAGCGTTATGAGATTTGGGCAACTCGTTCAAAAACTGGGTGCAGATCATCACAGTTTAATCGCACAGACAGATCTTGATCCGGAAGTCATTGGCGTTGCGGCGATCGATGCCGCCTCCACAGGCATGCTCAGCTATATCGAAGGTGCAAAATTTGCAGCTCAAATCGACACCACTGCTGCCAGTGTGTTGATCTTGCCTCAAGACGTGACCCTGCAATCCAAAGCAACCGAACGAGGTATTGCCTGGATTGCAGCCCGCGATTCTCGACTCGTGTTTGCCCAAGCAATCGCCCTCTTCTATCAACCCTTTAAGCTTCCACCCGGCATCCATTCCTCTGCAGTCATCGCACCCGATGCAGAAGTGGGAGACAATGTGGCGATCGCTGCCCATGTCGTGATTCAATCTGGTGCAAAAATTGGGGCGAACGTTTGTATTCATCCTAATGTAGTCATCTATCCTCAGGCAACGGTGGGCGATCGCACCGTGCTGCACGCCAACTGTGTCATTCATGAACGTACCCAGATCGGCGCAGACTGTGTCGTTCATGCTGGAGCCGTGATTGGCTCCGAAGGCTTCGGTTTTGTCCCTACTGCCGAAGGTTGGTACAAAATGGAGCAATCCGGTCGCACCGTGCTAGAGGATGGCGTAGAAGTCGGTTGTAATACTACCATCGATCGTCCCTCGGTTGGCGAAACTCGCATCGGTCGCAACACCAAAATCGACAATCTGGTACAAATTGGACATGGGTGCCAACTAGATGAAGCCTGCGTCATGGCAGCACAGGGAGGCTTAGCTGGAGGGGTTAAACTCGGCAAGCGCGTGATGTTAGGCGGACAAGTCGGCGTCGCCAACCAAGCAAAGATTGGGGAAGGGGTTCAGGCAGCAGCCCAAGCGGGTATCCACAACGATGTCAAACCTGGTGAAATCGTCATTGGCGCCCCTGCCATACCCTATCGTGTTTTTCTAAAAGCCTCTGCGGTCTTTCCAAAACTACCGGAAATGCAGAAAGCCTTAAGAGAATTGCAAAAGCGGTTAGGCATGAATAATCAAACTGACTAACTTCATTCCAATTCTTACTACCCATTATTTAGGGTAATCCGTTTAACTTTACAGAGGCTCAAAATGTTGCTTCTTGCTCATCTAATCCTGAAGGAGAGCAATTAAGCAGCTCTAGCTTCTAGCCTACGAAAGTTTTAACAGACAAGATTTTGAGATGTTCTTTAAAGCTATTTACGACATACAGACTTTGAAAATTAATATTCAGTAATTTATTAATTTTCAAAGTTTGAGTAACCAATCATTTACTTATTACAAAATTTTACAAACTCGGATCTTTTATCAAATTTTATTCAAAAAAAGTATTACCAAAACCCTTCAAATCCTCGTTCAGAAGCATGGACATCCGAAAAGACAAGCCCGGCAAACCACGAAAATACTTAAACTACCTTTACAAAACCTGTAATCTTAGTTAGTATACTTTTGTATCGAAATTATATTCGATACACATTTCGCAACATCTATAGCAATCATTCATCATGACAACGACCTTACAGAGACGCGAAAGCGCAAATGTATGGCAGCAGTTCTGCAACTGGGTCACCAGCACCGAAAACCGCCTGTATGTGGGCTGGTTCGGGGTGCTGATGGT
>JAHHIA010000021.1 GCA_019359045.1 Scytolyngbya sp. HA4215-MV1
GTGTTTTAGCGTTAGCATGGAAGCACAATTTTATTGTTAGGGGTGCGTCTACAAAGGCGCACCTTTTTTGTTTCCTCTTCCATTCTCGCTAATCCTATTTCAAGTCCCCCAACCGCCGGATGTGCCCATCTCCATGCTTTACGAGTATGACCTTGAATATACCTGATCGAATTTCAGTTTCTCCCAGTGATGCCGGCAAACTCGCGCTTCCGGCAGCTACATGGCAGACTTGACGGGTTCTGGATAATCTGTACTAACCGTCACGGGCTGCCAGGCATCCAAATCCGTCTTGACCCATTCCAGTTTTTCCTGAATCAGGCTCATGGCATCGGTGCCTAATGCCAGTCGCATCGGAGGATGCGGACTTTCCACAGCTTGAATGATGGCTTGTGCCGCTTTTGCTGGATCGCCCGGTTGCTGACCATCCATTGCTTTGAACCACTGCAATGCTGCATCGCTCATGGTGGCATAGGCATCCATCGATCGCTCGGCTACGGCGAGAGAGCGTCCGTTAAAATCGGTGCGAAAGGCTCCAGGTTCAATTAACGTGACTTGAATTCCAAACGGTTCAACCTCTTTAGCGAGGGCTTCAGACGTACCTTCCAGGGCAAATTTAGCCCCACAGTAGAGGCTGCTTCCCCCAAATCCCACGAATCCTGCTGTGGATGACAGATTCACAATGTGACCACTACCTTGCTGACGCATCACCGGCAAGACCGATCGCATCAGACGCAGTGCCCCAAAGAAGTTGGTTTCAAAAAATTGGTAAATTTCAACATCACTGACTTCTTCGAGTGCGGCAATGAGTCCATGACCTGCATTGTTGACCAGCACATCAATGCGACCAAAGGTGGCGATCGCAGCATCAACGGCTGCCTGGATGTCTTGAGACACTGTTACATCCAGACGGACAGCCTTTGCGGTTTCTGGATAGTCCTCAATCAAAGCGCGGAGTTGCTCTGGCTCACGAGCAGTCGCGAGCAGGTAGTCACCTTTTTTCAACACTGCTTCTGCGAGGGCACGTCCAAACCCGGTTGAGCAGCCTGTAATCAACCAAACTTTAGGAGCAATACGATTGTTGTTTGAGTTCATTTGCCTGTCTCCAATCTAAAAACAATGAGATGTGCCTTATGTTTCTTACGGTAGGAGACAGCTATCCGACTGTCCAATATATATTTGACTTAGATTAATAGGTTAAACATATAAGTACGATGGAATTACGGCACCTGCACTACTTCATTGCGGTGGCTGAGGAACTCCACTTCAGTCGAGCAGCAGAGCGGTTGTGCATTTCCCAACCTCCCCTCAGCCAGCAGATTCGGGATTTAGAAGAAGAACTCGGAGTCAAGCTGTTTGAACGAACGAAGCGACACGTGCATTTAACTGAAGCAGGCAAAGTGTTTTTAGATCGCTCCTACCTGCTGTTAGCCCAACTTGAACAGGCGATCGCAGCCACTCAGCGAATCGGGCGAGGTGAGGTGGGACAGTTGGCGATCGGGTTTGTTGACTCTGCCATGTACACGTCACTCCCAGAGATGCTAAAGGGCTTTCGAGAACAGTTTCCAGAGGTAGAACTGCGATTGCAGGAAATGACAACGGCTCAACAAATTCAAGCCCTGTATGACAAACAGATTGATGTCGGCATTGTTCGTTCTGCCATCAGCGAGCCAGGTTTGAAGGTGGAGTGCCTTTTGCCAGAATCATTGGTCTTGGCGTTGCCAGAAAATCATTTGCTCTCTGCTCAAACTCAAGTGTCTCTTTCCACATTGGCAGATGAATTCTTTATCCTCTTTCCTGCTAAATTGGGACCCCTCTTTTACGAACAGATTATGAACAGTTGTGAGCAGGCGGGCTTTCGTCCGAAAGTGGCTCAAGAAGCGGTTCAGATGCAAACGATTATTGGCTTAGTGGCAGCAGGGTTAGGCATTGCGATCGTTCCTGCCTCGATGCAAAACTTCCACAGAAGTGGAGTCATTTACAGACCCTTACAAGAACAAATCTCGAATACTGGGCTTTATCTCGCTTGGCGGCAGCATGATTCTTCTCCAGTCGTCAGTGCATTTCTCAACTTGTTACAGAAGACGGCACAATGGGAATCAAATTATGACGACACGTAAGCAGTTAAGGGGTATTCACCTTACCCAAAGCCTTCAAGTCCTGTCTCAGCAGTAACCTGAATCAGGCTAACGTTGTTCAGTCGTTAGCGATCTAACTTCGGTAATCTACCACCAGACACCAACAATTCGATGTAACAGAGCACATTGTTAAGCGGTTCATTGCAACTGGCTGGACGACTTGCCAGTGAAAACCGCCAACTGAGCGTCGAAAGCACGTTTAAAGGCTGGTCGCGCTTCGCCACGAGCGGCATAGGCTGTGAGGTTCGGATAGTTGTCCAGAATGCCCGACCCGCCTAGCCTGCGTAGCACCTTCACCATCAGCAGATCGCCAGCACTGAACGCTCCATCGAGCCACTCGCGATCGCCAAGCCAAGCAGAGAGGTCGTCCAGGCGGCTGCGGATGCGATCTTCGACAATCAGCAGACGCTCCTCGTGCCAGACCTTGTCGCGCTCCAAATACATAGAGATTTCGCGTTGAACGATCACAGGCTCCACGGTGGAGAGCGCGGCAAACATCCAGGTGATTGCGCGTGCTCGATCGTTTGCATCGTTCGGCAGCAGTCCCGCATGGTGTTCCGCAATATGAAACACGATCGCCCCCGACTCGAACAAGGTGAGATCGCCTTCTTCATAGGTTGGTATTTGCCCGAAAGGTTGAAGCGCACGATGAGCAGTTTCCTTCATCGCACTGAATGAAACAAGACGAACGTGATAAGGCTGTCCCACTTCCTCCAGTGCCCAGCGGACGGGCATGTCACGCGCTAATCCCTGACCGCGATCGGGCGACTGTTCAAAAGCGGTGATGGTTGGGATCATTGGAGAACTCCAGTTACGCATTTTGTTGCTCTCTTATAAATTATGTGACTACTCTCGTTAGTCGAATAGCGCAACACAAAATCGACAACCCCCAGGATTTTTCGCCATCACACTGCCAACCTCCTTAAATCCCCCAGTTCTGGGAGAATTTGACGACTTCTCTAAATCCTCGCAACCTGGGAAATGATGATCGTTATCAAGCGCTCTAACAAAGCCACTCAACCAACCATTGGATGTCAAAGGCGATGATGCTACAACCCCCGATCGCAATTTCTTTCAGACCCTTAGTCGCATCTGATCTGGCAACGCTGCACGAGTGGCTGCACCGTCCCCATGTCTCAGAATGGTGGGGTGATCCTGGAACACTGGAACAGGTAGAGCAGAACTATTTACCGCTGACGAAGAAGGAATCAACCACACGCGGCTATATTGCTTTACTTGAAGATGAACCGATCGGCTTTATTGAGTCCTACGTTGTCATGGAATCGGGGGATGGCTGGTGGGAACAGGAAACCGATCCGGGGGCGCGAGGAATTGACCAGTTTCTAGCCAATACAGAACAGTTGGGTCAAGGATTAGGCAGTGCGATGATTCATGCCTTTGTGGATTGGCTGTTTCAAGACCCCACCGTAACAAAGATACAGACTGACCCTGCACCAGAGAACGATCGTGCGATTCGCTGCTATCGACGAGTTGGCTTTGTCGAGATTGGTGAGGTTATCACGCCCGATGGTTCTGCACTACTGATGGTGAAGGAGCGATCGCGTTTTCCTGAATGTAAAATAAAAGTTCCGCGTCTGTTCAACCTGAGAATGCGCTTCTAGAGCAAGTTACTGTTACCCTCACTCGGTTTATTTGTACCTCGATTCGAGCGCGATTGTCGCGTCAATCCAGCACTTCCTCAGCATTACAACCTTTGAATCACTATCAAGGCGAGGCTTTTACCTGCCAACGAAAGATAACACTCCCTGGATGAAGCGATCGCGTCCCCGTTCTGGGCGATCGTTAAACAGGTAATGGGTGCCGTCTGGAATCGTTACCGTTTCTACCGTAGGAGTGTTAGTTAGCTCTGCTTCAAGAGCTTGCAAATCTTCAGGACGTGACCAGAAATCCAACTCTCCCCGCAAAACCAGCGTTGGCACCGTAATATCTGCGGCTTCCCAATATTTCTGTCCTTTTGAGAGGTTGTAGCTCTCCAGACGATAAGCAGCAGGAATTCTCATACTGGGAGGATTGCGAGTTTCGCTGGTGGGATCGCTAGCAAGGGCTGCTTGTTGATAAGCCTCTACAACTCGTGGATCACGCCATTGGCTTTTATCTTCTACGGGAATGGTTCTGTTCCACTGTGCAATTAGCCCCTCCGCGTCATTGAGGCGATAGGCTCCACCACTGGCATCGAACGTATCGGGATTGTTGGGATCTTCAAAGGACGATCGCAGTTCCCAAGGTGCATTCACACCATACAGACTATTGAGCATGACGAGATGGCTCACCTTACCATTGTTCTGACTGGTGTACATCCCTGCCCAATGTCCCCCGGTTGCCCAACCCACCAGTGCTACAGGTTCTCCTTGCTGACGTTGGCGAATGGCATCCACCACGGCTCCAATATCGCGCACGGCTTCTTCTGATGTGACCGCAGGCGGATTATTTTCTGAAGGTTGATTCATGACATCTGGACGAGTTGAATTCTCCCAGCCTCGAAGATTCATCACATAGACGGGATGCCCCGCTTGAGCGAAGTCGGCTGCTAGAGAATAACCTGGGACATTCAGATCAAAAGAAGCTGTCCCACCGGTTCCACCGCCATGAATCAGCAGAATCGGAACTTGTGTGGCATTTCCCGATCGCACTTCTCGCACAGCAATTTGAATTCCCGGATCGCTGGTGATAAAGAAATCATTGCGCTCAATTTGAGAGGAAGCAGGTGTGCGTTGTGAGATGCGATCGCGTTGCTGAGCAATCACAGCAGCATTTCCAGAAGTAACCTCTGGGAGTTGAGTGACTCCAATCAGAGTACACGACAAACCACCGAGCAACAGCGTTGCGCTTAAACCTCGATTCCGTTTCCAGTGTGTTTGAAAAGAGTGAAGTAATTTCATTTCAATACCTCCTGTATTAATTCCATCCAAATGGCAGGCAAAAGCCGCACGTAAAGTCGCGCCAATAGTCTGCCTTGCAGAAGATGGATTTTAGACAAGACTGATTTGAGCCGTTGTGCTCGATACATTCATGCTAAAAAGAATCATTATGAATGTCCAACACCTATTTGATCCGTTCATTGTACCTAAAAGGTTCAAATGGAATTACGGCACCTGCGCTATTTTGTGGCGGTAGCAGAAGAACTCCATTTTGGGCGAGCCGCCCAAAGGCTTCTCATAGCCCAACAGTCACTCAGCCGTCAGATTCGCGATTTGGAGGCTGAAATTGGAGTAGATTTATTCCACCGCACCAAGCGCACCATTCGCTTAACCGAAGCAGGGCAGGTTTTTTTGACCGAAGCTCGCAAAACCCTTCAGCAAGCAGAACATGCCATTCTCCTGGCACAACAGACAGGACGGGGCGAAATTGGAAAGTTTGCCATCGGTTTTACGGGTCCAGCCCTCAACACCGTTCTGCCCAAAGTTGTCCGGCGCTTCAAGGAGAGGCATCCCAACATTGAACTGGGGTTGGAACGCCTCCAAACCAACGAACAAGTCGAGGCATTGCGATCGCAGCAGATTCAGGCTGGCTTATTGCATCCCCCGATCGACGATGATTTCCTCATGCTAGAGGTGATTCATCGCGAGGGTTTAGTCGCTGTTTTGCCAGATTCCCATCGTTTAGTCCAGTCTGAAAGTATCTCTATCAGTGAACTCGCCCACGAGTCGTTTATTTTTTATCCCCGTCATGTCGGTCCTGTGCTGTACAATCGCATTCTGGGATTATGCCAACAAGCAGGATTTAGTCCCAGGATTGTTCAGGAAGTCGTTCCTCAGCAAACCATTCTGGGGTTAGTGGCTGCCGAGATCGGGGTTTCCTTACTTCATGCCTCAGCATCATCTGTTGCCCCTGCGGGTGTAATACTCCGCCCTTTACTAGAACCAACACCGGAGCTGGAACTTGCCGTTGCCTGGAACCCAGAGACTACAAATCCAGTACTACCCGCTTTTTTGGCGATCGTTCGAGACGTTACCTGCCAACTTTGAGTCATCAACTATGTTCCATAACGAGTACCCTGATTCGAGTGCTGGGGCATACAGGAGAATTTGATTCAGTTAATTGAGAAGCAGCAAATGTGAAATACCTGTAATCGAGTCGCTGCAGCAGTCTAAATGACTGAGAATTATTCATTTGCCCCGCTTCCTTTCCCTAAGTACACGCTCTTCAATCCCTTCGTTCCCTTCTTGGTCACACCCCAGTAGCGCAAATACCGGTACGGTCCATAGGTCTTGCCCGTCTTTGCATCTGGAATCATTTTTAATTCAATGTGACCTCGCCCCCCGTGTCTTCCTAATGGAGTTCCATCCTCCCGACGCTCTTGAGACGCATCAACGGCTTCCTGCTGTCGGGACTCCAACAGTCCTGTAATCATGGCAGCAAGTTCTGCCAGTTCCTCATCCTGCCATGATTGGAGTTCTTGAATTAAACGTTCCGGTCGGCTTCTGGGTGCCATCCTTGTTACTCTGGATTGCGACTTAGGGAATAAGCTGTCCCTACAGAAGCATAAGTATTCCCTAAATCGCTAAATTGCAGAAGATACAACTGTTTCAGTCTGACTAATTGGTATTTACTTAGGGAATAGTAGTTGCCTTTTTCGCATAAACCTTTCCCTAAGTTGGCGATCGCCCGAGGCAAGCGGTCGAAGACGCTAGAAGTACCAACGGTCAGTGCGGCTAAAACGAGCACTGTTAGAATGAAAAGCAACCACCTGACTCGCCTGGTCCCTTGCCATGACCGTAGAACGGTTAGCCAAAATTCCCCCTCTTGAAAGCGGCGATCGCCTCAGCCGTGCCGAATTTGAGCGTCGTTATCACGCGATGCCTCACCTGAAGAAGGCGGAACTGATCGAAGGAGTTGTTTACGTGGCATCCCCATTACGTGCTCAGGCTCACGGTAGCCCCCACGCTCATATTATTTGCTGGCTGGCTACCTATGAAGCCGCTAGTCCGGGCGTAAGGTGTTACGACAATCCAACTGTGCGCTTAGATGGGGATAATGAACCCCAGCCGGATGCCGTATTGCGACTCGAACAGAATGGGCGATCGTCTATTAGTGAAGACGATTACATCGAAGGTTCTCCCGAACTGATCGTTGAAGTGACGGCTAGCAGTGCTTCCTACGACCTCCATGACAAACTTCGGGTCTACAGGCGTAACGGAGTCCAGGAGTACGTGGTTTGGCGCACCTACAGCCAGCAGATTGATTGGTTTTACCTCCAAGATGGAGAGTATCAATCTCTAACGGATGGTGAGCAAGGCATTTTTTGCAGTCGGCAATTCCCAGGGCTATGGCTGGCGAGCGAAGCCCTCCTGTCTGGCAATTTAGGGGAGGTACTTCGTGTTCTTGGGCAAGGGATCGATAGTCCAGAACATGAAGGATTTGTGGCTTCTCTCTAACCCATGATCCTCAGCGTATTTGAAGAACTTGACAGATTTCAAGGTGATCAAAAAATAAGTTGGTACGCTTACTAGAGCAACGAAAATTTTTTAAGCCACAACATGTCAAGCAAGCGTGGCAGCAGTTGCACGAGCAACAACGGCTCTTGGCAGCAGAACCCGTTTGAACAACACCCTTTAAAGTAGAGGTATTGGCAATTCATTTCTAGTTCTAGGTAATTTATTCAAGTATTTGTAAGCCAATGTTTTGCAAATATTGGAAGGTAGTGTTGTAGAATTCCGGCATTCTTGTATTGTCTTCTTGATCACCTTCAGGGATTAAAATAACCATCCCTTGTCTAGCTCTAGTAAGTAAAACCCTGTAAGAGTTTTTTAAGTATTGTTTACGAGTTTCATCTTTAATCCTTTGCCATTGGCTACCCCTAAAGTCCATATATTCCCATCTTCCATCGGTGAATCTAAAGTTTGCATCCCAAGCTACACAAGTCCAATCAAGTTCAAGTCCTTGTATATCAAATTCTGTAGCAACATCTTCTAAAAAGTAAGAAGAGCGAATGTCCTCCTTCCCATTTAGAAACCAGTTTTTAGGATCAATACCAGCTTTAACATGAATTCCAATTGGTTTTAGACGGTATGCTCCTGAAGAAGTAATTACACCTGTGCGTTCATTACCTCTTGCTTTGCTACGAAGCCAGTTTCGTGCACCTTGAATACTTCTTGTAAGAAGAATGGGGTATATGTTGCTAATTTGCAAATACAAATTCTTCACTTCCAAAATGTCACAATCCAGAATTGCCTTAATTAACTTAGATACTTTTTCTGATCTGTAGGATCTCATGGATACAGACAAATGTAATTCATCCTGAATGTGTAGATACGTCTCTTCTATCTCTGAAAAAATATTTTGTCCTCTTGTGTACTCTTCATCACTCAATTCATTCGATACATAAATATTCCAATTCTTATATTTTCTTTGTAATGCTGAAAACCATTCAAACAAACCAGCTTCACCAGTATTTATTTCCTGCCCACCGCCAATGAGACAGATAATTACTGCCCAATCTTGATGACGATCCATAACGCTAATCAAAAATTCCGGCTCTGACATCGAAAAGTTTGAAAATCCCTTTTTCCTACGCATAAACGAGCTGGTCTGAGCAAGGTTCCAGGCTCTTTGTGCTTCATCAAAAACCACAACTCGCTCTACAGGTGCCTCATTAATTCTTAATGCTTCATCTCTAAAATGATGGATGTTTTGAATAAATGCTTTTGTTTTAGACAGTGCTGCCTTTTTAGTCAATTCTTTACCGTTATTTTTTGCTGTCTCCACTTCATCTCGTGCTAGAGCCTCTTGTAAGACTTCAACCAAAGGTCCATTACCAGAAAGAAATACCGCATGTTCTCCTGTATCAATTTGATGCCTTTGGTTGGCAATATTCAAACCTGCTAGTGTTTTTCCTGCACCAGGAACACCAGTAACAAAGCAAATTGACTTCTGATTTTTCTTTTTAGATTCTTCAATTATGCTAAAAATTGTATTAGAGGTTTTACTTAGGTTAATAGCATCAGCATCAGATCTAGAAATCTTCTCAACACGATGACCTTTATACAAAGCTTGAGCTGCTTCAATGATTGTTGGAGTTGGTTTATAAATTGATTTCACCCAATTTATAGGATCAATTTCCTTATCTTCAAGCTTAGAAGAAGCCCAATAAATATTTTCATATAAGTTGTTTTTATTCGCCTTCAATGGAGTAAAGACAAGATCTTGATGCGGCAACAGATTATTACTTACACTTGGTGCTTCAGTTGCTACAAGTACTGGAACAATTTTTCTGGCATGGCTCTGTTCATGAAAATTTTTCAGATCTAAGGCATAATCTATGACTTGATCTATTGCATAACTTTGATGCTTTTTCTCTCCGGCCTTAAATTCTAAGACAAATACAATTCCCTTTAAGATTAGGACAACATCTACTCTTTTACCCATTCTTGGAATTGAATACTCAAAAAGGATATAAGCATCCTTTAGTGGTGAAAACTGCTCCTTTAAGATATCAATTTGGGCCAACCAAGAATTGCGTTGTAAATCTTCTAGGGCAAATTCATGATGTAAGGTAAGTTCGCCTAAAATGCTACTCTTAGAATCCTCAAGAAATTCCGTAATCGTTTTTGAGTAATAGGCTCTTTTCATTCTTGATGATTTACCCTAACTAAATTTGCATTTTTGCCATTGATGGCGATATGTAAAGGAAGAAACCAGATCCACCAGAGAAAAGTTGTTGTGTCCGATCGCGAAAGCTGTGTTATCTCTTATATAACCGATCGCGGATGACCATGAGTGCTGGTAAGGACAAACAGAGCCGTAAAGGGATAGGGCAGTATTACTCGGAGCCAAAGAAGCCAACCATGATTGGCTTGACTCCGACTGCTGTGGAGCAGCTAGATGCGCTGGCAGCAGAGTTTCACCTATCTCGGTCTGAGTTTATTGAGCGAATTGCCCGGCGGATGATCCCGGTGGGAATGCCTGGGTTGAGCGCCGTTTCTTCAGTGGGTAAGCATGATGAAGCCTAAATCTAGTCCCAATGAGAATGCTACCTCAGAGCTTGAAACCTCCTCACAGCTATCGTTGACCGAGGTAGAAGTTCTGCCGCCGCAGTCTACCCGCACCAAGATTCGCAAGCCGCGAAATTTACCCCGTACTGAACCCCCACTCTTTACTAATAAGTCTGTAGAAATGATGGCGAGCGGGGCACCCGTCATCTCTGCAACCCAGGCATTTCTCAAGCCACCTGACTGGAGTGAGTATGGGCAGGATCGGCTTTACTTCCAGAAGCAGTTTGGCAAGGGACGTTACATTGAGTTCTATGTTCTCAACAAGCAGAAGCACCAAGCTGACTCCATTTCATCGCAGGCTGAGCGGGAGATCCTGGAGCAGTATGGTGTGATGGCAGCCCGTCTCCATGCGGTATTTGCGTCCTATGCGGCGATCCAAAGTGAACCCTGGAAGCAGCCGTTTTATCTGCTAGGGACAGATCTGATTAAAACGCTTAAAGTCCACAACAGCAATAAATTTACGAAGTCACAGAAGCTGAAGGCGATCGCCGACTTAGCCTGGGTTGTGGGTACCTTGGGTGCGGTGATCCACTGGTTTGAAGGCGATATGGATCTTTGTGTGCGGGAGCGGAGTCTTCTGTGGATTGTCAGTGTGCAGGAGTACACTCAACCAAATGTGGATGGTGAAACTGAGGAACTCCATGAGGTTGTGATCCGTGTGCAGCCAGGATTATGGACGCATAACTTCCTTAATCGAGAAGGCGCACAACAGCAGAAAGCCTTGTATCAATATGGGCTAATCCCTAAAGAGGTTTTTGACATCGATCCCCATCGCCGCAAATTGGCGACCAGTATGGGGTTGTACCTGATCCAGAATAGTCGTGCTCGTCCCAATGGAATCTATACGATCGACAGTCTGATCGAAAGCGTCCTTCCCAGCAATGAAATTGAAAGGGCATTGTCCGATCGCCGCTATGGGTGGAAGTTGAAAGAGTCTGTTGATAATGCGTTGCTGACGCTCAAAGATAGCCTCAAGATTGAGATCGGCTTTGATAATGAAACGTATCCAATCTGGCTAAGACCCGTCTGGAGTTTGCCCGATGAAATAGCTCTATTGCCCACTAAGGAGCGAAACCAGCAGCTCTTAGGCGCGAAGTGGCTGCCTGATAACTATATCTCCAAGCATTGGTTTCCGGCGAAAATCTCGTTCAAGTTACCCTCACAGATTCAGGAGTGCCTGGATGATTTAGAGGCAAGGCGAACTGAGAAGAGCCATCGGGCATCTGCGAGACGACGGACGCTTGAAGCGGATGCTCAGCGTGTAATGGCGATTGCTCAACTCCCTGCATCAGAATTAGCAGGAGCGACTGTTAAAGCTGCACGACAGGCAAAAGGATGGACGCAAGCTCAACTAGCCTCCACGATCGGCAAGAGTGTGAGTTGGGTGAAGTTGGTGGAGAGCGATCGCCGTCGAGCAGTCGATACTGACCAAAGTTTGCTTCGCCAGGTATTGGATATTCAGTAGGTGGGATAAGTCATAGTTACATACCCTGTAACCCTGCCGAAACTTTTGCTAGGTAAGGTTTTCAGCTTTTATCTGGTTCCAAAACTGTCGTTAAGGGTGACATTACCATCCCCTACTCGTGACTTAAAAATTATGAGTATATTTTGGTTCAACTTGTACTGCGTTACTATGAACTAGCAAATTCTCCAGTGTAGTCAGACCTTATGGATGTCAACCAACTCAGAAGTTCACTACAAGAGGTTGAAAACCCAAAGATTGAATTCAAAAGCTGTTGGTACTGCAACACTGACCAATTGGATGATAAGGGCTGGGGTGAGTTCTTGAAAGACCTCATTTCTTTAGCAAATGGCAATGTAGGGTATGTAGACAAAACTGCGTATTTAATCGTTGGAGCCTCTGATATAGATCCAAAACCAAGTGAGCTAAGAGATACGTTCCATGTGCCTGCTAATGGAATGCTATCTAATCTTCAGAAACTTCGTGAGACGACCTTAAGAAAGTTGCGTGAAGTATGCAGCCCAGCTCTTTCAGACATAAAGATATACTTTGTTAAAGCAGAGGAAGGTAAAGATCTGCTTGTGATAGAAATTCCTCCTCCAATTGATGTTATAAAACTGGATCGAGATTTAAATACAAGAGGTATTAGATTCAAAAAAGGAACTGTTTTAGTTCGATTAGGACAAGACATTAGTGTTGCTGATCCAACAGAAATAAGTATCCTTAAACAGGAGCATTCTAAGAAATATCAAAAAGACAGAGTATCTTACCAAGAAGTTTTGCATAACCTGCCACAACCAGATTACATCAATTTTGTTGGAAGAAAAACTGAGCTTGAGCAGTTACGTAAATTGCTTTGTCCTCAGGATAGAATATGGACAATTGTTGTTGATGGAATAGGGGGCATTGGTAAATCAGCTTTAGCTCTGGAACTAGCGCATCGTTATCTAAATGAGTATGTCTTTCTTCCCCAAGAAGAAAGGTTTGAAGCAATTGTTTGGGTTTCTGCAAAAACCTCAATTCTAACTGCTGACGGTATTAAAAATCGCTATCACTTCATTAGCACTATAAAAAATATCTTTAAGGAGATTTCTATTGTTCTTAGGGAAGATAACATCAATAGTGAGCGTGAACTCCTTGAGCAGGATTTACTCATCAAACGTGCTTTAGGTAAACAGAGGACTCTTTTAATTGTCGACAATTATGAAACAATAGATGACGAACGGGTTAATCTCTTTATACGAGAGTTACCTCATCCTACCAAGTGTATCGTTACGACAAGGCATCGAATTGATATTGCTGATCCTATTCGCCTAGCTGCCATGCCTCGTGAGGATGCATTAGCTTTAATTAGGCAGGAGTGCGATAAAAAAGGGGTTCAGCTAAGTGAGGAGCAAATTGAACTTCTTAATAGAAGGACAGCAGGTATTCCATTAGCAGTGGTATGGAGTATTGCACAAGTAAGTCACCACGGATTTGGTATAGATAAAGTTTTAAGACGCCTGGGCGATGCTAGAGGAGACATAGCACAATTTTGCTTTGAAAGTGCAATACAAGATATTAAAGATAAACCCGCTTATAAATTATTAATATGTATCACCTTAGCTCTGAGTTCGCTTAGAAGTTCTCTTAGTAGACAAGATATTGGATATATTTCTGATTTATCGGAGCTTGATCGTGATGAAGGATTAGTACTACTTGAAAAGTTATCTTTGATTAATAAAGATAATGGACGCTTTAACACCCTCCCATTGGTTAGGGAATATATGATTTCTCATATTTCAGAGATTAACATCGATGAGATTCATAAAATGGTGGTTAGAATATCTCTAAACTACGCTCCCTCAGGCGCAGATGCAGTTTCTCTGATTGAAAAGATATTTAATTTAGAAGTTATTTCTTCAATTAAAGATGAAATCACAAAAATTGTAGTCGATCAAATGTGGGAGTGGGATAGTCAATATGATCAATTTGGGGTTCCTTACTGTATAGCGGCTCTAGAGCAACTAGCTACTGAGAATGCTATCAATAACATTAAGTTTATTGCTCTTAACAGCCAAATGTATTATGACGGTTGGATATACGTGGATTCAGTTAATGCTTTGACCAGGCTTGAGAGAGTTAAAGATTTGGTAGATTTAACTTTAGTAGATAAAGAGCCTAATCATATAATGATTGACGCCCTTAAAAAACTTGATTCCTTGGAAACTATAAAAGAGATTGATCAAAGGTTAGGAAGTAGCTCTAGCGAGAGTGAGAAGCAGCTTCTACAACAGTTAAGGGATAAATTCTCGCCTTGAATTAGAATTCAAATGAACCTTGTGTAACCCTGTGTAATCATTGTTAAACAAGGCTTTTTGCTCTTTCTGGCTTCAAAATTCTCCTATAATCGTGACATTAGTGTCCCCTACCAGTGACTTCAGTTGCATTAACAGAATTCATGGTTACAAGTTTAGTAACTTAGCTGTAACCATTGCTAGAAGAGCAGTTGAGGCCATTTCATTCTCTTTTAGCGCCCTATAGCCGTGACATTAACCTCCCCTGGTAGTGACTTTGATACTGTAAGAGATCACTCTGTAACTCTCTGTAACCCCTTTCAACTCAGGCTTTTAAGCAGTTTGGGTATCTAATTCTTCCTCTGAACGTGACAACAACCCCCCCTGCACGTGACTTGAGCAAACATGAGGGAAGATATGAACGATTTGGTTACGGGCTTATTTAGCATGAGAGAGCCTTACTAACCACTAAATATAGGAATAGTACACTTAAATTATGTCAATTCTGGTGCAGGACTGAGAAGTAACCACTAGATATAGGCTGAATTATTTTGGCTTTGGATGTCACTGTAACCTGACAGATAACTTTGCTGTAACTACTATTCTGTGGGCTTCTCAGCTATTTTTGTGATGGTTACACATCCCCTAGTCATGACATTAGCTTCCCCTTATCGTGACATTCGGTCGAGGCTCAAGTCACTATATCTGTAACCCCGCTGTAACCCCTGCTGGTCCTGTGTTTGAGATCATTTTGGTTACAAATCCTAGAAAGTAACCCCCTTTAGCAGGGACTTTAATTTCCCCTACTTCTGACTTTGCTATCCCCTGCTAGAGACTTTAGACACCCCTACTCATGACTTGAGATTTTTCAATGGCTTACCCATCAAGGGTTTTCAGGATCGTTACAAGCCTGATCAGATCAATTAGATCGATCACGGTGTAACCACATGATTGAGCAAACTGAGGGGCTACGCTTTAAACGCGAAAAATTAATTGTTTCTCGTAGGTATGAGCTTGAAGTGTCAGCCTACGTTTGAAACCAATGTCAAAAGCGATCGCAATTCGATTCCTTTTGGCATCCATAGCCCAGGAGAAAACCCCATGACTTAAGAAGCCTCTCAGAACTGCAAAAGCCCCAACTGCTGACACAGATGGAGCTTTCGAGTTCAAACGTTACTTTCATCGCAATAGAGCGTAGTGATGCTAACTAGAGACTTTGGCGAGTGGCAGTTAGATCCCTAGCTTTGCTGTGCCCATTTTAAGCAAATTCCTTCAGGTGTTGCAAGCCAAGAGTTTCTGCACCCGAGTCTGCCTAAATTACGGCACAACGCTCTATTCCCTATTGCTTAACCAGGTAATTGGTCAGCCTACGTCAAACTGCCAATTGCCCAAGTTTTGTTTGGCTATTTGAGACAGAGCGTTTCATGGTAATTCACAAAAATTGGTTCTTCTTTGGCACAGATGGAGGTGTTGCATGAGCAAACCTCGTCGAGTAGAGCCGTTGCCCGGTGATGAATTGGGTAAGCAGCTGTGTCAAACCTTCCCCTATCTCTGGAAGGTGATCGTCAAAACCAACGAGCCAGATAGCAGTTGGAAAACCTTAAATGACTACCCACTGCGTCCAAGGGAACTTTGGCGATTCTGGCAGGATGCAGCTCAGGTTGTCGGGGTACGATTTGACTCGCTAACCCGCTACGCCATAATTGACTTAGATGTGAAGGGAGCCTATCACCCCAAACAGGATGCCCAAGCATTGTCTGTCATTCGAGCTGCATTAGAAACAATTGGAATCGCCCGAACGTTCCTGATCCAATCCAGTTCAAGTGGTGGACTGCATCTCTGGCTCCCCTTTTCAGAACAAGTGCCCACTTTTGGGTTAGCAACTGCAATCCGACAATGTTTGGAAGCCCAGGGTCTAACGGTTGAGCAAGGACACCTAGAGATCTTTCCCAATTGCAAAGCCTATGCGCGGGAAGGTGAGTTTACTGAGTATCAGGGGCACCGGCTGCCCCTACAACCCGCAACAGGTGCCCAGCTTCTGGATGATGACCTCAATCCAATGGTTGGCGGACTGGAACGATTTTTTGAAATCTGGGATCACTGTGCGGATGGGCAGGATACCGATCAGTTACGGCAGGCGATCGCCCAGGCTCAAAAGAACTGGCGAAAGCGATCGGCACGCCGAGATTCTGCTGTTGTAGAAGCATGGCGTACTGCCCTGGAGTTTGAAATCAGTGAAGGATGGACTGACCACGGACAAACAAATCACCTTCTGAAGCAGATTGCCTGCTATGGAGTCGTGTTTCAGCGGCTGAGGGGTGAACACTTAATTGAGTACGTCCAACGTACGGCAACGAACAGTGCTGGATATGCTCAATGGTGTCGTCACCAACATGAAATTGAACTCCGTTGCCGAGTATGGGCACGAGCAGCGGAGGGGTATTATTGGCCGCTTGGAACAGAGGCTACACGCCAGGGCAATATTCACCAAGAAGAGGGAAATGGCGCGATCTCGCCAGGCAATCTCGTCAATCAAGCGCGAGCTGAAGATGCTCAAGCCCGGATTACCAATGCATTGAATCGCTTGAAAGAAGCAGGAGAATTAGCTCTATACAAGACAAAAACAGCCCTTGAGAATGCCATCATCAACCTTGCTAAATGCAGCAAACAGACCACTCGCAAATATCTGCACCTCTGGTATCCCGAAGGGGGTGACCTGGCGCAAGAGGTGTGTACTAACCATGCTGACGCAGTTTTAGCCTCATCAGCCTCGGCTCCAGTAGAACCTCAAAAATCGCTAGAACCCTTATCCAATCAGGAAGTACACACTCAGGCCTATATGAAGGGTTTAACCCCTGCGGCTGATCCTGGGTCGGCTCCTTTTCACATTTTGTCTTCTAGGGGGGGTACGGGGGGGTTATCCACAACCCAAGCAGGGGAAATGGCTGGGGAGTTGTCTTTGCAAAGCGTTCCTGTAGAAGCTGCTCTGTCTGATTTAGGAAGAAGCAACCTAGAAAAAACTCCTAAACCCTCTTTCCCTTCAACAGTGCATCCAAACCCCCCCTCTTCTCCCCCGCTGCATCCTCGTCCTAATTTGAAGCCAGCGACTCCAAAAAACAAACCTGCCTCAGCAGTACCTATACCAAAGCAGCAAGATGACTTGAGATACCAGTTTGGTCAATTGGCAAACCAAATGGGCTGGTCATTAGATCAGGTAAAGGCATTTATTGGACAAGCGATCGGCAAGACTCTGCAAAATCTGGTGGAAGATGATTGGATCTTGCTGCTTTACCAGATACGAAACCTTATACCAGTACCGCACGATCGTCCTTCTGATGACGTGGGGGCTAGCTGAATATGAACCTCCAGGTGCTACCTAGAGGTTCAACTCGTCATTCAAGCTGCTGCTTGTTGCTGAACTTGCTTTTGATGGCGCAACAGTTCTATGCGATCGCGTTGCAGCCCAACTTGGCAGTCATCAAAGGTGACAGAATCAGGGTCAAGGAAATGGGCGATCGCCAGCTCAACCACAAATTCTGGTGGCATCTCTTGCTCAACAGCATAATTTCTGATCTCATGGCAGAGTGTGCCTGGGAGGTCATTTAAGACATTGCCAGACTTAGGAGGGTTTTGCTTAGTGTCAGGAGAAATATACTCTAGTTCCAGAAAATGAGCGATCGCAAACTGGATCACCGCATCAGGTAATAGGTCTGCTGCATATGCATATGCAGCAATCGCCTCCTGCACTCGCTCAGGGATAGAGGCAAAAATCTTAGATTGGGTATTGAAGTTGGAGGTCAGCATGTATTAATCCTCCTGAGCGATGCGATCGTTGTAAGGTGGTCGAACCTGCCGTAGCACGACTTGTTCTAACTGTAATGATAACCTAGCCCAGGGAAAAGACAGCCGGGCAACGGCAATCCGCACGTCATCGGGATCAAGGCGATCAATAAATGCCCAACCCAGAGCCTTGTGACCTCCTCGCAATCTGGAACGAATATTACCGGATTTGCCAATATATAAAACACTTTGAGTCTGGTGCTTGATCGCGTAGAGACCAGTACAGTTGGGCAACTCCCGGAATTCCCGACTCAGCGCATGGCACTCCTGAAAAGGGGTTTCTACAAGAACACGCAGTAGACGTGCTGCCTCCTCCCTCAAAGACTCCTGGTCAACCACAGTTTATCCTTTCATAACAAACCGCTCTGGGCTGTTTAACTGCCCAAAGCCCTGTAGATTCTACACTACTGAGGTAGTACTCTTGACGCTGAACGCTTGTCCAGGGACTGCATTGGAAATTTAGGACTTCGCGTTCTGCGATCGCCCTCCTACAGTCTTCCAACCTTCAGGGCATTCAGACAAGGATCAGAGAATTCTCTGCCCCATCGCGTCAAACGCTTCAACGACGGCTGCCGCCGCTTTACTGGTTGGGTAGTCTTCTGCAAATAACGACCAAATCATGGAATCTCGTTTGTGTCCCTCATGATTCTCTACTCGTTGCCGCAATGTTGCCTCATGAGTAAAGCCCAGTTTGCATGGAACCGCTGCACTTCTGAGGTTGGTTGGATCACAGTGAATTTCGACTCGTGCTATTTGATTCACGGTAAAGGCCACTTTGGTCAGAGCTGCCGCCGCTTCGGTTGCCAAGCCCTGATTAAGGTGATGAGCGTGAATCCAGTAGCCAATCTCCAAGGCATCATTGCCAATGCCTGTGTGCAGTCCGGTTGCTCCTAACACCTGCGTTTCGTCGAGATTGAAGATGCCATAGGTAAAATCTTGCCCCAGGTCGAACTTGCCACGGGTTTGTCTAAGCCAATTCATGCGCTGTTGCAAATCTTTGGGTTCCCCATGCGCCCAAGGCATCCAGGCTTTGAGATGCTCTAAACTTTGGGCAATGGCCGCAGATAACAACGGTGCATCAGCCGGGTTCCAACAGCGTACAACCAGTTGTTGCGTGTGGATGCGGTAGGCTGGACTGAGGTTTTCGACTGCCATAATAGTTAGAAATTTCGATGAACCCATTAACGTTTGCTACAGCAAATACCCTTCCCGATTCCAATGCTGATGCAAATTACTGATTTGACTCCTGAGGATACCACCACGATTGAGCAGGTTGCATTGATCCTGCTGGATTGTTTTGGACACTTGCCCAGTGGTTACCCAACATTCGAAGAGGCACTTGAGGAAGTTCACGAGTCCTTTACGAGCGATTACCCCGAAGGGGGAAGTGCTTCGCATCGCATTAGTCGTATTGCTATAGATGATTCAGGAACAGTGTTGGGTTGGATTGGTGGTATTCAACAGTACGACGGAAATGTTTGGGAACTGCACCCGTTGATCGTAAAGTCCGATTGTCGCGGGCAAGGAATTGGGCGATTATTGGTTGCCGATCTCGAAGTACAGGCAAGACAGCGAGGCGGCGTAACACTTTGGCTGGGAACGGATGATGAAGACGGAAAAACGACGCTTTCAGGAATCAACCTGTACCCCAATGTATGGAAGCATATTGCAGCAATCAAGAACCTGCGACAGCATCCCTATGAGTTTTACCAGAAATGTGGATTTGTCATTGTAGGGGTGATGCCGGATGCCAATGGATTGGGCAAACCGGATATTTACATGGCAAAACAATTATGAATCTGCTGAAGTTCCTTTAACCCAAAACGTATTACTATAAAACTCCTCGCCCTGTTCTAGCTCAAACTCACCGAGCAGTACACCCAGCCAAATCTCGACTTGTGGCATTCCCAAACTTTGGCACAAGTGGGCAAAGGAGGTGCAGTGGCTCGGTATTGCGATTAACCATTGGGCGATCGCCTCAATCCACCGGGACACATCTTCATCATGGGCGATCTGTAATACCTGCTGTTTCCGTTCCTCCTCAAGGGCTGCCTCCGACTCCAATTGGTCTACCATTGCCAGCAAAGCTGCTTTGTCAACTGTCGCGACAACTGACCCCTCTTCTGTTTCGGCAGACTTGACTCGTTTGGTTCGAGCCTTGCGCGGGGGAGTTGGCTCCATCAAGTCACTCAGATCCACTGACATCGTCTGCCGCACGAGATCCGTAAAAAAGCCCTGCTGCACGATTGGATCGCGGTAGGCTTCTTCCCACTCCGTCATCAATACCGTTGCCCGTGCTGCACACAGTTCAGCAATCTGAAGTAGAGCTTCCCCAGCAAACTGAAGCCGCGCAGCCTCCGGGAGTTGAGCCGCTGTGACCTCCATCGTATCTAGGATTTGCACCACCTCAACCGTTTCCGGCATCTGCTGTGCCCGTCGCAGTTCCTCCCAAAGATTCAGTTCCAGCTGTTCTCCCTTCATGAACGCCCTCCCGTTTGCACAAACTGAAGATGCTCGGCATGGTAGGAGCAAGGACGGATTGGGCACTGAGAAACGGAGTGTTGTTCTTCGCGGGCAAACCGTTCAAACCCACTCCGCCGCCCATTTCCATAGTGCTGGTAGAGGGCATCCAATAATTGTCGGGCATACTCCTTCACCAAACGGGGCGGTAGCCCAAAGGTGTGTTGGGGTTGGGTCATCGCCAAGGGTTTTCCTCCCAGCCATAACTCAGCGCACATGGCATGAATGACGACTTCATCATTCGGTTGTCGAGGTTGGTCTACATAGGTGTGCAGCACCACATAGGGGATTTGGGGGAGCGGTACGGTAATTTCTGCGATCGCGGTCTTTCGTTGGGCCAAACGACTACGCCCCTTCCGGTAATAGGAACGGCGGCTCCGGCAAGTCTCCTCTCGCCAGCAGCCATCCCCACCTATCTCAGCATCATGTAGTTTCCGTGCCTCTTCGGGAGTTAGTAAAGAGCATGCCCAACATTTTTCATTGGTTCGACGTCCCATTTTGTCTCCGTTCTGGTTCAGCTTGGTTGAGATACCACTGTTTGAACCCAGGCTAATTCTGCTTCCGATAGCGTCGGGGGCGGAGGCACCTGTTCGTAATCAATTGACAAATCGTAGGCTGCTTCGTCATACACCGCTGTCAGTGCCAGCCCCAAATCTAACGCGACATCGGCATCAGGAGGACGCAGGGGAATCGGCAGCACTGGCAATTGATCTTGAAAGGCGATCGGCCAAACCTCGACTAGACTTGATTGCGATCGCGTCAAGGTGATCAGATAAGGAACATCCGGAATCCGGGGATGATTAAACGGGCGGGTTCCCCGTCGCAGTAAATCCAGTTCCAGCAAATGAACACCTGCATTGTGGAGTCGTAACCGTTTACGTCGATATGCGGTTAGTCCAGGTTCTCGCTTGTTGACGGGGGACAAAATTTCGATCGACGTGACTAGGGTGTTACCTGCCGTAGCTCGAATTTCGATGCTGGGAATCCGGACTTCGACCGGCTGCATGAAGGGTAATGTTAAGGGTGCAGGGGTAGTGGCGATGGCTGATTCAGAGGGAGAGGAGGAAGCAGGAGCCTCAACAGGCTGCCTTTGAAGAACTTCTACATCTGGGTACAAAATTCCAATTTCTCCTTCGGGTGCCGTATCCTCAACCAGATAAACCTCCAACCGAGCCGTATAGCGAGGGCGCAGGAGGGGGACTAGGAGTTGGCGAATCTTACTCGCAAGGGCATTGTGGACATCTGCCCACAGGTAACCCTCTAGATACGGATCCATACCGGGAAACGGGGATGGCATCGTTCGCTCTCACCCACTCAATCAGGAATTCCTTTTATCATAAAGCGATTTTGTGGGCATAACTGCTACCTTTGAGTTAATATTCTTACAATATTCAGATAGAGATAAGTGAAGTTATCTCTATCTGAAATCCATCCAACTTTTTCCTCGACGATGACTTCATCACCTTCTGATCCTGTTTTGCCGATCGTCATCATGCCTATCGAGGGCGGCAAGCAGGAGGAACCCCGGCAACCAGAACCACCGGATCTCCGTCACTGGCAGATTGAGGAGTTTCTCAGGCAGACGGGGAAATCGGATAATACCCAGCGGGTTTACCGGGGGCAATTGGTTCGATTTGCTGCCTGGTGCGATAAGTCTTGGCTGGATGTGACACCCAGTGATATTGGGAAGTACCGACGGGAGTTGAAATCCAAGGAGCTGAAGGCAACTTCGGTGAACCATGCACTCAATACGCTGAAGGCGTTTTATGGGTGGTTGCGCCGGAGCAATGGGTATCCCATGAATAAGCCGTTGCCAACCGATGCGATCGACCTGGAACGCCAGCCAGAGCCGGAAGCTGACCACATTGACGGAGACGAGCTTGCCCAGATCTGGCAGGTACTGGAGTTTGAGGAGAAGACTGCCATTCGCGATCGTGCCATTATTGCAGTCCTCAGTCATGGGTTACGTGCGTCAGAGGCATCCAACCTGAATGTGGAACATTGGAACGGCAAAATTTTGAAGGTGCATCGCTCCAAAGGGCAGAACGTGAGTGAGATTCCGTTGAATCGGGAAGCGAGACAGTACCTGGAAGCTTATCTGGAGTGGCGACGGCAGCAGGGCGAGATGTTTGAGCCACGACCGGAAAGTCCGATGTTTCTGGCGCAGGACCCGAAGAGCGTCGGGAAACGGTTGGGCTACAAGGGCTTGCACCGGATGGTCAAGAAACTCGGGGCGATTGCCGGAGTAGAGGACATTAACCCACATCGGTTCCGGCATACGTTTGGAACGGAGGTGACTCGTCGAGGGGTTGATCCGTTGTTTGGCAAGGAATTGATGGGCATCAAGAGCGATCGCGTCTTCCAGCGGTACACCAAAGGGGTGTTTAAGCAGGCAGCGGCTGAGGCGTATTTGAAGGCGATCGGCGAGGATGAGGATGAGAAGAGCTAATATTTGTTTGGTTTCTAATTATGTTTGATCATTGACACTGCTGTAGATTACTCAAAACTAGAGTTTCCTGACTTTTCCCTTTCCATTTCGTATGCTCGCTGTTCTTTGATCCAGGTTAGGAGCGTCTCCTTTGCATTTCTTACTGCCGAGCTGACGGCTTCATTATTGGAAACGACTAACTGGTTGAGTAAAGGAAGGCGAGCCTCCAAGATGTCTGCACGTGAACCAGACCAACTGCTTGGCTGAAAGCGCCTAACAAGTGTCTCTACGATGACTTTCTTGTCAGGTGCCGCTTCTAGAAGTGCAACTGCGGTGTTAGATATTACTAGAGGTATCTTTTCATCACTTTGATTCTCAAAGAGTTTGCAAGATTCTGCGGCGAACGCATAACGTGTTTCTGGTTTCTCATTGCACCATTTAATAAGTACCTCTGTTGGAACAAGCCCAAGAGCTGTTTCGCCTCGGTCAAAGTATGGTTCGTATACAATCTGGCTCGCACGATGGAGCGTTCCGTCTTCGTCCGGGATGCAAACCAATTCCAATGCAAGCTTCGGAAAATACATGAAAAATGGCTTCAGAGCATTCTTTCTCACATCGTTGTAACGAAGCCAACCTGCTTTAGTTCTTGGCAGCATACGGCTTAAGATTGGCCTAACCTGATTCTCTGATTCAGCTGACTTTAGGGCAAACTTTAAAACCTCACTAAGGTCATGATCTATTTGTGCGTGTTCGGCATTCAGAAGTGACCAGTCGATGTTGTTGAGAAACTCAAGAAGTGCCTTGCCAAGTTCGTGTTTGTACCGCTCATCCTTTTTGTCAGTACAGTGAATTACCATGGCCAAGAGGTCAATTGCCCTGAATAGACCGTGGTCAGCTCTCAATGCTAACTTATTCGATATCGCCATTATTTGGGAAATGGTTAGAGGGTCTGTTGCACGCCCTGTGGCAAGGTAGCAGAATTGCCAGGTTGGGCAATGTCCGGAATCGAGTACTCGAAGTAGACGATCAACAGCCTTTGTATTTAGATTCGACTGAACTTGAAGCTCGACAAACCACTCCCGCCATACAGCATCATCAATTGCGTCATCCAAAAATTCTTCTACAGCATCAGTATTGATGTCCATCCATCCTGCTAACAGCCCTCGCACCCATATCAAACTTAAGTTGCTTCGATTAGCGTGTTCGAGGTGGGTTCGTACGGCACCCAACAGTTGAGTTATATTGGCGTGATGCCCACCAATTCCCCGACCAAACTCGTAGACCCCGCTACCACGGCTTGTGGAACAGAGATCAGGGATTAGTGTTTCCAGTAGACTAGGTGAATTGACCGCTGTAGCACCAAGCGTTTCTGCCTTCATCCGCAATCTTCGGTGTATCTCAGATGAGGGTAGCGGTTCACTGTCTTCCTGTTCAGACTCATCTTCATCATCGAGATCATAAGCGAATGAACCATGTGCAAGAACACGAGCACGAATTTCGGAAACCAAGTCAGATGGGGCGAGCATCTTTTCAATCTCCCTAAGCTTTGCAAGCGATGTAGGCAGCAAAGATTTCGCATCCCATTGCAGTACCCGCCGTGCACCTAACCATCCTTCCATCCAGCCATCTATGGCGCTAAGGCGTTTCGCAACATCAACTAATTCATCATCAAGTCCTACTCGCCCCCAAAGACCTCGCAAAGCTTCACCGAGTATCGTTCGTGCCTGCTGTCCATATTCATTCTCCTGCTCGCCAATAGCAGCAACTAAATCAATCCACGATCGATACCAAAGCTGGACATCTATTTGAGACTTGGGATGCCAACCATAATCTCGACGTCTCGCTCCAAATTCAAATCCATAATGTGCGCTAAAATGCCCTGCCTCTAACCCGGCACTCACCAAGTCGAGTCCAAGCTTCCGTTCCTGCCCACTACAGCTTGAAACAAGATCTAAAACCACTTTACAGCGTTGTTCAGGACCTGCCTGCGTTCCTGATAAATAACAGTAAAAGAGTGATTTGAAGATGTCACGAACCGGATCGTTCTTATAGTTCTCCGGTTCTGCTAAGGCGAACTTCCTTAGAATTAACGCTGCTTGATCGAAATATTTAGGATCATAAGCAATAGATCGAACCACACGAGCAAATCGTGCTCGATCATAGTTATCAACCGAAAGAAAATTACTTTTTGCTGTTGCGCGTTCGATCGCATTTAGTGCTCCTCCTGGATTTAGAGGCGCAAGATTAACAAACATTTGTTGTTCAAAAGCGGTCAGTGTTGTCAAATCCCTGAACTTGCCACTGCTGGCAAGCATTCGATCTGCGATTGCTACCGCCTCCGAGCAGTCGTGCAAGAATCCTAACCGTCGGCTGAATGATCGAGCAATACGCTCACCACCCTGCTCAATGAATACATTATACAAATAATCTCTGGGCACAGATTCAAGCATTCGTTTAGCCAAACCATTGGCAATTGCATGTGGTAATACGGCTCGCCATTTGCCCCGCTCCTGCAATAAGCCACGACGTTTTAGCTCTGCTGTATGTCGTAAGAAGGTTAGTGGAGTTACCTCAGCAAAACTGGCTAGACGAGCGATCTCACCGTTAGATGACACATCTGAGCCATCAAATGAGTACAGAAGGCTTGCGGCTTCTGCACATCTCAGAAGCTCATCATTTAGATCATTTTTTTGATGGAATAGTCGCTCGAATAACTCTTGGTTTCGCAACCGCGAGATTTCCCCACCTGTCTCAACGGTTGATGCTAACGCGAAGGCTACACGGGCATTGCCATCAGAAAACTCGGCAATACGCTCCGCATCATTATTCGAAAGCTGTTGATATCGTAACTTTAAAAGTTTTGTGATAATTTCCAACGATGAGCCTTCTAAACGATAGCAAAGCGTATCTTCAGGCAAATCATCACGGATGTCATATTCAACAGTAATTAGTTTTAGACAACTCCCCTTGCGCTTGACGATCCTAGTGAGTTGCTCATGGGTATCGGGTCCGCAGTTATCTACTATGACAATCGAATCTGACTGGTGATTCAACAAGCTGTTTAGCATAGTTTGCGGTTGTGGTTCTGGTTCATCCGCAAGATCAGCATAAATGACATTCTCGGACGATGGAGCAACCGAGCTAGAGCACACACGCGCATCAAACAATGCCTGCACTAACCTCGTTTTACCAACGCCAGACAAACCGATAATCCTAATTGAGACCCCGTCCTTAAGTTCTTGCCGTAATTTCGAGATCGCATCGGTTATGCTGCATCCCTCTTCAGCACTAGGCACGAAGACCCTCACCCTATCATCAATTAAGTACTCAGCTTCAAGCTGGTCTTCACCGTAAGCCCAAGGTCCATAGGGTTGCCAACCCTTAAGTGGTTGACCTACCTTGTGCCTAAGCCACGTTGTAATCGAAGGATGCAGTTCGACCCAATCTGCAATACGTCGGCTGTCATAAAAATCGAACTGTATGTAACCCTCTAGCCCATGCTGTTTTAGACATTGAAGAATTGCATCGCGTCGTGCCTGCAAAGCTTCGTCAGAAACGTCATCCCGTGTAGAAACAATAATATAGGAGCCACCAGTTTCCTTGAGTTCCATGATGGACTGCCGTATGGAACCGCGTGGAGCCATTTCCTGTGAAATCTTTGAAGCTGGAAATTTCTCTGCCTTAACTTGGAACAGGCTTTTTTCTGCCTTAATAAAGTTTGTAGTCTGTAGTGGAGTCAGGCAATCTACGCGCACATCGACTCCCCCATCTTTGGCGCGTTGGTCACCCCCCCAAGTTACGGCAGCGTCAGGGATAGATTGACCTCGCAGTTCCGCACGACATAGCCGCGCAACTAGTTCTCGTGCGGTCTTGTCATCAATAGATTTGACAAATGACTGATCAAGTTCAAATACGCCTGTCATAAGAAGTCGATTTCTGCTGCTCCAACCCTATACCGTCAGATTTACGCATGTACTAAGACATACTTACTTTTACTATGAACATGTAGTAGCACATATCTGTTTAGCACCGTCAATCTATTATCAATGCGGGGCTTTAATGTAAAGCTTGAACATCACCAGTAAGGTTCGCTATTGTATACCAAGAATAAAGAAGTAAGAAAAAGCTGTTCGGGTGGCTCTTTAGTTGGATAATTTTTCTCCTAATTCGCTTACCACATCGGGTATTGGGTGTAGATTGACCGAATCTTCATAGATGCATGGTAACGCAACCCGTCGATATTCTTGCTGACAGGGGAAAGGGTGATCGATCAACCAATGTTCGTTCTGTTGAATGGTTAATCGGGAAACTTGGCTCCCTCGTGTTTCAAACTGCCCGTGCATACAGATGTCTCCCTGGTGATCTCGCAGAATAGACTTTGCCGTTTCTACCGTGAACTTGCCTTGATTAGTTTGGCAGAGCGATCGCACTCGTCCTTCCCTGGAATAAGGAGATAAGGGATCTTCGACTCCACCGTCTGAGAAGAGTTTGGCAAAATCAAAATCGGACTCACCCTGGCATCGTCCTTGAGCAACTGCGTTCCTAATCACGTCAGGATGGCGCAAATCTCCGGCACTTCTGATGCTGAGGTTGTTGGAAATCGATCGCGTCCCTTGGGTTACTCGTTCAGCGACCCAATATTTCCCAGCGGTTTCTAAAACCCAAGCTTCTTTGCGATCTGCAATGAGGAAAGAGTTGTGGTAGGTGAAGGAGAAATGCTCTGCACAATTGCCACCCTGCCCATACTGCTCCAACAAATCAACGATCACTTGTAAGGCGGCAAAGGCAGTTTCTCCTCGTTCTAGGCCCAACCGGACTAAATCCATTCCCAGTAGCCCTGTGGATTGGTAAGGCTGAGTTGTCCAAACCGCCTCATTTCCAATCACCACTCCACATTCATTGGCACCCATCTCGGCTCCCCACATCCATCTGGGCTTGGAAAGAATGACCCCATAGGTGTGTTTGACCTGGGAAATCGGGATGTATGTGCATTGAACGTGTTCCCCCTGAGAATAGGTTTGAGCCGGGAAGGTCACAACATCCTGCATTTCACCTTCGGGGCGATCGCTATTCTTGCCAAAGATAACGGAGCCATCGAGGGTTGCATCTGGTAGGGTAACAAAGGTATCGCACATGGGATTCACTCTACTGGAGTACTTACTATTTTATCGGGCATCCAGGATGGGGAATATTAGGAGCGGATCGATGGCGGCGATCGCCTGAGTCATCCGCTGCTCATGGGCACCTTTCACGGTGATGTACCGCTCTTACTGAAACAGCATCACGGCAATCTCCTGCCCTAGCTCAGCTTCAGTTATTCGAGCCGCCTGTAGAATCTATCAGAAATCAGGATACTTATCGCTCCCTAAGTGGTTAATAGTTTTGCTTATAGAATAGGCGGTACAAAGCAATTTCTTTTAGGAAATGCCCCAACTGGATAGAAATGAGAAGGTCATTTCAATATGAGAAAGCCATACGAGAAAATTTTGCGTTCTGTACAAAGCACCTTACTATCACCTTTTGAGGAAGGGATGTCGCCTGAGCAAATCAAGCAGACAGTTATTTACATACTTACCCCATACTTCACCAATCTTGAGATATTGCATGAGTTAGCTGCAGGAGTTCTTGTTACTGAGGCTGTAAATGTAGCAAAAATTAATAATGACCCTTGGGCTAGAGATATGTTTGCCAAGGTTTTGTGTAGCTATCAAACTGCTTACACCTCACATAAAGAACTGTGCCTCCAAGGATGTGCAGAGTCGCAAGATAAAATTCTTCATGCTTCATCTGAATACGTCAGTATGCTGAATTTTAGCAATGATTTAACTGCACTTGCTGAATTGAGTATAGAAGACTTTTCATACACGGTTTTTAGAAATATAGGTTCATTAATTGAAGCTTGCTTTCAGCCTTATCTTAAGGAATTACTTCTACAAATTAGAATCTGCCGTGGAAAATCAAATTCCGCTCATGGACTTGAAAAGCTGAAGCTTGGCTCTGTTGTAGATGAGCTATTCAATACTTCGGGTTATGGTGAACTTTTTGCTCCTTCACCTTGGCACATAAAGCTGCACCAATGGCGAAATATATCACAGCATCACAATACTTTTATTTCAGAAAGTAAAATAAACGTGAATTACGAGGTATCAGGAAGTCAGAGAAGTACTTCCTTCACGCGAGAGGAACTTCTGGATGCTTTTAAGAAAACCCATCTGATTTTCTCCGTACTGCGGGGAGTACGAAGCATTTTTATCTGGAATAATGTGCAAGAATTTGAGCCGTTCTTTAGTCAGGAAACCTCAATTCGCTCCGATGTAAAGATCTTTTGGCTTGCATCTTCCCTTGCCACTCAAGGGTTTGAACTGAAGGATATTTCAGTCTCAGATGAATTAGTAGTTGCAGTAATCAAAGATGTTACAGATACCCCATCGAATGAAGATATAAAGAACTATAAGTTGAAGCGAATGATTCACTCTACTCAACTTATTTATTCGATCTGGTTTTACTTTCCTGCTGCGACAATAGTAGTAGAGCATTTAGACAAACAGGACAACATAAGATCTAAATTTTCAGGAAGAGGAAGTGCTTGTGAAGCGATTAGTCGTGAAGAAGTTCCACTTGAAGAATTAATTAAAGGATTAATATTTTGTACTGGAAGGACTATAGGTTAGTTTAGGAGAAACACTAATCTAAGCAGGATCATTAGACTTTCTGGACGCAAGCGATCGCCTCATTAGCCACCCCCAGAAATTGCAATGAAGTATTGATGTGATGCACGATTAGGTGAGACCTCACAGCCCCAAAGAACTATATGGAACCCGCTCTGCTTCACTCCTCCGATCCAGTTTCGTATACCGCACGAATTGTTGCGGCGAAGCGGGCGATCGAGCAGCTCCACTCTGCTCCCCTGTTTCAAGATCCCTATGCAGCGGCTCTGGCAGGAGATGAAGTCGATGCCTTGTTGTCTCGATGGAGAAAGGTTGCCCAAGCTCAAGCCGTTCCGTTAGAGCAAGTGATTACCAAACGAACTCGCTACATTGCGGTTCGCACAAAATTTATGGATGACCTCCTCAACTCGACGCTGGCTGAGTACAACCAAGTGGTTATCCTGGGAGCGGGACTCGACACACGATCGTATCGGCTGGCGTGGTCACCCAGCACGATCGTGTATGAAGTGGATTGTCCAGAGGTGTTGCAGTACAAAGCCCAAGTTTTACAAGACGTTCCCCCAGCTTGTATCTATCGACCTGTCTCTGGAGATCTGGCTGCTCCGGATGCGAAATGGGCGACAGCCATCCTGGATGCTGGGTATCAGACGACAGTGCCAACCATTTGGTTAGTGGAAGGAGTCGTCATGTATTTGCAGAAGCAAGAAGTACACTTGCTACTCCAGACCCTCTCTCACTTAAGCGTTCCCGGTAGTGTTTTAGGTATGGATGGAGTCAAAGTAGGATCAGTTTTGGCTGGGCAGCGAGCGAGAAAAGCCGATCGAGGTAGAGTTGTACGGCATTGGCAGTTCGGTCACGATGATCCAAAACAACTGTTGGCAGGATATGGGTGGGGCGCAGAAGTGTTTGAGCCGCAAGACGTTGAAGCAGGATACGGCAGGTATCCCAAGTCTTTACCGATCGGTACTGAAACAGCAGACCAGGATGATGGTCGAGGGGTATGGCTGGTTAATGCTGTGAAAGTTTAATCAAATAGAGTGAACTTGGCACTAATTTTGAGCCACCGATTAACTTGCAAAACGCTACTGTTCCTGGTCACTCTCTAATTCAGAGATAATTGCCTCCAATTGCATCTCAAGCTGTTCAATTGAAGGTAAGCTCTCTTTTAGTTGTTTGGGCAGTCGGTGAGTAGCAACGGCGATCGGTGTGTTCAAATTCCGTAAAGCATACTCTGCCTTCGTTTTACTCTTGGATTTACATAAGATAAGCCCAATCGTTGGATTATCCGTTGAATGCCGCATCTGGTCATCGACAGCAGAGACATAAAAGTTCATCTTTCCAGAATATTCTGGAAAGAACTCAGTCATTTTGAGATCAATGACGATAAAGCAGCGAAGTTTTAGGTGGTAGAAAAGCAGATCCAAATAATAGTCATCGCCATCAACTTCCAAATGGTACTGGCTTCCTACAAAGGAGAAACCAACACCTAACTCTAGAAGAAAATCTCGGATCTGAGTGACCAGAGCTTGCTCTAGCTCCCGTTCTTGTGCTGTTTCTTGAATCGATAAAAATTCAAAACTGTAAGGATCCTTAATCAACTGTTTGGCAAGATCGGATTGAGGTTGGGGCAAAGTTCGATCAAAATTCGTGACAGCTTCGCCCTGTCGTTGGATTAAGTTACTCTCGATCTGGTAAACCAAGATGTCTCGACTCCAGCCATTCTCGATCGCCTTTTGAGCGTACCAGAGCCGATGTTCTTGCGTTTTTAGCTTATCGATCAGGGCAATGTTATGCCGCCAGGGTAATTTACCAACGCTGCGTTGGAGAATTTCCTCATCTGGGTATGTCTCAGCGAAAGCCTTCATGTAGCCCAGGTTTGAGCGAGAGAATCCCTTGATTTCTGGAAATTCTTTTTTCAAATCCTTTGCCAAACGCTCGATAACTTTAGTGCCCCAGCCTTCTCGTTGTTGCTGCTCCAGAATAGAGCGCCCAATCTGCCAGTAGAGGAGGATTAATTCTTGGTTGACGGCAAGAGCCGCTCTAACCTGAGCACTTCGGATGCGTTCCTTGAGGTGACGCAGGAAAACATCGTAATTTTCGGGCATTGAAAACAGGCGATCGCTCACGGTTAAGGTTCTATCGTTCGTGACTCAACAGTTTATAGTGCCATCATCTCATCAAAATCTAGTCAAAATTCAGATTTACTTCCTCACTTATCTCGTAAACTCTTAGTATCACGTATTCAGTCTGACCAGGTGTCTTCTTCTGGTGCAAACTGATAAAGCAAAAAATTACCCCTAAAACCTACATTCCAGTGAGCCGAGTTATTTCACTCTTCAACCAAGCCGGTGGAGTTGGAAAGTCCACTCTAGCTTCAAACATCGGCTATAGCCTAGCCCAAAGAAAACGCCGAGTACTTTTAGTGGATATGGATCCGCAATCGTCGTTAACGACGTTTGTGGGGATCGATCCAAGGCAAGTAGACCGAAGTGTCTATCACGCGATCGTGCCTGAGGAGGAGTTGCCTATTCTCAAGGAAATTCATGGGATGGATCTGGTCCCGTCTCAATTGAAGCTGTCGGACGCAGAGCAGGAGCTAGTCACTGCTTATATGCGGGATACAAGGCTGAAAGATGCCTTGGAGCCAGTTCGGGATCAGTACGATTTTATTTTGATTGATTGTCCGCCAAGTTTGGGGATTCTGAGCTACATCTCGTTGGTTGCGTCCGACTATATTCTGGTGCCCATTCAGACCCAATTTAAGGCGTTTCAGGGGACAGATATGCTCTTGCAAACCCTACAAAAAGTCAAAGCTAAGCCAAATCGTAAGCTACAAATTGCTGGGTTCATCCCTACAATGTACGACGGACGAAACTCACATGATGAATTGACCTTAGAAGCGATTCGGGAACAACTTGCCCCAATCGGTCGAGTTTTTCCATTTATTCCTAAGTCAACTGTGTTTGCAGATGCTTCAATGGAACGAGTTCCCTTAGCAGTGTATAGTCCCAAACACCCTGCTAAGAAAATATTAGATGGATTGGCGAAAGACTTGGAGAAATTAGCATGACCCGGAAGCGAGAGCGAGTTTTTGGAGGACAAATTACGGCTCCAGTAGCATTATTTGCTGATGTGGAAACTCCGACATCGCCTGAGAGACTGGCAATTAGTCAGATCAGTTTCCCCAAGCAGCAACCCCGGCGGTATTTTGATCCCGAAAAGATGGAGCAGCTTGTACTCTCCATCAAAGAGCATGGAATTTTAGAGCCACTTCTTGTCCGCAGCCTTGAAGATTCGGACAAGTATGAATTGGTGGCTGGTGAGCGGCGCTACCGTGCTGCGAAGGAAGCAGGTTTGACAGAAATACCTGTGGTCATCCGTGAGCTATCCGATGAGCAAGCGATCCAAATCGCTCTAATTGAAAACCTACAACGCGAGGATCTCAACCCAGTTGAAGAAACGGAAGGAGTTCTGCAACTTCTATCTCTGAAGCTCCAAATGCCCACCTCTGACGTGCCCAAGCTCCTCTATCGAATGCAACATGAGGCTAAAGGAAATGTTGCCCATAACGTTATGGGCAGTGATGAGGATAAGGCAGTTCAATCAGTATTTGCGGCTCTAGGGACGATGACATGGGAGTCCTTTGTCAATAATCGGCTTCCATTACTCAATATTCCGCAGGATGTGTTAGAAGCTTTGCGCCAAGGCAAAATTGCTTACACGAAGGCGCAAGCGATCGCCCGTGTTAAGGATGATGGGCTGCGTGGAGACTTACTTGATAAAGCAATTTCACAAGATCTCTCCTTGTCTCAGATTAAAGAACAAGTTGCTGGGCTAAAGACTGACAAGGCTAAGCAAGAGGACAGTTATCCCTCACTTAAAAGCCAGATAGATGATGTATTACGCCTGGCTAAGCGATCAAAAGTTTGGGCTGACCCTCAAAAACAAAAGAGATTGGAGAAAGTGCTGGTAGAGCTAAAATCCATTGTTGGTGACGTGAATTCATAGCACCTACTTGAACTACCAGTGATCAGTACAAGCTATTTCGAGATGGGAAGCAGTGGACTAGGGTTACCGCAATAAGTAATTAAGACCTGCTTCTTTGCACGGGTTGCTGCAACGTGGAGTAGGCATCGCTCTCCATCAACGAAACGGTCTTGAGATGCTTCATCTGCACAATGCTCTAGTCCTGCTTTAAGAGGGATAGTATCTGCATTTAAAGAAGGGAGAATCACATAGTTGAATTGCAGCCCTTTAACGCGGTGCATCGTGCTAATCCTGATCCCATCTTCTAATGGATTGTCAGGCTGATTTCGCCGGATGCGCTTGACTGGAAATTCCATGCTCTTCAGGGCAGTTTCGTACTGCTCCATTAAAGGAGCCGTGCGGAATACTAGACAAGTCCCAGAAAGGGTTTGCTCTGTGGAGTGAATGCTAGACAGGAGTTGTTTCAGATAGGAAAGTTCATCATCAAATCGAGTAAAACCCTGAATGACTGGTTCATCCCCATGCATTAGTGATCGGTAGTCTTTTAGGGTGTCAGATCCGCCGTCTAAATCGTCAATGCTCATTCCTTGCAAAACTTGGGTTGCCCATCGGCGGATCTCATCTGTAGTGCGGTAATTTAAACGGAGTTTTCTAGATCGCCCTTGAATATTGATTCCACAGCGGCTAAGGGTGGCAACTTTGCCGTAGATTCTTTGGTGAGGATCACCGACGATAAACAGATCATTAGGGGCTGGTTCTCCTGCGATCGCCCTTAATAGGGTAAACGCAGCCTCACTCATATCCTGTGCTTCGTCAACGATGACAGCCCGAAATGGTAAAGATGCCGCTCCCTTGGCTGCAATAATTTGGGCTGCATCTCGCATCGCATCTTCGGGTTCGCGCAGTCCCTTTTCTCGGAGCAGGTTCCGGTATTCTTCAAACACGCTCCAAATCATCTGACGCTGAGGGCGACTGAGGCGAGTTCCTCGACCAGTACGACGAGCCACTAAATAGTCCCGTAGGGACTGACAGCCCTGATCTAGAACCACGGTTTGCCATTCTTCTTGATAGAAGCTTAAGGGCAATCCAAGTTCAACCGGGGCAGTCGTGTATGCTTGCTTCCACAGATCATCTGTTTCATCACTGTAAAGAATACGGGTTTCCACCCCCTCCTGCCGAAGAAATTCTGCAACCCAGGCATCCAGGTTGATGACTCGAATGCGTCGCATTTGATCTGTTGAACAGATGGATTTGAGGTTCGCTTCGATATCTACGGCTAAATTGCGGGTAAAGGTGGTAAATAGAATGCGATCGTTTGGGTCAGTAAAGCGATTTTGAACGAGCCACTTTGCACGATGCATCGCAACCACCGTTTTGCCTGTACCAGCACCACCGAGAACGCGCACTGCTCCATTCCAATCTCGTTCGACAAGCTTACGTTGGGTGGGATGCAGAAATACCCGCCACTTTTCGAGGGGAGCCGCCAGCATCTCTTCCAGTTCTGTGTCGTCAGTGATCACCATGAAGCGGCTGAGGCTGTCGTCGTTCTGCAGCGCCTTTTCTAGATCCTCGGTATCAATAGGTTGAACGACTTTAGACTTCTCTAGCTGTTGCAATACATCACCCAGTTCATACCCTGCTGCTAGCATCAGTAGTGCGTCACTTGCCTCACGGGGTAGGTGGGGTAATAGTTGTTCAACGGCATCATCTGTTTTGATCTGGCGTACAGCGGGAAGCAAGATTTCTGGAACGCCAAGCTTCATTAATTGTTTGTCTTCGACAGAGTCAAATTTTCCTGGTTGTTGAGGTTGCTCTTGATTAATTCGTTCTAACCGTTCAGTAGTAACCTCTACATCTTCAATATCAATAATCTGTAAAGCACCGGATACCTCATTGATGCGGCAAACCTTACGTCGCGCCCAAGTGTAAGCATCATCATGTTTATCTACCCACAATAGGATATAGACATTGCCAGAATCTGGTTTCAGGACGATCGCTCGATGGGCCTGGTCTACTCGTACTGATTTCATCCGCTTGTCATGGCTATCGCGAATTGACTCGTAATTTAAGCCAGGACGGGTTGGGTCTTGACGAAAGCGATTAATAAACTCTGAGACTTTGCTTTGGGCATTTCGGGGCAAACGACTGTAGGCATCAAAAAAGTCGTCGGAGATTGCCAGCCGGAACGTATTTTGTAGCGCCATTTATACCCCTCCTTTCAGCGTCATGCCAATAACATCCATTGATTGCAGAAATGGCTCAATGTCCCAGGCTTTCCATCCTACTTCCGTAAACGTGACCTGATCCGATTCCGTTAGGGTAACGGCAATGCGATGTTCAATCCACGCTAGCTCCGCCATTGCAACGACTTGATTGCGATTGCCCATGAGTTCATATCCAGCTTCTGGAATTGTCCAACGGTCCTGACGCATTTGCTCTAGGGCTGGTAGCAGTCGATCGTCAACCATTAACTGACTCAACTGGTGCCATGCTTCATCTTCTCCGTTGGTTTGTTCAAGTGGGTAGCTTGTCACTTTGGGCAGCAAGGTTCTTGCTTGATCCACGCCTGATGTCGTGACTGCGTAGCAGTGAGAGAGAAACTGATAAAAATTAAGCAACCGCAATGCTTCAATCCAATTACTGCGAAGGAGCGATCGCTCGACTTGCGGAGTATCGTCCAGTCGCAGCAGTACGAAGCTACCTGTTGGATCATGGGGATGTCGTTGGATATCTACCGCATTCCAAAGAGTCAGGATCAGAGATACGCTGATTTCTGTCCCAACCCATTTATTGGGTGGATCCCAGTAATTGATTGCATCCTGATTAGTATAGAAGGTTGCTTTTTCCAACCATTGATTTTGTGAAATGGTTGGGTTGGACTTCGCTTGAACAGCAGTTCTCAGCAGTGCCCAGCGTTGTCTCTCCTCAGCATTGGGATTGAACAGGTAAAGCATCAGCCATTCAAAACTATCCAACTCTTCCATCGGACGCAGAGGAAGGCATTGATATTGTTGGTAAACTTGCTGCATCACCGCGTGGGGCAGTGAGCAAGACAAACCGTTTGGGCGGTTAACTGGATGATCAGGGTCTATCTGGGCAGTCACGTCATCCCAAGTCAGAGACCAGCACCAGAACTGCCCACTGCGAAGGATAGCAAGCCGTTGCTGAAAATCTTCACTGAGACGCTCCTGGTGATACTCCCAACCATCTGTGAAGATGACAATGGGACGGCTGGGAATACGGCTAGAGGCTGGACGAATCACGAAGTCGGCACGTGACGGGATCTCCACACCGTCCTGAGCATTAAGTAATACCTGCATTTCGATCGTCCAGGACACGTCACCGACTTTCAGGTAGTAGCCTGTCCGCCCATTAACAATTTCCTTGCGGAGAATAGGGGATGCTCCCTCGTAAACCTTACCACTGTAGCGGCGGATGGCTTCAATAAAGCGTCGCTCCAACTCACTCTCGAAATTGCTGTTTAGCCGAATGGCGGATAACCCTTCTGATGTTTCCTCCAGGTCTGTCCAGTGCTTTTCAATGGCTGAAAGGAGACGTACAGCTGTAAGACGGCTGGTTTCATCCTGGTCAAAGCTGTTGCGATAGGCAAACAGGCAGTTATAACAACCGTCTTCGCAATCACATGCCCGCAGAACAGCGAGAGACCGGGCAAAGACATCACGCAGTTCTTCAGGGTTACGGATGAGTTGTCGGAGGTAGCCGGTTCCCCCTGGAATGCTATCGAACAGGTAGAGGAATGATTTGCGGAGGGAGGAATTGGGCTGAGGTTCTTCGCTAATAACAGTATGTAAGTGATCGACCTTCCCACCAAACTTGTGTTTTAAGCCAAGTTGGAGCGCAGCAATAAAGGAATGTAACCCCTGATCCGTCCAGAAGTTTTCATCTGGCATGAGCAGTCGAATTGCTTCAGATTCAAATTCGCGGTAGAGGTACAAGACATCTAATGCTTTTGCCTGGTCGGGTTTGTCATGATACTGGCAGCTAATCATGTGATCCTTGGCTTTGTCGCCCCGCATCACTTTGCCGCAGCTTTTACAAACACGGAATCCCTGCGTGGTGAAGCGTTGTCCTGCCAATTCAACCGTTTCTCCGATCGATAGGGATTCTCCTAAATTCACCTCCCGAAAACTGGTACGGCAAATATATTCAATCCCAAAGGGAAACTCTTTGTCTTTAATCAGAAATGTCTTTTCTCGAAACTCTGGCTTGAAATCGACCAGGAGATGGCGTTGGAAAAATGAGGTGCTGCGGTCTTCCCGATCGTCCCCGAATCGACTCTTGCGATCGCTCGTACTTGCCATCACCTGACGCAGCCTCAACATGCGGCGGAGTCGTCCCTGATCACTCCACATGGAATCATTGCAGCGAGGACACACTTTTGTATGGGCTTCAGGTTGAATGCCGCGCACAGCATAATTACAGCTGCGGCAAATGCGCCACTCCTCTGGCTCTGAGAGTTTGAGATCAATTTGGTCGATTTTGACACGCCGCCCTTCTGCATAGAACACACCACTGGGCACGAGTTCTCGAATGGCTAATGCTCCGGGGCGCTCATAACTGAGGGTGAAAGTTTCGTACTTCTTGCCGTCTTCTCCTTCGGTTTTGGTCTTTTGTCGCCAAAGAATCGATCGCAGTGTCACGCCAGCTTCCGGGAAGGAATAGTTAGGTAGCAGGCCCTCATCGGTCAGGAAGTTAAGAATGTGTTTATCATTCAGTGTTCGCATCAATTCCCGGAAACCTGAACGTTCTCGCTCCAGATCTGTCAGTCGCTCCTGGTCCTGTAAGGCTTCTGGTTCTGCCTTCAGGTCTTTGATCTTCTTACCAATCGTTTTAATTTGGTTACTGAGGCGGGTGCGTTCTTTATTGACTGTCTCTAAGCGATTAAGGATGCTGTAAACGAGTCCACCCTCGTCATGCTCCCCTTTTTCCATAAACACTTTTAGTTCTGCCCGTGTTCGTTCATCTGTTTCAGTAAACAGGCGTAGAAACGTTTCTAACAATTCACTTTGGTGCTCTTGAATAAAGGTGAGCCAGTTGTAGGGAAAGCGAGCTTGATCCTGGCGCCCCACTGCATTCAACACATCACTGAGTTGGGTGGGAAATTCCCGTTTTGTGATGTCTGTGGCAACCCAGTTATCGAGACAAAAGGCAGTTAATTGGCGTTGCAGGATAGCGGATGCATCTAAATAGCATCCGGCAGATTCAACGCTGCCTGCTAGCATTCGGGTTGGATCAGAATAAAAGAACAGGTCATGGGGCGATCCATTTGCCACGACCCCAACCAGCGCATTGCCATCTTTTCTGCCTGCGCGACCAATTCGTTGCTGGAAATTGGCAGGAGCCGGAGGAACGGAACAAAGCAGTACGGTCGAGAGATCGCCAATATTAATCCCCATCTCCAGGGTAGAAGTGGCAGATAGGAGGTTGGGATCACAGCGGCGATCGCCTTGAATAAAGCGTTGCTCTAGCCATTCCCGGTTCGATCGAGTGAGTAGCCCTGTGTGTTCTGCTGCCATAATGCGCCGCACTTCGCCACTGCGATACAGTTGACGGTAGTAGGCTAAGCCAGTGCGTGGATCGGGATGATAATGTCCCGTGCATCCCGGATTGAGGCAGGTCATGCCCTCTAACTGGGAGCGTTCGGCAGTCGCGGCAGTGATTTGGTGGCTACAGCGATCGCACACCAGCACAGTACCTTCTGTGGTTAAGTGAATGACCGACATCGGAATACCCCAGGCACGTCCATGCCCACAGGGATGTACTTCTAATACGCCCGATTCTACTGCCGTGTTTAAGGCAAGCTCCAGCACGTCTTTTAGCTGGTCTTTGAGTAACAGGCTGATGTCAGCAAAAATTCGTCTTGCCCAGTTTTCACACCAGCTTTCTCCCTGCCCTTGCTTGATCACACGCTCAAAGCGATCGGCAGTTCCAACCGCATTCACCAGGAAGATAGGGGCTGGAATACTGGGACCCATACTAGGCATATACAGCGGACGCTGCAACACGAAGGTATTGCCCTGATTGATATAGAGTTGGGTTGCGGGTTGCAAGATTCCGCCCCGTTGCCGCAGATGGTGGAGCAGACCTAACAGAAATTGTTGAATGCGATCGCGGCTAACGTCACGCAAGGCATCGATCTCGTTGCTCAGTTTGAGGTGAAGGGTGGCGATCGCCTGCTCTATCTGGTCTGTGTCGAAGTGAGCAGCACAGGCTCCGCTGCGCTCTAGGGAGGGACCGACAGCAGAGCGGTGTCCGAACTGATTTACAATCTCCCAGGTTAATCGTTCATTAATAAGGGTAGGCAGGGAGGTATCGGTAGCAAGATCAAGGCGATCGCTGTGTAAAAACTGATCCCATTCCCTGAGCCACTCCAAGTCGTTGGGAATAAAGGTGGCGACATAATTTCCCGCAGAGCCAAGCCGAGTGCGCCAATAGGAAGGGAATTGCTCGACCAAGTCTTTTAAGGTAATACTGTTCTCGCTGGAAGCATTGGTGTGAGTGGTAACGGTATGGGCGATCGCCGTTCTGAGTGTAGTGCGGTAGGTACGTGCCCCGTAAAATCCGGCTCGGTGGGCAGCATCTTGAACAGAGTCTGAAAAGGTTAGCAGCTTTTTGTCGCGATTGAATGGGGTTGTGTAGAGGGTGCCAATCATCGCACTGGTAAGGCTGGCAGCCTGTGCTCCCAGGATAGATAACCCATTGCTGCTGCCACAGAAGGGACAATCGCCACTAGAAACGGTTTTCTTTTGTCCGTTGTGGTTCTCCTCGTGCAGGATATCAGGGATGTGAACCCGAATTAAGTCAGCATTTCCGCAGGAGAGGCATTGCTCAACTCTGGGAGCATTGAGGGTCAGGCAATCTGGACAGAACTTGCGGATATCAGTTTCATCAGGATGGGCAGGAAAAATGAACGTTACCAGCGGTCTGTGTCCAAAATACTCCCGATAAAAGCGTTGCAAATCGTTAGTCACTAGCTTGTTGGAGCCTTGGGAGGGTTTGACTCCTCCCCAACCTGTGACACCGCAGTCACGGCAATGCATGACAGGTAAAGTTTTCTTGGCTTGCTCTGGTGTGAGATCGTCAGAGTAGAGCAATTTAGGGTGTGTTTCAACGGTAGCGACCATCCGCTTTAGCTCGCGGAACCAGACCTGAACCCGTAGATTAACCCAGGGCAAAACTAAAGACTGACCACTGGGGAGAACGATACGGCGGCGGGCGATCGCCACCAGGCTCAACAGGCTATCAAGTAGTAGGTGACAGTACTCTGTCTGATTTTTGGGGAGGTGAAGTCGGCGGCTGAGGCGATCAAGTAAGTCGTCGTAGGTCAGGGTTTCTTGCCCCAGCAGTCGGATCAGGTTGTGGATAATCGGGAGGGTCTTGAGTTCTTCGCCCAATTGAACTCGCCAGTCGTCGGAAAAGGTTTCTCCCTCGACTAGTGAGGCAAGGAGTGAGGGCATATCTGGCAGCCAGAGGGCAGCTTGGGCATGGATATAAGATTCTGGAGTGGTATGGGAATCAGGATTAAGCTGGGCGATCGCCTCTAAACCTGGAATGGGTAGAACATTGAGAAGTGCATCTTGCAAAAATTCGGCAGCGGTAATGCGGTCTTCTTGAATGAGTGCGCCTTCCAGGAAGGGTTCTTGGAAGATTGTAGTGGCGTAATCCAGCATGTCATCCTGGCTGGCACTACTACCGAGGGTGGCGGAGGTGCCGACACAGGCAAGATGATTGGCAGGGGTTTTAAGCCGATGTTTGAGTCGTCGCAATAGGCAGGCAAGGTCGGTTCCTTGTGCGCCATCGAAGGTATGGAACTCATCGACGACGATGTAGCGCAGGGTATCAGTTTGATTGTATTGCCAGAGTTTCTGGGTATCGGGTTGGACTAGCAGGTAGTCCAGCATTTTGTAGTTGGTGAGCAGGATATCAGGCGGTGACTCACGGATGATGCGCTTATCAGTGATGATTTTATGAGCGGTCATCATGGGGTTGGGGGTTTCGTCTTGATCGCCGATATAGAGCCCGGCGGTGATGCCGCCCAGGGAAGGAGTGTTGTGGATGAGTTGGGCGATCCGTTTTGCCTGATCCGTTGCCAGAGCATTCATGGGGTAGATCAAAATGGCTTTGATGCCCAAGGTTCCTTGCTGCTGGCGGCAGTGTTCTAGCAGGGGAAGCAAGAAACACTCGGTTTTACCCGAGCCGGTGCCTGTTGCGATGAGGGTGGATTGGTAGTAAGGGGGTGACAGTCGTCGGAAGGCACGTTCCTGATGTAGATGGGGCGTGAAACCGAGGGGGATTTCGCGGAAGGGAGCGGAGCCTGTGCCGGGGCGGAACGGTAAGCCGATGGAAATGTAGGGACCTCTACAGGTATTGTCGGGGTCAGCCAGAAAGCGATCGATGATCCCATCAAACCCTGGTGTGGTAGGGCGAAAGGTGGTGTGGAGGTAATCCGAGACGCAGTTACGAACCTGGGTGGCAACGACAGAAGGGATCATGGTGATGACGCTTGTGCAGCACTATTGAAGGATACCCAAATGCAAGGTAGTGTCACCCAAAACAGTCCAGTTCGTGAGGAGGCATAGCATTTCCATTGTGGCAACTGTAAGTTGTATTTCCAAGAATATTGGTTTGATCAAATATAGAGAAAGGTAAAAGCTTTCCATAACCCCCATTCGTCTTTTTGGGAGCTACAAGCTTCTAAGCTATTATGGATAGGATTTTCAAGACCCTTTAGAAAATTCCACTTCCCTTTTTATCTGTGCCATCAACACGACCGAACCCCAAGCAAGCCCGAGAATTGCTCGCTCAATTAACCCAACAAGCACAGATAGTTGAACCAAAGCTCGCTCAGAAGCTTGCTCTCTTAACAAAGTGGATCAAGGACAAGACGAATGGGCTACTGATGAGTAAGCCCTATGTTTTAGATCTTCTTGGAGAAGTGATTTTGGATGCTAGGCTTTGGCTCATTCTCAAGCCTTTGGGCCAGCAGGACAGACAGAAGCTTTACTTGAGCGAGAATTTTTCAGTTGCACAGCAATATTGGTTAGAGGTTCTATTCCCTCGATGGTTTAACAACGAAGATCCAAAGTTTCCTAACTGGCGGCGGGAAGTAATGAGCGGAAATTTCAAGAGGGATGATGAGCAGGTACTGAGAAGCATTTCGAGAGAGATAGAGCAACAAGGGGGAAGTTCTCTATGGAAACACTTGCTTGATCTGTCAATGGCAACAGATTTGTTGGCGTCAGGGCAAAAGGAGACTGCATTGTGTGTTCAGTTGACAACCAATGCAGAGGTTTATCTTGATGACAAGAAACAGCGTTGGGGGGAGACTTTGACGTACTGGAGCATTGAGCGGGGATTATTCCTTAGCTATAACCCTGTTGGAAAAGCCTTTGTTTCCCAGCTCGTCACAGTTATTTTGAACTATAGTGATACGCCAACAGCCCCTTGTTATACTGTTATTACAGCTTTTGAAGGGTTTTAACATCGGGAAGCCATGACTAGCGAAGATAACATTTTTAGTTTTGGCGACAGTTCTGACCCTATGCAACAAGCTAGGGAAGCTTTGCGTGCTGTTCAACAGTATCAGCGGGATTGGCAAGAGGAAGGAGTCAATCGGGTTTATAAGTATTTTGATGATGTTGAAGGAGATTGGCTTGAAGAATTTGAGCCTATCTCTGTAAATGCTTCAGCAGAACATGGATCTAGAGTTACAGTATCTGCCATTTGTGAACGACTTAGATCGCTAGGATTGTCTACTTCCTTTATTAAAAATGTGGCTTTCCCATCCTGGTGGAAGAGTGAGCTTGAGCCTGATGAGGGGATAATCTTCCAACTTTTAGATTCTTTGTCTCGTCGCTTGTTTCTGACAGTTGATACCTCTGAAAATTCAGATCTATCGCTAGCATTTCTACCAATTCCTGCGCCGAAGTTTAAACTACGGAAAAACCAAGAAGATCCGAAGCTTTTTAGTTATTTAGCGAGAAGTGTTGCGAATGCTGTTTCATCAACGGTTGATCGCCCTTACTCTCCTATTCCTTGTGATGCACTTATCATTAGGAAATCCATACTTCAGAATCATTCATGTGTAAGCTTGGACAGCTTGCTTAATTTTTGTTGGCAAGCAGGTCTACCAGTTGTTCACTTTGACAAGAAACCTGATGGTCGAGTTAAAGTGGACGGTTTAGTTGTCATCACTAATAACCGACCTATTATCATCATTGGTTCTTCTTGGAAATATTCTGCGTGGCTCCTTTTTATCCTGGCTCATGAGTTAGGACATATTGCCCAAGGACATCTTCAAGATGGCATTCTAGTGGATGAATCCTTTCAGCATGGCGTGAATGATGATGAAGAGGAGGATGCCAATCAATTTGCAGCTCAGCTTTTGTTTGGAGATGTCCCGCTTCAATGGGCTGCAAATCTTAATAAACAGCGCTTGCTGGTAAAGGCTAGGCGTTTAAGTGAAGAGCACAATCTTGATCCTGGTGCACTCATACTTAACTATGGTTGGCAGACGAAGAATTGGGGATGTGCTGTAGCAGCCCTGAGCTTGCTGGAACCTAACGCTAATGCTCCGGCTCAAATTAATGCCTACTACCAACGTCACTTAGTCAGCATTGATGAGGATAGTCGGGATTACCTTCAACAAGTGAATGTTTTAGCTGCTTGATGAGTTGCTTTGAGTGAGCTAGCTATAGATTCTCGAAATATGCCGGGTAGTGTGATACTCCGCTACTCGATCGCACTTGCCAAAGGAATCTGCTTTTAACGACAAACCCGGATTTGGGGAACAACTAAATACCACTCTTCTTTAACTTCACCTGTTACCTCATCAATATCCAAGTGTTGATAGATATGCCGTACAGTAACCTCACCGGGTTGCCATTCAAATTGGTCTGGGCGAAGCCCTTGGTTACTCAGAACTTGGTTGGCGTGTTTTGATAAAGCCCCAATTTCTTCATCTTGCTCAGTCCAGATTGTCCAGCCATCTCCGTATCGATTACATTTCAGTTGTAAGTTGCTTCCTTCTCTTAATTTTTGAATAATGGCTTGTTTTGATTTTGTAGCTGGATATCCTAAATTGATATCGCCTTTTTGTTGATCTCCTTTTCTTTCTCCAAATGGGCTAAGGTCAGCGTAGTAAATGAAGCTGGGTAAATTAATCTGCTCTACTGATTTCTGTTTTACTTTGAGCTGCATCTCTTTTATGAATTGGTTATTGCGAGTTGAAGTTAGAACTAACTCCTCTTTAGCTCTTGTCATCGCAACGTAAAGCAATCTACGTTTTTCTTGTATATGATCTGTATTGGCAGAGAACTTATCTGTTAGTAGAATTACTTTACGAAATTCAAGTCCTTTGGCTCCATGACAGCTAGTTACTAAAACTGCCGCCTTGTCAATGGAAAGATCGGGACTTTCGTTAAATTCGTAGATAGCGGTAATAATTTCATTGGTGCTGATTTCATCAGCTAGATCTGAGCCATAGCCTCTTTCCTCATCTAAATCGATCGCAATCTTTAGGAGGGTTTTGACTGTAGGCTCATTTAATCCATGATGTGCTTTTTCAAAGAAGCTTTCAAAGCGTTCTTTGACAGAGTGTTCGGGTGGGATAATTAAACCGGAAGCATCCTTAAGAGCGTTTAAGAGACGTTGAGTAACATGATTGCGAACTAGCTTAATTTCGCCTCCCTTTAAAGTATGAGTGGGAATGTTGGCTAATCGATCGAGCAAGGCTCTAATGTCTTTGAGTTCATCCCATTCCCATGACAGAATTGCAATCTCGCAGGGACGTGTTCCTTCTGCAATCCATTGTTTGACCTGTGTGGTGATCCAGATGGCTTGTTCGTTTGAAGTTAAAAATTGAAGTGCTTGGACTGGCACTCCTGATTGACCAATCCGGGCTGCATCAATTTGGACTTGTTCCTGTAGGTCTCGTTTACAGCGATCGGGATTGTTCTGAATGAGATAGTTTGAGGCTTGGATGATGGATTCAGTAGAGCGATAGTTTTCGGTTAATAGAAATCGTTTTGCCTTATACTCCGCTTGAAACTGCAAGATATATTTAGGGTTGGTTCCTCTGAATTCATAAATATTTTGGTCATCATCACCAATCACACAAAGATTGATCTGAACCGATCGCGCTTGATCTTCAGAATCACCAAACCCTGCAATGAGCTGAACCAGGCGATATTCCTGTTCTGCAACATCCTGGTATTCATCCACAAAGATGTATTCTGTGTTGCCTAACAGCCTCACTCGACGCATTTGGCTATCTTCATCAGCCAGGATACCTTCATTTCCTTTGTCCAAAAGGTTACAGGCTTCTTCGAGGAGTTTTTGGAATCTATGTTCTGTACTTTGCTGTTTCTGGGATTTGGTGTCTGATTCCTCAATGGTTCGACCCAGTAGGGACAGCGCCAGCCCATGAAAGGTATAGACTCTCAGCCGCGATGCTGAAGTTCCCACCAAATCTTTAAGCCGTATGCGGAGTTCTCGAACGGCATTGCGGTTGTAAGCCAGTACCAGAATGCGATCGGGGTTGACTCGTTTGACTTTGATCAGGTAGGCAATTCGATGAACGATGGCGCGTGTTTTGCCAGAGCCTGGACCCGCAATGACTGCGATCGCCGGGTCGTCTGCTTCGACAATAGCGGTTTGGGCTGGGTTGAGCGAACCCATAATCCGGTTATAGTCTTCCTGGGTAACGGGACGCTTGCAAGCGTCTGTATGGAGGTCTGGATATTTATTAGCGAATTCCTCGAAAGGGAGTTGAAAGTAATCTGCGACAAGCTGTTGGCGGGCAGCCTGATCCTCACCTAATCGACCGTATTCCACCATTAAGTGAGTGCGACGGGCTTGCTCAGAATAGTGGTGTTGCACCTCTGGATACTTACGGTTAATGGTGGTGATATTGGCTCCTTTATGCACTCGGACTTTGAATGCCTGGCTGAAAAGGAGTAGCCCCTCCGTTAATCGTAAAATTTTCCTTTGATGTAACCAAAGAAGGGCTGTTTTTAACTGTTTTGCGTCGAGTTCTGTAGGATTTCGCTGAGCGCAGATCGTTTCCAGTAGGGTTTCAAACTCACATTCAACGATAAGGCGGGCACCGGAGGTTTTCTCTAGTTTCTGGTCAATCTCTGTATAGATTGCGTTAATCAACCGACGACAGGAGTCCTGGTGGTTCTCTAGTCTTTCGATAACTTTTGATAACGGTCCTGCATCAGCTTCAATGGGTTGAATTTGGATAATTCCTGAACTGATGTTTTTGAGTTTGAGCCAGTGTAATGTTCTCCAACTCTCAACAATGTCTAACAAAATGGATGCGCTCAGTTTTTGCTGCCCACCGGGATCGAGGCGAGTTGCTAGCCCTCGTAAGTTGACTTGTAGAATTTGGCGATCGCCTACCAGCTCTAGAAACTCTTCGAGCAACGTTTGCTCTAGCTGACACCGCCGCTCATATGCAGTTCGAGCATCCCCCGAAACGGCTTTAGTAATGACTAACGTGAGGGGAATTTGGGAGGAACAAACTCCAGCACGTCGAAGTTCACGAATCCGTTCAGATAATTCTGTTACTGGGATTCCAGATTCATCACTCAAGCGTTCCAGGGATACTCGCTCACCATCGGTCTGGTGATGGGCTTTGATCAGATGCATTCCATAGATTAACTTTTCAAACTGTTGTAGCTGTTCTTTGGATAAATTGCGCCCTTGAACATACGCTAGAAAAGTTTGCCAGGATTTTGTCGGGTTGGACTGGCACAGATGATATTGAATTGTTGTGGAAAGGTTTTCTGCCCGTTCCATTAGTCCAAAGTTTTCTAGATGGTAAAGGGCAACCTGAATTTTGGTGTTTCGCTGATCTGCTTCAGTGGCAAAAGCTTCGTCTAAGTCACTGCTCTGATAAATCTCCTCAGCCGTTATCCAGAACCAGTCTTCAGTCACTTGCTCTGATCGCTGTTGTAATAGTTTTCGGATACTTCGGACGGCTGTAAAGATATTTCGTAGATCAGTGGCAGTCAATTGATTGAGGCTCTTCAAGAAGAAGATGGTTTCTGCATCTTTGCCATCAAAAAGTAAGATGCAAGTTGCGGGTTCACCATCTCGTCCTGCCCGTCCTGCTTCCTGAATATAGGCTTCCAGACTACTACTGAGCGTATGGTGGATGACGGCTCTGACATCTTTGCGATTGATGCCCATGCCAAAGGCACAGGTGGCAGTAATGATGTTTAAACTGCCTTGCTTGAATTCTTGCAGAATGAGGGCTTTTTGCGCTTTGTCAATTTTTCCGTGATAGTGCTTCGCCTCCAGCCCTTCTTGTTCTAACAAAGCCGCTAACCGTTCGGCATCTTTGCGGGTGGTTGTGTAAACCAGAGCGCACCCTCCCTGGTCTAGGGCATTTCTGACGGCTTCAAAAATCGGTTTGTTTTTATCGTCGGAGGCTGGAATCACTTGATAATCCAGGTTATTCCGACTCATATTGCTAGCTGGCATGAGTTGAGGTTTCAAGCCATGCTCAGTAAATAACTCGCAAATGTCTTGTTGAACTTTAACGGTTGCGGTTGCAGTCAGGAGCGCAAGACGAGGGAGCGATCGCCCCTGTTCGGTGTAAAGCTCTTTGATAAATTTGGGGATGTAACGGTAATCGGGGCGGAAGTCATGTCCCCATTGCGTAATACAGTGAGCTTCATCAATGACCCAGAGAACGGGCGGGCGTTCTTTCAGGAGAGTCCGGATGCTGAGGGAGCGAAGCTGTTCGGGGCTGATGTAGAGTAAGCCTTTTTGCCCGTTGCGTAATTCTTCGAGCCGTTGTGAACGCTCTGGGGGAGGCAGGTTGCTATTGATGAAGGTAGAAAAGCTCAACCCTGTGGCTTCTAAATCAGCGACTTGATCTTCCATCAAGGCTTGGAGGGGTGAGATACAGACGGTTAGCCCCCATTGCCGCCGATAATACATCAAGGCAGGCAATTGATAGCACAGGGATTTTCCGCCACCTGTTGGCATTAAGATCAAAGGATTGTGCCCAGAAATAATTGCCCGAACGGCTTCTTCTTGGGGATGTCTAAATTTTTCAATATCAAATTCCTTGAGATAGGGCTGATAGGTAAACCCTTCATCCTCAACAGGTAGAAGGGCATCTAGCACTATTTGGAAATCGGGGAGATGATTGAGCCAGATTGAAGGAGCTTGTTTACTGTTTGTTTGGCAGCGCTGATAATTCCAACTTAAAAGTGCAGCTAGAATTAGGCGTTTGTCAAAACTAAGCGTATGAGGTTCTAGCCACACTTCTGTGAGGTAGGAATAATTCATTCCCCAGGTTGCATCAGTGGGAAGATCTGTCCAACTGAGGGAGGAAGTGATGTCCCCTTGAAGTTCTTGAAAGAATAGCCGATACGCTCGATCGCCGGGTTCGTTGCCACAGGTTAGTAGCCAAATATAAACCTGTCGCAGGGTTTCTGGTTTCTGTAGAAGGGTTTGAAGAATGCGTTCTAGTAAGAAACGGGTTGCTCTGGCATCTTCAAGGGGATCGTTGCTGGCGTAATCGCTTAATTTGTAGTCTTTTTGCAGTTTGTGGGAGGGTTCCAGGGGAAAGGCAAGAACGGATAGTTCTAAGGTATCGAGCAGGAGCAAATCGCTGAGGTCAGACCATTGACGAATGAGATAGCGGCGATCGAAACGGCGGATGTTATGACCACAGAGCAGCCCACCTGTTTGTTGAAGATGAAGGAGCTGTTGTTGAATTTCGATCGCCCGATCGGGTTGAACTTTGAGAGTATGGGTTGGGGATAGGAGTCCAAAGCAATGAATTTGCTCCTCAGCATTCACTTCCAAATCTAAATAACTGTAGGTATCTAAAGTACCATTCAGGTTAGAGTCCATAGCTTTAGCTTTTTCTCTCAGTCTGCATAATTTTGCAGTCTCTGTTCGACGATCGCTCGATATTTAGTTCTACTCATGGTATTAACTCGCTGAGTACCAAAATTCGCAGTTCACCAACGCGCTTTAGGGCTGTGTCATTGGTCAAAAATGCCTGACAACCTGTGACCCTCGCCGTTGCTATTTGTAGGGCATCGGGGAGTTTTAGGTTGTACTGCACCCGTAGTTCTGCATTATGCTCTCAACGACTGTTCTCGATCGTCCCATTCATCGCGCTGATGGTTGACCCAGGCTTGGGCATCTTCGCCACCCAGTAAATTAGGGGCAATTCCTTCCAGATCTTGCCAGGATCGGCTGGGTTTGGATGTAATCACGGCACGGGTTTGGAGTTGGGTTATTAAGTGTCCCATCACCTGCATTTGTTCTTCTGGGGTTAGTTGGTCAACCTGATTTAGGATTTGCTGAAGTAATGAACTCATAGTCCTCCGAGGGTGCGATCGCATCAATGGGTAATTATAGTTTGCGCTCAAAGAATGCCCAGGCGGTGCGGTAGTCGCCCAACCGATCACTCTTTTCTAAGGAAGTTGGATAGCGATCGCGATTGAGCTTTAAGACACGGCATATTCAGTGAGTTTGCGGCGCTCTGGAGACTTGAAGGCAAGAACAATATGATCTTTGGGAATGCCTGCGGATTCTAGCTCGTAAGCGATGCCGTCTTCAGTACCGTCGTGTTGAATCCAGACTTTATTGTCAATGATATCCAGGTGGAGGAAGGGACCATAGATGCGTTTTTGCTTCTGCCAACCTGTTTCCAGGAGCAAATAATGGTCCTTCTCGCGATCGAAGATAAGCTCTTGTTGAATACCTTCTTCTCCGCTTATGTAGTTAGCGTATTCTTGCAGAATGGTTTCGATAATCTGGCGGTATTGAGCTTTTAAGGAATCCATTGAATAATTTCCTCCTGTTCAGGGTTAAAGGTTATTAAACGAATCACACTGTTTTGAAGAAGAATTTCGCCGATTTCCTCTTCAAAAACCGATTGATAAACGGCATCGCTGACAGCGAGATAGAGCTTACGCTCTGGATCGTAGCGTGCGAGTACCTGGGTGTACAAAACGAACTGACCTACGGCATCTTCCAGATCTTTGATGTCTGATGCACGGGTAAAGCTCTTAATTTCAACTGCAATTTGCTCTGTACCCCGTTCGGCAGCAATCAAGCGTTCTGCGCCTAGGTCGATGTACAGCTTCTTACGAGTCAGACGGAGTGTCAGAGGATCGTGGGTGATCGTCCAGCCGTCTTTGATTAGGGCAGTTTTAACGGTGTCGTGGTAGATGTCTTTGGCTGGCATTAGTTAGCCTCCCAGGGCGGCAAAATGTGCCCAGGCGGTGCGGTAGTCACTCACCCGATCGCACTTCTCAAAGGGAGCCTGATAAACGATCGTGCGCTGAATGGGACCACCGGGTTGGGTGTCGTCGGTGATGGTGACTTCGACGGTGCCTTCGGTCATGTCTTTTACATCTTCCCAGCCGATGATGTTTTGTTTGGCGTTGCCTTTGCGGGGTAGCCCGACACCGACGAGTCCTTTGCTGGTAGTGAAGACGATGCGCCCGTTTTGGTCGTAGTAGGTTTCGCGTTCGTATTGCTGCATGACGGGGAACTGAACGCGATAGATGGTGATGAGTTCGTCGAGGGTTAGCCCCAGTGCCATTGCGGCGAGTACGTCAATTTCGACGAGGGCTTGTCGGCGGGCGTAGTCGGTGCGGAGGGCACAGTTGCGCTGCCATTGGGGGGTAAGGTTGCGGAAGAAGTGGGGGTCGAGTCGTGGATCGTTGGGTTTGCTCCAGGTGTCTTGTTGGAAGGTGGGGTTCCAGCAGTCTGACCAGAGAGTGGCGTAATGGTTGGTGAGACAGTTGAGGTTGAGGGTGCGGAGGCGGAGCGATGAACTGGTATTTGCAATAGGCAGTAATCTCAGAGTCGTTTCATATAAATCTCCCATTCCCGTTGATTTTATGTAGAAGTCATAAGCAATCGAACTACAAAGGGAACTGAAATCGACCAAATCATTCTGATTCTCGAATGCAATAGAAAGCACAGGATGTATGTGTGTTAATTCAGGAGGAGCAATTATTGGGATGAGAGTACGTTCACCTGATTGGCTTAAGCGCCGCCGACAAACCAAACGATAAAAATCAGAAACTGCTTTATTTTCTCCCCAATTAGTTTTTGGAAGTCGTTCATAGTAATTATCAGCACTACAAATGGGCGTATAGTTAGTTCGAGGTATATAGTTGTCAGGTAGATAGGTTAAGTCGATATTGTCGTAATCACTGTTCAATTCACAATTTTGTCTTGGGGTTTTATTGAATGGGTTGGCAACAAAAAAATGTGGACCTGACAATATAAGTCCTGACATAAATTCTGGGAATAGCGCTTGTCGCGCTATGGTTAGACTTTTCTGCGCTCCTGTCTCGTGCCAACAAGTGGTAGGAGTATTAAAATAAAGTACTTCTGATAAGTATCTATTTTGACTTATAAACCTATTTAATGCTTGGACTAATGGCTGTGCATGAGCATTAGGTAACCTTGCCTGGATCGCTGATACTTCATTTCCATCATACAACTTGGCAAAGATTGATAATGACTTAATATCTATTTTGATTGCACGATGAGGATGTCCCTTAGTTTCCCATTCACCATCGGAGGTCTTAATTCCAGGAATTGAGGAATTTACATCTACTATAGAATCGTTAAGACATTCAAGTATTGTTTTCGGATTGCAGAGATTGGCGACATAGGTAAACTCGATTTTATCCTCATATTGCCTAGTATTTTTTCTGTATATATTAATTCCAAACCTCATGCTATGGTGAACACCTTCAAACAGATTTAATTCATTAGAGAATTGAAGATGAAGTATTAAGTAACGATATAAAGCTTCTCTCAAAATACCTGCTTTTGGTTCTTCGTAAACTCCTTGAGGATGCAAAAGGCCAGAACATCCTGATTCTTTGCCAAACATCCAGACTTGTGGAAGAAAGCACTTAAATAAGTTGTTCTGCATACCTCTTAGAAGTGGGTAATTTTGCAGCGCATTTAGGAAGTTTTGTGTTCCGTCAGATTCTTCAAACTCATTTAGATAGGCAATTCTTAAACCAGGATAGAGATCAAATAAATCTTCTCGTATTTCCGATAATTTATTTGCTGATAGCTTACGTAATTCTACTAGTGGATTGTAATCTCCCAAAATTTCTCCTTCTTGCCATTCCACTTTCACCCAAGGTGGATTTCCCACCATCAAATCAAACCCACCTTGCTGCAAGAAAATATCAGCAAACTCCAACTCCCAATGAAAAAACCGATACTGTTCCGCAATCTGTTCTACCAATTGCAAACGTGGATAAAACAGCTTCAGCTTCTTCAAATCCACATAACCCCAGGTGCTTAAAAACAGCGTGCCCTGAGTCTGCTCCTGGGTTTCTGGGAAAAGCTGCATCTGCTGTTCCGCTGGAGCCAACATCTCCGTTTCACCCAAAATTGCCCCGATCTCCTGCAAAAACTCCTCACGACTGGGCAACTGGTCGGCATCGGCAATCCGCCAAAACCACAAAGCGCACCAATAATCCATCACCAGCTTCAACCGTCGATGGGCACTGGCATTGGCAATCCCTTCCGACAGCTTCTCTTGCAGATAGATTTTGTCTTTTTGTTCGAGGGGGGTGCGTTGAAGACCCTCACCCCCCTGCCCCCCTCTCCCTAGGGGAGAGGGGGGTTCTGATCTGGCTCCCCCTTCTCCCTGGGGAGAAGGGGGTTGGGGGGATGAGGGAAGATGGGTAGCAATTTTGTTGAGGGCTTGTTCGATGTTTTCGAGAATTTCATCGTTTGTCAGGCGGAGGACAGTTAAGCCTTGAGCGTTTGCCCATTCATCTCGAATTTGATCGCGATCGTGTTGACTACGGTGAATTCCGCCATCCACTTCAATGATGAGTTTGGCTTCATGGCAGTAGAAATCAGCAATGATCTGTCCAATGTTGTGCTGCCTGCGAAACTTGGCGTTTAACAACTGGCGATCGCGTAAACATTCCCATAAAACCGTTTCTGCTGGAGTTTGCTGCTTTCTCAGTTCTCGCGCTTTCTCCAAAAGACTTCTAGGAATGGTACGCTCTCGTCCTACCAGCTTTGAAAGCTCCCCATCTTGAAGCCCCTCTCCCTCAGGGAGAGGGGTTTGGGGTGAGGGTCTATCTTGCCCCCACACCGTTAACGGATCAGTCGTGCGATCGCGGATCTTCGCCAACTCCTTCGCATAGGACTCCCACAGTTCATGAATCCGCTGACTCAGCCGGACTGCATAATCTGCCTGTTCTGCCGTCAGTTCCGTTTTCGCAAACTGCTTTTGCCACTCATTGATCTGGGCGATCGCCGCTGGCTCCATTGCCTTCAACACCTTATCGGTGTAGTTCGCCATCCCTGGATCACCCAGCAAAAAGTGAAAAATGGCATCCGTAGGTAACGCCTGCCCTAGCGGGATCCGTTCTGGCTCCTGCTCAAAATGTTTTGCCACACCCTTTTTCAGTCCCGTCACCTGCTTGCGCCGATAGACCTGCCGCCGCGCCCCAATCAGCGAATTGCCACAGTTTAACTGCAACCCAAACCAGGGGATGAAAATACTGGGATTGCCCTCACCCCCCGCCCCTCTCCCTGAGGGAGAGATGCCCTCACCCCCGCCCCCTCTCCCTGAGGGAGAGGGGAGATCCGATCCGGCCCCCCCTTCTCCCTTGGGAGAAGGGGGTTGGGGGGATGAGGGTCGATCGCGGTAGATGCAGTTTAGCCAGAGGGAGACTTCGGCAAGCTCCATTGCGATCGGGTTCTTGTCGATGCCAAACACATTGCGATCCGCCAGCAGCATCTTCACCTTTTGCTTTTCAATGGTGATGCGATCGTGGGGAATGCGTTCACTCAGTTCATCTTGCTTGCGTTCCAGATAGGCTTCGGCAAGCTGATCCACCACCTCATTCAAAAACGCTGCACTGCCCATCGCAGGCTCACACACCGTCAGCGTCAAAATGTCGTCAGCGGTTTTATCTTGCAGTAACTCCTTCAGCGCATACTTTACTAAACACTGCGTCAACGACTGCGGCGTATAGTAGCTGGCGCTTTTTTGGCGATCGCGTCCCGCCAACCGAAAGATAAACTTGCCCTTTTCGTGCAATCGCGGCTTCTTCGTTTGCGGATCGATCACCCGCTCCTCTGGCTTAAACTCATCCAGGCGATCGGCAGGCACAAAATATCCCACCTCCAGATCCGATCGCTCCTCACCCGCAGGCTTCACCTCATACAGGTCTTCCTCTGCCAAAAATGCCGACAGGCTCAGCAAGCCCTCATACACTTCACCCAACTGGTTCACCCCAAGCTGGGCATAGCTGATCCGTCCCCGTCGCTGCTTCCCTTTCGCCCGTGATAGCGACATCAACTCCAAAATTTGCCGCATCACCCCATTGCGAAACTTGACCCCATTCAGCATCTTCGTGCGATCGGGGTCAAACAAATGGCTTTTCAGCGCAGGCAACCGAAACGTATTGTGAACCACTTCCTCCTGAATGCTCTGGAGATCAAGCTGCTCAAAGTTCTGCACCGGATACCCTTCCCACAGCAGCTTAAACAACCGCCGAATCGAAGAATCGATGAAATAACCCGCTTCATCTTCCTGGGTCAGTAACTCCGTCTGCTCCAGATCCCGCAATGTCTCCAGGCTGTACCCTTCCCGGTACACATCCGATCCCATCGGCACATAGCCCAATTCCGGTCGCGCCTCAATGTAAAACACAAACAGCAGCCGATACACCCAACGCAAACATTCCTGCTTCAGTTGATCCGGGTCAATTTCCCGTTCTCCTCGCTCTTGCTGCGTCTCAGTGGAAAATACCCGCCGCTTGCTCACCGTGCGCCGATAATGCAACACCTCATTGCCTAAAATCTCGATCGCCTCTCTCAGAGCAAACTTCAGATCTTCTGAAACGCTGTAGGTATGGCGATGGCTGTTTTCATCCAACTCATCCAGCAGGGCACTGCCTTCCGTCGGGCAAGTATGTTCCCGGTGTAGCAGGGTTGCCGCTGCCAGCAAGGAATCCGCATCCCGTTCGTTCAACAGTTCCGCCCAATCAAACCGCAAGAGCCGCGACGCATTCCACTTATGGCGATCGATCAGCACCATCTGATCAATGCTGATCAGCAATACCCAGCGAGGCGGTTCATTCTGGGCAAAGATCTGATCTGTCAACAAATCTTCCAGGGTTAGACCCTCATCCCCCAACCCCTTCTCCCCAGGGAGAAGGGGAGCCGATCCACTCTTGTTCCCCTCTACCTCTGGGAGAGGGGCTAGGGGTGAGGGCGATGGTACAGACAACGACAAAACATCCATCGGTTCAACCGACAGATTCAATCCCTCGATCACCCATAGCTGAGGCATTCCATTGCTACGTTTGACTTCCGCCACGATCGGCAGCAAGCTGTCATCATCCAATACCTGAAGCTGTGGATTCCACTCGTACCCCAAAATCTCCAACACTTGTTGGAAAAACTCTCGTTGCAGCGATCTCTGTTCTGCTTCATCCCGAACCCGCTGCCGCTCCCGTAGTTTGAAGTAATCTTGCCGCAGACTACCCATCTGGCGATCGGGCGTTTGTTCCTCCGTCTGCTCCTTCCACCGCTGCGCCACCCCTTTGAGGTCTTCTTTCAGGATTGCATCCAGGTAGTAGGCGGAATAAAACTCATTTTCGTTGGCGATTCCGGTCAGCGGCATGGCAACAACCTATCTTTGATTCGTTAAGTCAGTTAGAACTTGAACAATCAGAGGACGTAATGCAGGCAAATTCTGTTGAGAGGTATCCCAAAGAACCTGCAAATTGACTCCGAAATACTGGTGAATGACCTTATCTCGCATTCCAGTCATTCCTTTCCAGGGAATATCAGGATAGCGATCGCGTAATTCATTGGGAATATTTTTGGCGGCTTCCCCAATAACCTCAAACGCCCTGATGAGAGCAAAAATAGTTTTCTGGTCGTTTTCAAATGTTGTAAATTCCATGCCTTGAGTGAATTGAGCCGCGATATCAATGGTCTCCAAAATATCTTGCAGATAGTCCTCAACGTTGCGTGGGGTCATAAATACATGACCTCCTGAAGAATTCGTTCACCAATGCGGGGTTTCAACCCATCTTTCATTACTAGATCAACTTTTCGCCCTAGTAAATCACTCAGTTCATTTTCCAAGTGACAAAATTGGAACAGCCCAAACCTGCGGTCTGGCTCAAACTCAACCAAAACATCAATATCGCTTGTCTCGGTTTGTTCGCCTCGAACATAGGAGCCAAAGACACCCAGGGAAGTAACTCCATATTCACTCCGTAGTTGAGGCAGAACCTGCCGTAACCGTTGAAGAATTTCCTCTAGCGTTGGAGAAACAGAAATTGATAATGCATCGGTCATCTGGTTAGCCTCCCTGCGCTCTAAAGACTGCAACCAGCTTAACGTAAGGATCAGGCTCGGTTGTCATGGATAATTCCACCCAGTCCCGATAGTCCTTAAAAATCTTCTCAATGTAGCTCAACTCACCCCGGCGACGTTGTTGCTTAATCGTCTCTGGGCGTTTATCCTCTGCAAACCGCAACTCTAGTTGCTCCAGATGGTTGCCCCGCAGCCGTTCTAACCGTTCCTGCTGTTCCTTGAGCTTGGGTGCCAGGGTTGCCTCAAAGGTTTTGCGTTCTGCCTGTAAGTAAGCCAGAGCTTTGGCGATCGCCTCCTTTCTCAGCGGCAACAAATCTGCCACCTCTGCCGCTCCAGGATTAGGGATGGGACGTTGCCCTAATGCAGTCCGTTGAACGGTGTCTGTAAACGGTTCAATCCGCTTAAATTTCCTCGCGTCAAACACTGCCGATACCCATCGGTTGATCACCGGCGACCCGCGACGGTTCGGGAAGCTGCCAAACAGCACAAATGCGACCTCCTGTTCCGCCATGCCCTCATTGAGCAGCAAGACGGGAGCCTGATGCCGTCCAAATCGGAACAAGCAGCGATCGGTGAGCCATTCCACCAATGGGTGCAAATCCCACAGATATTGCTTATCCGTCCAGGTTGCTTCCTGCCGTCGCGCCTCTTCCATCGCTTTCATCATTTCTACGGGGCGATCGGTCAAGTGCATCAACCCAGTTGAGCGAATCTCACGCGGCAGCCGTTCGTACCGTCGCTCCAGTTCAGCAGGGAGCTGAAGTTCGATAAAGCGATCGGTTTCATTGATGTTGAGGTTGGGCGGCAGCGATTCGAGAGATTGAAGTGCCGCAACTGCGTATTTGTAGGTGGAAGGAAATAGGCTTAGCAGGGTTCCAGGCTCGGTCGGTTCTATTTCAGGGGGACTTTCCTCGATCGCCTCCTCACTCTCAAACCAATCAAAGATATTAAACTCACCCCCGCTAGCGGCATTTTGATCCAGTTGTTGCGAAAAATCTGCCGCTGATACCCCCGATTCAACTGCTTTTGCCGTCACTTCCTCTTCTGCTTCTGCCTCAAACACACCCATAAACACGGACGGATCGCCAATGTTCTTAATCGCTTGCTCGTCCTTATCCAGCAGGACTTTGACGATTCGCTCCACCTCATCCATCCGCTCTAACTGGGAGCGAGTGAGCAGATAACGGATCTCTGGTTGCCGCGTTTGCCCGTAGCGATCGATTCGTCCATTGCGTTGCTGCAACGTCATTAACGACCAGGGAATATCGAAGTGGATCAGCTTATGACTGAGATAATGCAGGTTCAGACCTTCTGATGCCACCTCTGTTGCCAGCAAAATTCTGACCTTTGCATTCTCCTGCCCAAACTCCTCCACAATCTTGGTTTGGTCTACATCAGGCAGTCCACCATCTAGGACGGCGATCGCCTCTGGCTTCAGCTTTAAGTCATCTGTCAACTGTGATTTCAAAAATCTCAGGGTCTCTAACCGACCTGTAAACAAGACGAGCCGATCCTTCGGATCACGTCCCGTCCAACCAAAATCCTTCTGAATCAGCTTGAGGAGCCGCTGGTATTTGGAAAAATCTTCGACCTGCACCTGCTGCAATGCCCACTGAAGGGTTGCCAGTTCTGCAAGATCACCCTCACCCCCAGCCCCTCTCCCTGAGGGAGAGGGGAGTTCTGCTCCGGCTCTCCCTTCTCCCGGGGGAGAAGAGGGCTGGGGGGATGAGGGCTTCTTCAACCGATTCAGCCGATTCGTAACCGTTTCTAAGCACGCCGCTGGGCTGGAAAGCATTGCCTTTAACAGAGTCGTTTTGAATAACTGCCCTGCTTTCCGGTGGTTATCGATACTGGCTAACTTCAGCTCGTTGAGAATCTCAAAGACTTGCTCCTCCGCAGTGGATGCCTGTGCTTCAACCGATTCAACATTGCGTTCTGGCACATGCTGCTTCAAATCCTGAAGCACGTCCTTCTTAAACCGGCGGACGTACAGATCCCGAATATCGTCTTTCGTGTAATTGTCGGGATTGGCGATCGCTGTCGGGTCAAGCATATTCATCAGACTCGCAAAGCTGCCAGGACGACCATCGTGGGGGGTTGCAGACAACAAAATCAGCGTATCCGAGCGAGTGGAGAGCCGCTCTGCCAATTTTGCCCGTTGTGATGCTCCCTGCCCTTTGCCCCGTCGTGCGACGTTGTGCGCCTCGTCAATCACGATAATGTCCCAATACGCCTGCTCCAGGTAACTGCGGTATTCCCGGTCTTGCTTCAGCGTATCGATTGAAACGATCGTGCGATCGTAGTAATGAAACGGGTTGTGATTCCCAGGAATCCGCGTCCGAATCCGTTGAAGTTGGACAGAATCCAGCCGTACCAGCGGAATCGTAAACCGTAGCCAGAACTCCTTCTGGAACTGCACCATCATGGATTTAGTCGTAACGACCAGAATGCGTCGCCCCCTGCCTCGCCGCATCAATTCCGTTACCAGAATGCCGCACTCTAGCGTTTTACCCAACCCCACCGCATCGGCAATCAAGATTCGTTGCCTGGGCATTTGCAGAGCTTTCCGGGCAGGCAATAGTTGATAGCCCATCACATCCATCGCTGCCTGGTGCCCCTGGTAAATGCGATCGTCATCCGGCACCGTCTGCCGTAGTTGAGATTCTATGAATAAAAGGCTATGTACATAACCAGAAGATGTATCCGTAATGAGTTCTGTCTCCTCGGGGCGCAGAACTTGCAGGTCATCCTCCAGTTGCTCGATGAATCGAGCAGTTCGTCCTCGAATGAACTCTGAAACCCCGACTGCCTCAATGACACGTCCCCCATCTGACGACTGAGCCGTAGACTTAACCAGCCATTCTACATCTCGACACAAAATGCGGGCACCAGGGGCGATCGTTTCTAACATAGGGGCAACCAGGAGAACTCCACTCTTTTATTTACTCCACGCAAGGCTAACTCAACAGCCAGTTTTTTGCTTTTCGAGGCTAGTACTCCCCATATCGTGGCACTCTTATTCCCCAACCGTCACCTCCTAGCCAAGCTATGCAGGGTTAAGCCTACCTGCTTGGTTCATTAAGTATTGTCTCTAGCAATAGCTCTGTGCTTCCTGTTGTCTGACGGTCAATCAACGCTTGAAGTATGGATAGTTGCTGCTCCAACTCAGTGACTGCCTCCCGTCGTTGAATCCTTGCTGTCCAATCGCGGTGTTTTTCGCTCCCTGCCTTGCCCAGATGCTGATTTTTATACGCAGGATTTTTACTGCTGAGCTTGTAGTAAATATGCTCTCCTTTAGGAGCGGGGCTGATCCAGACATTCAGTGGAGCCACGCTGCCAGAGTCGCGGACGGATTGAATGAGTTGAAGGAGGCGATCGGGCACATCCGGCGGTTAGGGGACTTGAAATAGGATTAGCGAGAATGGAAGAGGAAACAAAAAAGGTGCGCCTTTGTAGACGCACCCCTAACAATAAAATTGTGCTTCCATGCTAACGCTAAAACACATCGTTGACCTTGATGCC
>JAHHIA010000022.1 GCA_019359045.1 Scytolyngbya sp. HA4215-MV1
GGGTGATCCGGCCCTCCAGTACACACTCTAAAGCAGTCGATTAAATCGGCTGCTTTTTAAGTTTAAATTTAAGGGTCGAACTCTTGATTGTCCGTAAGATTTCTGTAAAACTCCTAAGGACTATTCTTGACTGGATTCATCTATGCCGCTTGCTGCTGCCCAACCTGCATTGCTTGTTCTGATTGATGGAACGGTCTATCGAGGCTGGTCATTTGGTGCCTCCGGCACCACGATGGGGGAGGTCGTTTTCAACACTGGAATTACGGGGTATCAGGAAGTCTTGACTGATCCCAGTTATTGTGGGCAGATTGTGACGTTTACCTATCCCGAATTGGGCAATACGGGAGTGACCCCAGAGGATGAAGAATCAAGTAGACCCCAGGTGCGAGGGGCGATCGTACGCAATATTTGCTACAAACCCAGCAATTGGCGATCGACCCAATCCTTGCCTGATTATCTGAAACAGCACAATATTTTGGGTCTTTATGGCATTGATACCCGCTCTTTAACCCGTAAGATCCGTTCAGTTGGTGCCATGAATGGGGCAATTTCGACCGAAATCTTAGACCCGGTTGAACTGTTGTCAAAATTGCAGGATGCGCCTAGCATGGCAGGGTTAAATTTAGTACAGGAAGTCACCACTCACGAAATTTACGAATGGGCAGAGACCACAACCGATGCCTGGGAGTTTAATCCAACCACAACGACTACCCCAGAAGAATCGTTCACCGTCGTTGCGATCGACTTTGGCATCAAACGCAACATTCTACGCCGTCTTGCCCACTACGGCTGTCGGGTCATCGTCGTCCCCGCCAACACGCCCGTCAAAGACATTCTCCAATATGAACCCGACGGCATTTTTCTCTCAAATGGGCCTGGCGATCCGGCAGCGGTCACTGAAGGGATCGAAATTGCCAGAGGGTTGCTAGCCGCGCAAAAGCCTATGTTTGGTATTTGTATGGGACATCAAATTTTGGGCTTATCCCTGGGCGCAGAAACCTTTAAGCTCAAGTTTGGGCATCGGGGACTTAACCAACCCGCCGGGTTAAAGCAGCGAGTCGAGATCACCAGCCAAAATCACGGTTTTGCTATTTCAGAAGAATCTCTGCCCAACGCAGAAGTGGAGATCACTCACCTAAATCTCAACGATCGTACCATCGCCGGACTACGCCATAAAACGCTGCCTCTTTTCTCTGTGCAATATCACCCCGAAGCCAGTCCCGGTCCCCACGACGCCGATTACTTATTTGAACAATTTGTTCAGACGATGCGAGAACATCGCCAAAAGCCTGTCAGTCCAGCGTTATAGTCAATGACTAGCCTTCTTGACCTGCCTGGATAGGTTTAAATCTTCATCACAGATCGCGCTAAAAAGTGTATACTGAAGCCTCGAATCGAGTCGCTAAAATAGCGAGGAGGGTTTTATTCCTGAGCAATTGACCTTGACTGTAAGCTTGAGAGGCACACGCGACGTCAAGGACAACTATCAGCTATTTCGCCTCACGGGTCTCATGGATGCCTTCTCTGAACCCGCCTTCCGTAAGGTTGTGGGCAAGTTTATTGAGGATGGTCCCAAAAATATTATTTTGGATTTGTCTAAGATAGACTTTGTCGATAGTTCTGGTTTGGGCGCACTTGTGCAGCTTGCCAAGAAAGCTCAAACTGCTGAAGGCACCTTCCAAATTGTGACCAATCCCCGTGTTACACAAACTGTAAAGCTGGTGCGTTTGGAGCAGTTTTTGGCATTGCAACCCTCAGTTGACGATGCCATTCAGAATGTGAAATCCACTTGAGGATGCTCTCACTTTTCATTGGAAAGTGGGGCATCCCCCTGTAGCTTTTCTCTAGACAAATTGCTCCATTTAAGAAGTTTAAAGGTAAATTTTTTAGCCAAAATTTTAATGTACTGATCGCAATTTCTCAGATAAGGAATGCTTGTGTGTGGTGTCTGGAGACGATCCGGTCAGACCCGAAAGTTGGTCTTTTCCAGAATTGGCAAAAGACTCTGTTGACCTTATATGTCAGACACTGCCACTTTCGGAAATTCATCGAATTTCTCCGGCGGCTCTGGCATATCTGGGAGATGCAATCTACGAACTCTATATTCGTCGATGTTATTTGATCCCGCCTCAGCGGTTGCAAGCCTATCATCAGCAGGTAGTTGCCCAGGTCAGGGCAGAAAGTCAGGCAAAACATTTGCAATCATTGTTACCGCACTTAACTTCAGCTGAAGTTGATATTCTTAAACGCGGTCGCAATGCAGCCTCTGGCAAGCCTCGGCGAGTTGCCCCAGAGATCTATCAACAAGCCAGCAGTTTGGAAACATTAATTGGCTATTTGTATTTGACTGATCCCCAACGGTTGGTCGCATTGTTGTCGAAATTGCCCCTCTCAAATACTGCTCAAGCATAGAAATCTCTATCCTCTTTTGAATCTGTGATCCCTAGCAAATTGCCTTTGGCGAGTTGAGCGATATCCTCGCGACTCTAAAGATTTGGGCGATCGTAGCAGCAAGATAGGGAGACGACGCGAGCGATTGCTCTCCATTGGCATCCACTTTTATTCCTTCACCGCAGCACCATGGCTACTCACAAGCGACCCTCCGATCCCAAAAAACCTCGCCATTCAGGAAAATTTCCCAACCTCAAAGGCAAGCCCAAAGGCAAACCTCAAGGCAAACCCAAATTATCTCGGCAGTCTACCGACTCTCGGCACTCGATCGACACCACAAAACCTTTGCCCCGGATTGCTCCCAAGTCTGATTCTGAGCCTATCCCCAAGCCAATTATCGGAACTGCAAAAAAAGTAAATCCCAAAGTAATCACTTCCCAGCCTAAAGCGATCGTCTCCCAGCCTAAAGACTTTGCACCCACGATCTCTGCACAAAATGTATCTGAGGGTGAAGAGCTAGATCTGCTTTATGGTCGTCATAGTGTACTCGCAGCGCTAGAAAGTCAGCGTCCACTCCATCGTCTTTGGATTACGGAACGATTACGCTACGATCCCCGCTTTCATCGATTGCTATCCCAAGCAAAAGCGAACGGTACCGTCATTGATGAAGTAGACATCCAACGACTGAATCAACTTACCCAGGGTGCAACCCATCAGGGGATCGCTGCCCAGATCGCACCTTACGATTATCATGATTTGGGCGAACTGATTGCACAAGCAAAATCAGCGTGTGAGCACCCCGTATTGGTCGTTGCAGATGGTATTACTGATCCCCACAATTTGGGAGCCATTATTCGTACAGCAGAAGCGTTGGGAGCACAAGGGATGGTGATCCCCCAACGACGAGCTGTAGGCGTGACTTCTACCGTTTTGAAAGTTGCCGCAGGGGCATTAGAAACTTTCCCAGTGGCGAGAGTAGTCAATCTCAGTCGAGCTTTGGACTCGTTGAAAGAAGCGGGATTTTGGATTTATGGCACCGCTGCAGATGCCAGTCAATCCCTGCATTCTGTGCAGTTCAGCGGGGCGATCGCGCTGGTTGTCGGAGGAGAAGGAGAAGGTTTAAATCTCCTGACACAACGATGCTGCGATGTCTTAGTTTCCATCCCCCTTCAAGGCAAAACTCCCAGCCTGAATGCCTCAGTAGCAGCGGGAATGACCCTTTACGAGGTTTACCGCCAGCGTTGGTCGCACACCTTACATCTGAACAGGGAAAAGGGTGCTATACAATTGAAAAAAGAATTGCAACACAGTATAAAGAAGTTTGAATAACCACATCAGTTCGTCGTCAACTTCGACAACACGTCAACATCATAATTGGCACAGAAGGACATGAAAGAATTTTTGACTAATTTTTTGAATATTTTCGGCTTGGCATGGTGGGTTGAGGTGGTGACGGAAAATCCTCGCTGTACCTATTACTTTGGTCCTTTTCTGAGTGAAAAAGCGGCTCAAACTTCTCGTTCTGGTTACGTCGAAGATTTGGAACATGAAGGTGCTCAGGGGATTATCGTTTCAGTGAAGCGTTGTAAACCTGCAAGTTTAACGATTTCTGAGGATTTGAGTGAAGGGCGTAGCAAATTAGGCGTGACTCGTGCGCTCAGTAGCCAGTTTTAGTGGGAGATGTTTCAGCCGCGATCGCTTGAGGGTGTTGAGCTAGCCAGCGATCCAGATCTTGCTGAATTTGTTTAGGAATTTCCCAGGGCAACAGGTGAGCTGTATTGGGATAGAGGTGCCACTTACAATCTTTGAGGTACTGGGCTGTTTCCAGACTCGATGCGGGTGTAATGTGGCGATCGGCATCGCCTGCCATCACCAAGCAGGGACATTGAATTTGTTCCAAATCTGGCAGGCGATTATATCCCTTGCTAAGCGCTCGATTCAGCGCCTGGGTCGCCAAGCGAGAAGTTTTCAGGTATGCCGGTAAAGCATCGCTAGCGAGGTATTGGTAGGCTGTTTTCGTGTGCTGTTGGATAAGATAACGGTAAAGTGATCGTCGCCCAAAGGTGTCAATATTCCACTGCCAGCCAGGATTAAGTCGATTGAATATCGAAGCGATCCCGGTCAAAGCCGTGTCTTGCCAGTCAATCGGTGGGTGGTTGCTGTAGGGACGGGCTGCTGTTGCAATCAAGACTAATCCGCTGACCCGCTCGGGAAATTTGAGTGCCAGTTCGATCGCCAAAATACCTCCGAGCGACCAGCCCAGCACCACACATTGTTGAATTTGAAAGCGATTTATCAACCTTTCCAGATCAGCGAGATGATCTACCATCTCGAAAGGCTGAGCAGTTTGGCTATTGCCATAGCCCCGCAAGTCGGGAGCGAACGTTTGGAATTGTCGTGATAAGTGCTCTGTAAATACGGATAAGCTGGCTCCCGAACCGGGATGACCATGCAGACAAAGAATCGGAAATCCTGATCCCTGCACTAAAACGTTCAAGTCTACCACTGGAGCAACCATAGACGTGCGGGTATTATGAATGGGGTTCGCAAAGACCAATTGTAACGAGAAGATTTCTCAATGCTAAACTGACGGTTCAGATCTCGTCTCGGATCAATCTCGTCTTACTATAGTGGCAGGGTCACTAGTCTGGTGATTTTCCTAGTTTTGCTCAGTGCAGCCAATCAGCACTTCCCTTACCCAAGAGTTGAATTTGAGTCATGGCAGAAGAAACCGCCTCCAACCAGCCAACCAAGCAGCCCGAAGTTTCTGAAGAGCAAGCTCCTGCAAGCCCCCAAGCAGAGAAACCGCCTAAAAAAGCCAAGCCTCCCGCGGTTGAAGATAAACCTTTTGCTGAATTTATTCAGAAGGATTTTTTGCCTGCCTTGAGTGAAGGGCTGGCAAAGCAGGGAATTCAAAATGTGAAGTTAGTTTTTGAAAAACAAAAAATTCCTGTGGTTGGCTACACCCAACTGCCTGAATGTTGGCAAGTGATTGGGCGTTGGCGGAGCGATCGCAAACAGCCTCGGCAGTTTAATCTGTACTTCTTCTCAGAAGATATTCAAGGGCAACGGGCATTCTCTCACACCGAGAGCGGTGGCAACCCCAGCACCTTAGAGCCTTTCTTAATTGACGAACGTAAGATCAATCTGGATTTGTTGATTTTTGGGACTGTGCAACGACTGAACGCGCAGAAGTGGCTGGTGAGAAACTGACGTTCTTGAATTGCTATAACTCTCTGAATAAATAAACTACAATCCCGGTAACTGGGTCGTTATCAATGCCAACGTACCCAGTTTTTGTCATCTCTTTCAGCACGCTTTCGACTTCAGCAAAGCCTTCTCCAGTATCCAGCACCCCTTGAGTGACTGATAGCCGCCCTCCGCGATTTTCAGCCGCTTGGAGTAAGCGAATCATTAAGTGATTTGGGTTTGGAGGATCGATCGTGGGAGGTGCCAGTTCAATCGGTTGCACAACTCGCTGAAGCTGGGGACGGTTGGCAGCATCGAGGGGTGAGTAGCCATATCGGAATTGCAGTTTTGCGTCGTACTCTTGCACCATATTGGGGATCAGCAAGAGATCAATGAACTGCCCAAAGCCAAACAAGCCCCAGGTAAATAACCACACAAGTCCAGTGAATACCTTGCCGTTGTGGATGCGATGTAGCCCTGCCAGAAAAAATATAAAGCCTAGCCAGAGCAAATAGCTTCTCTCGAGGCGATTCATAGTAATAATTAGGGTTCCAACTCGTTGAAAGATGAAAGAGTTTTTAGCCTGAATTTTCTCCCCAGAAAAATCCATGCAACTGAACTCCCTCGCTCTCATGATAGAAACTTTCATCAGAAAGTTGCACCGACTTTGATTAGCACAGGACAATCGCTGAAACAGGTCAATTCCTTAAGTTCTTCCGTTTCGGTTGCATGAGCCGTCTGAGCCAACCCGATCGACTTGTTGCCACGTGTCAGTATCATTCAAGTCTTAAGCCGTTAATCCCATTAGCGATTGATACAATAGGCAGATAGCTTTTTACCCAACGAGAGGGCACCGCCAATGGTTGCGCATCCTCCCATTCCCCCTACGGTGGAGATTCTTTATCCTGAAGCAGACGGTCAACCGATGGCGGATAACACGGTGCAGTTTCGTTGGATTGTCACGATTAAAGAGAATCTCGAAATCTTGTTTGCTGCCGATCCGGCGGTGTTTGTTGCAGGAGACTTGTTGTGGTATCCCGTTGAAGGAAACAACAAACTGAGTCAGGCACCGGATACGATGGTGGTGTTTGGCAGACCCAAGGGCGATCGCGGCTCTTACCAGCAATGGCGAGAGGACAATATCGCCCCCCACGTTGTCTTTGAGATCTTGTCTCCCAGCAACACGGGGGCAGAAATGACGCGCAAGCTATTGTTTTATCAACAATACGGGGTTGAGGAGTACTACATCTATGACCCCAGTGACAATGAGTTGGTTGGCTCGCAGCGGGTAGACCAGCATCTGATTGAAATTGCTGACCTCCAGGGCTGGGTGAGTCCCCGGTTGGGGATTCGGTTTGAGTTAGAAGGGGAAACGCTTTGTATTTACGCACCGAATGGCGATCGCTTTTTGACTCCGGTGGAACTCGCTGCCCAACGCGACCAGGAACGCCAACGTGCCGACCAGGAGCAGCAGCGTGCCGACCAAGAGCAGCAGCGTGCCGATCGCTTGGCGGCTAAACTCCGCACAATGGGGATTGATCCAGATACCGTCTAACCAAAGCCCGATGCTGCCAAATTTACTCACGAAATATTGAAATGGTCTGTTAGTTCCTTGAGTCTCGTGATGGAAAATCTGAGCGGGAAGTGGCATCTCTCTTTTGCAAACAAGTCACGATCGGTAAAACTGGTGGATGGGGAGTAGCGAGATCTGCCTCAGATACCAAAAATACATTCCCCGTTTCATCGACCCGCCACCCTTGGGCTTCAACGATCGCGTTAGGAGAAGACGAAGCAACAGTTGTGGGCTGTGAAGTTTTTGAAGGGGTGTTAGTGGTTGCAGGTTCCAGGCTGATCCACTCGGCGAGGATGCTGTCTGCGGTGAGGGGTTCGGTCGGGTCGGTGGGCAAGCCGCCGCGCCCAGTCACCACAAAAGACCCAGCTGAGGCACTACGCGGTGCTTGGCATCTCTGGCTGATTTGATCGGTGGGATCGACCAAGTCGATCGCCAGGGGCACTAATCCCCGCGTCAAATCCAGTTGGGGAAATTCGACGGTGCCACTGGTGCCCGATCGAGAATCTGCGGAAATGTCAACCCGACCGTTGCCTCGAAAGGGCGCAAAACTGCCGGGATTGCGCCCCACTGCTGTGGCTTTGCTGCTGGCAAACAGATCTGCCAAAAAGGCAGGAGACTTGATCAAGATATTGCCACCAGGTCCGGCTTCAGCATTGGCAAGAATGTCGCTATCTTCGATCGCAATAAAAGCTCTAGATTGGATATTGATATTGCCACCACCGCCTGTACTGTCAAACACACTGCTACTGACCAAGCTGCTATTCCGTAGCAAGATGTTGGATGCGGTCAGGGTAATGTCGCCGCCGCCAGACTCTTGGGAAGATGCCGCAATAAACCCTGCATCACTGCGGAGAAAATCACGCAGGGTTAGCGTTAGGTTACCTGCAAAGCCTTGTCCCTGGCTTTGGCTGGAAATTCCTCCAAAACGGATGTCCAGGGAGTTGGCATTTAGAGAAAGGTTGCCCGCTGTCGCCCGACCGGTTGCCGCAGTGGTCAATACGGAGGGATTGCTAATGTCACTGCCGCTCAGAGTCACCGCATCGGTCACATTAATGGTCAGATTGCCCGATAACCCCTGACTCACCCCAATCTTGCCACTGGAGATCGCCTGGTTAATAGCCGTTAGGATCTGGGCATCAATGGGATTGGTGGCATCCAATCCAAACAGGCTGGTGTTAAAGGTAGAGCTTTGGGGATCGAGGGTGGTGGTGGAAACCAGGCTATTGTTCCGCAGGCTGAGGGAGCGGGCCGTTAGAGACAGATTGCCACTGGTGCCTGTAGACACTGCGGTAGTTGAGAGGATGCTGGTCGTAAGGTCGATCGCCCCACCCACGTTAATCATCATATTCCCTGAGCTGCCCCGACCAATCGCGCTACTGCCAATGCTCGACCCGTTCTGGAGAATGAGATCTCCATTTTGAACTGACAGGAAAATATTTCCCCCAGTGGCATCGTTAAGCGAGAGGGTTTGGATCACCCCATGATCCATGAAGATAGAGTGTCGGGTTTGAATTGTTACATCCCCCCCGCCCAGAGCGCCCAGACTATCGCTAGTAATGCCTGACCCCGCTAGTAAGGTCAGACGATCGGCTGCCAATCGTAACGATCCCCCTCGTCCTCCCAAAGAAATGCTGCCTATATTGCTATTGCTCAGGGTGATGTCGCCTGTTGCGACGATCGTCATATCTCCCCCGGTTCCTGTGGAAAGACTGGAAGTCGAAATTCTAGACTGGTTTTGCATCAACAGTCGCCCGATCGTCAGGGAAATATTTCCTGCATCCCCGCTATTGACCGTATCTGCCGAAATAAAACTTATATTAGACAATTCGAGCAGATCGGACACCTTCAGGGTGACTGATCCGGCATTGCCGCTGCCAAAACCGCCCGTGATCAAGAAGGACAGGTCCTGGAGAGTAAGTTGATGGGTGGTAATTGTCAAAGCTCCGCCATTACCCGTGGAATTAGGTTGGGCAGCAGTGAGAATGCCACTGCCCAGGGCTAGAGAAACCCGATCAGAGGCGGTAATGTCAATATTCCCGCCAGCGCCAGCGCCAAAGGTCATGGCGGAAATAGCTGCCCCCTGATTTAACAGCAAAGAACTGGTTTCTAGGTGGATATTCCCTGCATTGCCATTGCCCAGGGCATCACTGGAGATCTCACTCTGGGTCAGATCCACCCCGCCCGTCGCCCGAATGAAGAGATTCCCTGCGTTATAAAGCCCACCTGAACTGGACAGGATTAAGGAATTGCCTTGCAGGCTGAGGCGATCGGTTTGCAACGATAAACTGCCCGGTGCCACCTGACTGGAAAAAGCCGTGGAAATCGTGCCGTTGTTCAAGAGTTGCACGAGGTCAGTGGCTGTAATGGCAATATCGCCCCCCTCAACGATCGCCCCATCTTCAACCGTCAAGCGCTGAGTGTCGATCGTGACGGTGCCTTGGGGTACAGCGCTACTGATAATATTTGTGGCGAGCAACCCACTAGAAAGTGGAGTGTTTTGCCCCTTCACCTCAATATCATTCGCTTTTAAGACAATGTGTCCGACTGCGCCCGTGTTGCCAGAAAACACTGACACAAAGGAATTCTCTATCCCAATTCTGTTGGCTTGAACCGTGACCGTGCCCGCGTTGCCTGCCCCCAACGTAAACGCAGCCAGTTGGGAATCATTTTGCAACAACAGGGAGTCCGCCTGGAGGGTGATATTACCCGCGTTGCCAGCATCCACCGTATTAGTCAAAATGCCGCTGCTCAAGAATGTAACGGGTCCACTCGCCTGAATGAAAACATCTCCTGCACGTCCTGTGCCGATGGAACTGGTTCCCAGAGACGAAAAATCATCCAGGGAAAGGGCATGGGTGATAATGCTGAGATTGCCCGAAGCCGCATTGGTCAACGCCTGAGTAGAGATGCTGCTGTTCGATAGCGTCACAAAATCGGTGGCTTGAATTTGCACCTCACCGGAAGCGCTGGCACCGTTTGAGCTAGTAGAGATCAGCGAACCATTTTGCAGGCTGAGTTGGGGGGTGGAAATGAATACATTGCCAGGGGTTGCCCCGCTAAAGGGAATGCCAGTCGCCAGGTCAAAGGATGACGTAGCAATTGCCCCAGCATTCAGCAGCTTGACAAACTGAGATGCCGTAATTGAAACATCTCCCCCTTCAATGTGTGCCCCATCCTGAACTGTCAGCCGTTGGGCGTCGATCGTGATCGTGCCAGCAGCACCAGATCCCTCCGAAAAGGAAGCAATGAGAGACGGTTCCACACTACCGAGTGGAGTAGAAAGAGTAATTTCATTGGACTGAATGTTGATGTTGCCTGCTTTGCCAATGCCTCTGGTAAGGGTGCCCAGTTGTCCAATGTTTTGCAGAATCAGTTGTCCTGCCGTAATGGTAATATCTCCTGAATCCCGGATGCCTGATAGATCGTCGGTTCGTAGGGTTGATGCATCTACCAGCACCGTACCACCAGCCTGCAAGACGATATCGCCACCATTGGTTTGAAGACCGCCTCGCACCAAAAAATTACTTAAAAACGAAATATTGTTACCCGCCTGAGCGGTTAGTCCCACGCCTGGGGTTAACATCTTGACAGGAACGCGAAAATTAATGTCATTGGTTGCCTGGAGGATCACATTAGTGGTTGCCCCTGCGATCGCCACTGCACTAATCTGAGTGCCCCCCGCGCTCAGATTGGGATCAGCAAACTGGTCAACCGTCGTCAGATCAAAGTTGAACGTGAGCAATACAACATCAATATTGGTTGGGTCAAGCAGCAACGTTCCTGCCGCGCCATTCGGTGCCAAGGTATTCACCTGTCCGGAGTAGCCCAAGGTTTGCTTTCCCGACACTTCCACAAACCCGCCATGCCCCCCCAGCGCTCCCCCCTGGGCAGAAATATTGCCAAAAAACTGAGTCGAGTCATCCGCCCAAACAATTACCTTGCCGCCATTGCCCTGCCCGATCGCATCAGCTGCAATCACCACATTAGGCGCAATCAGCGTCCGACTGGCAGGGGGCACCGTGCCCCGTCCCTGAAAGTCTCCCCCGATCAGAACCGTGCCACCACCGCCAGGAGCAGAAACATCAATTTGGGCGCTATCTAGAAGAGCGATGCGATCGCCCAATACCGCAATGGTTCCACCCGGAGCAGTCAGAGACCCTGTTTGGGTGACAACCTTGCCAAACAATGTCAGCGATTGTCCTGGAGCAACTGCCAAATTAGCTGCTTGCGTGAGATTCCCCACAGGTTGCACAACATTTCGTTGCAAACCTGGGATGACATTGATGGTGAGCAATGGCGCAACCTGAGGTTGAGTTGCACTAAAAACAACTCCATTGCCGAGATCGAAACGATCGCCCGTGCTCGCTAAAAAAGAACCTGTCACATCGAGGCGCGCATCTGCCCCAAACACAATGCCATTCGGGTTGAGCAAGAACAGATTGGCATGACCCAAAACGCCTAAGGTCCCCAAAATTTGGGAAGCGGTATGCCCAGTTACGCGACTGAGAATATTTGTAATTCCTGGCGGGTTGGCAAAGTAAACCGATCGCCCCTGTGCAACATTAAAGTCTTGAAAACTATGAAAAAGGGACGAGCCTCGAATGGCGCCCCCCTCAACCTGATCGATCAAAGTACCCTTAAAGGACACATTAGGCGAGAGAATCGAGGCTTCGCTGCCCAAGGTTGCATCGGGAACCACTTGGGCGGTGGTGCGATCTCTGATCGTTAAAACGCTTCCAAATACGATAGAACTGGCGATCGCCAAAACTGGGGCACATATTTTATTCTGATGACAAGATTTTGAGTGGTTCAATGCACTTTACAGATAGCTTTTCACAGAAAACGAACCTTAAATGCTTTAGAAATTTTATCAAGGAATAAATCACTATTCGAATTCTGAAAAACTGAGTTGCCAAGCCTTAATTCAACTGGAAACTGCCAGCAAGATAGTCTTAACTAGTGTTAGGGTGATCCGAAAGCTTGACGCGAATTTGTCATAACCGCGATTGAACGCGGGGGCAATTTGCAGAGAAGTGATGTTGGCAAATTCTGATTTTTGCCTCCGTCCATCCAATCCGATCGACAACTTGGGAGATCACGATGATGTCTTAGACCTATGGTTGAGATTTTTAAACCCTATCGAATCTCACAACCATAATTTCTGCACTCAGTAGGTAGCCCTAATTAATCGTAAGAAAGGGGTTTGGGGGCTGTGCCCCCAGCCAGGGAGTTTTACCCCCTCCACCCCCAAAACATCTTCAATTTGATTTAGCCCAGCTACTTATTGAGCAAGAGAGCCATTGAGCAAGCGCGCGATGTATGAATGAAACTAAATTCTCGCCTCCCCCTTAAGCAGGTGACTGATACGTGGAAATGATTCAGGCATTGGAGTTTGAGGCAGACAATCGACGAAATTATGAGCAGTTGATGGTGGCTCTGGAATCGAGTCAGGGGCATCTCAATTTGCTGTTGGCTGTCTGCGATGAGCCTCGCTTGCAGGAGTCCCTGATTCAGCAATACGAGACAGAATTGCAGCATCAGGGGGTTCAGCATTACCGAATTCTGGCACGGCAACGAGATCTCAGTTTGCAAGATGCTATGGGTCAGTTGATGCAGCTAGATCCTGCATTGAATCAAGGCTATCCATCTGTCGTCACCGTACAAGGCGTGGATGATTGGTTACCGCTGAAGCCCAACACTCCCCAAGCCGAAATAGATAAGATTTTTGACTCTCTGCAATTGCAACGAGAAGTTCTAGAAGCTTTTCAATTCCCGATCGTGGTGGTGTTGACCCGATCGGCATGGATGAGTTTGGCAGAACAGGCACCCGATTTTTGGAACTGGCGAAGCGGTGTGTTTTGGTTTGAAGGAACTGTAACATCCCCCAAAATCCCCCAATCGGTGGCTAAACCTAGTGTGCCTAACCCAAAAGACAGTCAAGGGCAAGCCGTTGCTGATTTGCTCACCTTACTCGAAAAAATGCCCTCCGATCAGGCAAGAGAATCACCCTTACTGGCAGAGTTGTATGAGCGATTAGGGCGAGCCTATACCCATCGAGGCAGTAGCCGTCAACATCGCCAATTTGCCATTCATCTATTCAACCGAACCATTACGCTACAACGCAGGTTGGAGCTTGAGGCGGATCTGGTGATCAGTCTCAGGCAATTGGGAGATTTACATTTTGAAATTAAGCTCGATCGCAATAGCGTGAAGGCAGCGTTTGATGCTTATAGCGAAGCCCTAAAATTTGCCCGTCAGATGGGGACGCATCTGGATGAAGCGACGATCTTGCGGGCGATCGGGGATGTCCTCCAGTTTCTCAATCAGCGCAGTCAGGCACTGAGCCACTATGAGCAGGCATTGGGCACCTATCGACAGGTGGGCGCCCGCTTGGGCGAAGCAACAACTCTGCGCGCGATCGGGAATATGTTGCAATTTTTGGATCGTCGGGACGAAGCCTTGCGCGGCTATGACCAGGCATTAGGGATCTATCGCCAGGTGGGCGATCGCCTGGGCGAAGCCAACACACTCAAAGAAATTGGCGATGTGTTGCAATTTCTAAAGCAAAATCGAGAATCTCTCAGTCGTTATGACCAGGCATTGGGGATTTATCGTCAAGTCGGTGCCCGCCTGGGCGAAGCTAATACCCTCAAGGCGATTGGGGATGTCTTGCAATACCTGAAACAGAACCAGGAAGCTTTGAATCGTTACGAGCAAGCTTTGAATATTTATCAACAGGTCAGTGCGCGATTGGGGGAAGCCAATACGCTTAAGGCGATCGGGGATGCCCTGCAGCTCCTCTACCGACGCCGTGAAGCCCTCAAACGGTATGACCAGGCATTAGGGATCTATCGCCAGGTGGGAGTACGATTGGGGGAAGCCAACACCCTCAAGGCAATTGGCGATGTGTTGCTGTTTTTGCATCAGGGACGAGAAGCACTAAGCCGATATGACCAATCCCTAGGGATTTATCGCCAGGTTAGCGATTCGCTGGGAGAAGCCGGTACCTTGAAAGCAATCGGAGATACCCTGCAATTTCTCCACCAACCGAATGAAGCGCTGACCCACTATGACCAAGCATTGCACAGTTATCGACAGATAGGGCATCGGTTGGGTGAGGCAGATACCCTCAAAGCCTTGGGAGATGTCCTACAATTTCTCGATCAGCGTGATCAAGCCTTCAATCACTACAAAGAAGCATTACTGATCTATCAAGAAGCCGACAATCACACCGGAAAAGCCTGTAGTCTGAAGGCGATCGGTGATGTTTTGCAACGACTCCAACAAAGCCAAGCCGCTTTAGATCACTATGATGAGTCTCTGGCTATCTATCGAGAAACCAGCGATCGCCTGGGCGAAGCCAATACCTTAAAGGCGATCGGTGATGCGCTGCAATCCCTCAAAGAAAGTCGGGATGCGCTCAATCGCTATGACCAGGCATTAGGGATTTACCGAGAAGCAGGAGAATTAACGTTAGAGAAATTTCATGAGCGTTTAGGGGAAGCCAATACCTTAAAGGCGATCGGCAATGTATTGCAATTTCTCAATCAACGCAGTGATGCATTGAATCGATACACCGAAGCATTGGGAATTTATCGAGAAGTGGGAGATTTATTGGGCGAAGCACAGACCCTTACCGTGATGGGGGAAATTCTCCAACATCTCGATCGGCGAAACGAAGCCCTGGATCATTACGTCCAAGCCCTGGCAATCTACCGAGAAACCAGCGATCGACTGGGTGAAGCAAATACCCTGAAAGCGATCGGCGATGTGTTGCAATTTCTGGATCAGCGCAGTGAAGCCTTGAGTCGTTACTATCAAGCCCTTGGCATTTATCGTCAGGTTAGAGCACGTCTGGGTGAGGCAAACACCCTCAAGGCGATCGGCGATGTGTTGCAATTTCTCCGGCAACGCAGTGAAGCCCTCAGCGGGTATGACCAGGCACTAGGTCTCTATCGCCAGTTGGGCGCACGGGTGGGGGAAGCCAATACCTTAAAAGCCACTGGGGATGTGTTGCAATTTCTCAACCAGCGCAGCGATGCCCTAAAGCGATATCACCAGGCGCTGGAGATTTATCGGCAGGTCGGGTCTCAGTTAGGTGAAGCCAATACCCTGACTGCGATTGGAGATGTGTTGCAGTTTCTCGATCGCCGCAGTGATGCGCTGAAACATTACGAAGAAGCACTGGGATTTTATCGGCAAATTGGCGATCGGCTGGGTAAAGCCAACGCTCTGAAAGCGATCGGAGATGTGTTGCAATTCCTAGATCAACGCATTGAAGCCCTCAATCACTATGATCAAGCGTTGAGTACTTATCGTCAGGTGGGGGCAAAGCTAGGCGAAGCCAATACTCTACGGGCAATTGGTGATGTGTTGCAATTCCTCAACCAGCGCAGTGAAGCCTTAGAACAATACGATCAGGCGCTTAAAATTTATCGCGAAGCTGGAGCACGCCTGGGCGAAGCCAACACGCTCGTAGCGATCGGGGATGTGTTGCAATTTCTTAATCAGCGCAATGAAGCCCTCAGTCGCTACGAAGAATGCCTAGAAATCTATCGAGATATGGGCGCCCGACTGGGTGAAGCGAATACCCTACGGGCGATCGGTGATATGCTGCAATTTGTCAACCAACGAACTGAAGCCCTTAGCCACTACGATCAAGCCTTGGGCATCTATCAGCAAGTCGGTGCCCATCTTGGCGAAGCCAATACACTCAAAGCTGTAGGCGATGTCTTGCAGTTTCTCGATCAGCGCCATGAAGCCCTCAATCGCTATGAGCAAGCCCTCAACATCTATCGCCAGGTGGGCGCACGTTTGGGTGAAGCCAACACGCTACGGGCGATCGGCGATGTATTGCAATTCCTCAATCAACGTGAGCAAGCCCTCAAAAACTATGAGCAAGCCCTAGGCATCTATCGCCAAGTAGGGGCAAGATTAGGGGAAGCCAATACCCTCAAAGCGATCGGAGATGGCTTACGATTGCTCCACAAAAATCGCGAAAGCCTTAGCCATTATGATCAAGCACTCGGAATTTATCGCCAAGTAGGAGCACGATTGGGGGAAGCCAACACCCTCACTGCGATCGGGGATATCCTACAACTCCTTGATCAATGCAGCGAAGCTCTCAATCGTTATGAACAAGCCCTAGAAATTTATCACCAGGTTGGAGCGTATTTAGGGGAAGCAAATGTCCTGCAAGAATTGGGCAAAATTCAAGATGACCCCATCCATTGTCTGAGCTATTTGCAACAAGCACAAAAACTCTACGAACAGATTGGCGATAAATATAGCCAAAGCCGCAACTTGGTAGAGTTTCTATCGGATGCCCAATGGCGATTGGGACAGAAAGAAACCGCCGTCCAATCCCTGAATCATGCCGCAGAATTGGCAGAAGGAACCGACTACGAATTTTTGCGGCAGCATGCCTTAGAAAAGATTCAACAAATCCAAAGTAGTGCGTAACTTACTTCCGATCAGAATTCAAATTCCCGATACCTTTCCAGTTATCGGGAATTTGGGCTAAATGACTAAAAATGAACACGATTCTCCATCGTCAGACAATCTATCTAGCTTAAATTTTTTTCATCAAAAGGATCGCCCTCAAAGGGTTGAACACCTGTATTTGGATACTTATCATCATTCAGACCAAAAATCCGGCTAACCGCTTCAGAGACATACTGGATGACATCACCAAAAAAGTTTGGAACCTTCATATAAGTCACCTCAAAGTGGATAAATTAAAGCCAGGATCATAGCGAATGACGTAGGCTCTAACTCCTTCATTATGAGGCACATTTCATCTGCTTGACCGAAGTCCGAATGAATTATTTAGAATGAGTTGTACATTTATTGATTTATATTGAATAATCGTAAATTCATGAATCTTCTTGTCAAGAAATGGAAGCAATCAGACTGTTAATTAAATTATTTGTTCATCAACCAGTTTAAGCTAAGTAAATTCTCAAGAAAAAGATGACTAATTCTTAAAAAAATTGGAAAGTCAACTTATAGGAATTGACCGTAAAACTTTACCCAAGCCGTGGCAATGCATTACTTGCATTTGAGTTGATTCCTTGAAAGAACCTCCAAGTTTGAATTCAGCGCCTAAAACAGACTCAATTCAGAGGACTTATAGCATCTCCATTTCTCCACTTCCTCTCCCACAGACCACCTCCCGAACTGTTCAATAACGAACAATCAGGCTAAAATAATTTAACAATTATTAAGAATTTTGTGTATTGTTTAATTCGTACCCAGAGATGGAGGCTTCATGTCGAATTTGAGCAACGAGTTAGAGCCGATCGCTGCCTGGTTTCGTAGCTTCGGGATGCCAGAACCGATCGTCCATTGGGGGCATCCTGCAATGATGGCGATCGTTATCTTCGTAATGGGTAGTTTTGTTGGGTGGGTGGGTTGGCAAGGACGCATCGCCGCAGACCAGGATATTGCTCTCAAAAACCGCACCGATCACCGCAAGCTTGCTCCCTGGCTGTTTCTATTCATTGCCCTAGGTTACACGGGCGGTGTCTTGTCGCTCGTGATGCAACAAAAACCAATTTTGGAAAGTCCCCATTTTTGGACAGGCTCCATTGTACTGACTTTGTTGGCAGCCAATGGGCTTCTCTCGCTCTCTGGATTTTTCGGCAAAGCGGTCCTCAGAACCGTTCACGCTGGCGTTGGGACAACGGCATTGTTTTTGCTGTTTTTGCACGCTGCCCTGGGACTCAAGCTAGGTTTGTCGCTCTAAAGGTCCATCAGCCCGGAACATAAAACCGGGAATCCAAAATTATTGGACTTTGGACGATCGACGATAGACAATAGACTGAAAGGCATTTGAGACTCGAATGAGAAGGCTGAAACAGCCTCGAACCTGGAGTCTAAAGCGACTTGTCAAAACTCCAATTAGAGAGTTTGTTGGGTAGTTTTGTCTTGTCAGATCGGAACCTGAACCATGACAGCAGAAGCCCCATTGAGCAGTGTTTTTCCTAGAGAGGGTTAGCAACTGCCAGGGTGATGTGGACAGAACCCATTGTGTGAGATACGTGAGTGAGGAATGGAGAATTGTTGAAGTCGCTGAAAGATGTATTGCGGCAAACGAGTGGAGGAGGGAACTGGTTACCCACAGACTCTCGTTGGTGGATCAAGCTCGATCTCTTAAAAACGTTGGTTCAAAGGGATTTGCAAGCCCGTTATCAAGGATCGGTACTAGGTAATCTATGGCCCCTTTTAAATCAACTCTCACAGTTGTTGATTTATACCTATGTTTTCGCGATCGTGCTTCAGGTCAAGCTTAGCCTCAAAGGACTCCCTCAAAACAATCTCACGTTTGGTCTTTGGCTTTTTGCTGGACTACTTCCCTGGATTGCCTTCACAACCGGTATTATTCAATCGTCTATGGCAGTGGTTGGGCAACCAAACCTAGTGAAAAAGGTCGTTTTCCCACTCAGCTTGTTACCCTTAGTACCCATTTTTTCAGCGTTTGTAGAAAGCTTATTGGGTCTTAGTGCGCTCATTGTTCTGCTGGCAATTTCAACCCATACCTTCCACTCCACCCTCTGGTTATTGCCCCTGATCTGGCTGCCCCAAATTCTATTAACTTGTGGGTTGGGCTATCTGGTTGCAGGACTGACCGTATTTTTGCGAGATATCCCACAAACGTTAGGAGTGATTTTGAATCTTTGGTTCTATCTCACCCCAATCGTCTATCCCTTAGCAATCATCCCGGAACCCTGGCGCAACTGGATATTTTGGCTGAATCCCTTAGCCGCAATCTCAGAAGTCTATCGGGATCTGATCTTGAACGGTAAAATTCATCATCCCCTGGAATGGTTGAGTGCTTCAGGCGTCTCTCTGATAGTATTCTTCATTGGGTTGCGAGTTTATCGACGGCTCCGCCCCGTTTTTGCGGATGTTATTTAAAGTCATTTTTCTTTCAACCCCTACCAAGTCCACCAATTGCTGCATAACCTTTGCTACTTAAATGAGTGAGATTGCGATCGCATTAGACAATGTCTCAAAGTGCTACAAACAGTATGATCGTCCAGTCGATCGGCTAAAAGAGCTTTTGTTGCCTGGAAAAGTACGCGCCAATGAATTTTGGGCACTGCGCAACATAACCCTGGAAGTAGAAAAAGGGCAAACCTTGGGGATTGTCGGTCGCAACGGATCAGGCAAGAGTACGCTGCTGCAAATGATTGTGGGGACTATGACCCCCACGAACGGTCGGATCTCAGTTAACGGGCGGATTTCTGCCTTGCTCGAATTGGGTAGCGGCTTCAATCTGGAATTTACAGGGCGACAGAATGTATTTTTTAACGGTCGGTTACTGGGGCTGAGCCAGGAAGAATTAGAACAAAAATTTGATGAAATCGCTGCCTTTGCAGATATTGGCAGCTTTATCGATCAACCCGTTAAGACTTACTCCAGCGGGATGTTTGTCCGGTTGGCATTTGCAGTGGCGACCAGTGTTCGTCCTGATATCTTGGTCGTCGATGAAGCGCTTTCGGTAGGCGACGAAGCCTTTCAGCGCAAATGCTTTTCCCGGCTACAAGCGATTCAAGATCGAGGAGGGACGATTCTATTCGTGTCTCACTCGGCACCCACCGTGGTCAAGCTTTGCAACTCTGCCATTCTGATCGAGCAAGGCGAAATGCTCTTGCACCATCGCCCCAAAGTGGTGGTCAACCAATACCAAAAATTGATTTATGCGCCTGCCCATAAGGTACAAGGCTTACGTGCTGAGATTTTGAAGCTGAATCAATCCGTGGAATCTCATGAGTCGCAGCAGAATGGTAACGAATCGACCGGGGTTTCTCAGGCTGCCTCAGATTCCAATGCCTTGTCAAATTCCAGTACCAGTACACCGGAAAAACTAGGTGAATTCTATAGTCCTACGATGATGCCGACTAGTACGGTCGTTTATGTTTCCAGAGGGGTCACCATTTCAGATTTCCAAATCACCAATTTGTCTGGCGATCCGGTTAACCACCTGATCAGTCGGAATGAATATATCTATTCGTACCTGGTCACCTTTGCCGAAGCCGCTGAAGAAGTGCAATTTGGGATGTTGGTGAAAACGATTACAGGCTATGAATTGGGAGGGACTTCTTTTCCGTTACGAGCGATCGACTACGTGGAGGCAGGCGCCACCATATCCGTAAAATTTCAGATGAAGTGTCTCCTACAAGCAGGAACCTATTTTCTCAATGCTGGGGTGGTAGGCTCCATTGATGGAGAACCCACCTATTTGGCACGGTATGTCGATGCAGCCATGTTCAAAGTGCAGCCAGACGAAGAGTCTTGTGTAACTGCTATCGTGGATTTATTGATTGATTCTAATTTTCGGGTGCTACCCAAAGAAACTAGTGGGCAGTCAAAATTGGAAGCACCGCCTCAACTGGTGGATTAGGGTTCGTCAATGCTTTGGTGACAGTTAGAGAAATCGATAGAGGTGATTTTAGGAAGAATTTTTACCTTCTCCAAGAAATTATTGTCTACACGCTAAGTAGGTAACCCTAATTAATTGTAAGAAAGGGGCTTGGGGGCTACGCCCCCAGGCAGGGGTTTTACCCCCCTCCACCCCCAAAAACATCTTCAATTTAATTTAGCCCAGTTACTTAACTGTTAAACGCACGTTTAGGGATTGATATCTGGATCTATGGAAAATGTTGATGTCGGGCGATCGATGCTTATCGTCGCTGGGATGCATCGTTCTGGGACTTCGTTAACTGCCTCGCTCCTGCAAAATGCCGGCGTTAATATGGGGCAGCGGCTAATGGAGGCAAACCCAGGCAATGTAAAGGGATATTTTGAAAATCTAGACTTTGTCGAATTTCACCAAATGGTATTGCGCTCTCAAGGATTAAGTGAGAGTGGTTGGGTGATTCAAGGCGAAGCCACAGTTGAAGAACTGTATACAGAGAAAGCAAAAAAACTGGTTTACAATAGCTCACTGAGTCCCATTTGGGGGTGGAAAGACCCCAGAACCACGCTTTTTCTGGAATTTTGGGCAAATTTATTGCCAGAAGCAAACTTCATCCTGGTTTATCGATCGCCCTGGGAAGTGGCAGACTCGCTTTATCGGCGATCGGTCAGGTACGGCGAAGTTTTTCTGGACCATCCAGATCTCGCTATTAAAGTCTGGATACACTACAATCAAAAAATTTTAGAGTTTCACCAAAAATATTCAAAGCGCTGCTTGCTGCGCAACCTCGAACAGATTACCCGCGATACCCCAGCTTTCTTTGCCGACCTCAACCGTCGATTTCATCTGCATCTCACGCCGCCTGAAACTGAGATTTACGATCGCACCATTCTCAATACCCAGGTTTCTGATACCTACCGTCCCTCGCTGGTCAATCAATATTTTCCCGAAGCGCTTGAAATCTATCGCCAATTGCATCTCCAGGAAGCCGAACCTGATCACCCCCCCGATCTCACGTTGATCGATCGTGTGCAGACACACCCCTATCGAATTTCAGCGTTCCAGGACTGGATTAATGTCCGCTGTCTGGAAGTCAAAAGCAAAGAACTGCACGAGCAACTCGTTCATGCCCAAACCCAACTGCAACAAACTCAAGCAGAACTGGCGCAGTCTCATCTCCAGGCACAGCAATCTCAAGGAGAACTCGCCGAAACCCAGACCCAATTACGGCACATGCAAACCCAGTTGGTGCAGATCCAGGACTCGGTCACCCAACTACAACAGTCTGCCCAGCAAACGCAACTCCAACTGGCTCAAAATCAGGCACAACTGGTTCATACCGAAAATCAACAGCAGCAGCTCCAAATTGCCCTGCAGCAAGTGACCGAAAAAATGGTTTGGATGGAAAATACAAGAACGTGGAAACTCAGAAGCTATTGGTTGAAAGTAAGAAAGCGCCTGGGATTCGATAGTTAACTCACATCCCTCACAAGTTCCTCAAATTGTTGGTTTAAAACTCAGAGTAGAGGGGAATGCCCCCAAACTATGAGGATTTTCAGGTTTTGAGTCCAGTTTCAGTAGACAGGAGGTCGTTGACTCAACCCTCAAATTCCAACTTCCTAGCTGAGGAACAAGGCTATGTTTAGGCAATGGCAAGGTTTTGTGTCCGGCAAATGGACGAAAGAAGTAGATGTCCGGGACTTTATCCAAAAAAACTACACCCCTTACGAGGGCAATGAGCGTTTTTTAGCTGAGGCAAGCGATCGCACCACTCTTCTCTGGAACAAAGTAAAAGACCTGATGGCGCTAGAGCGTGAACGTGGTGTACTGGATGCCGATATCAAAGTTCCCTCCAGCATTACATCGCACGCTCCTGGATACATCGACCCCGAATTGGAGCAGGTGGTTGGCTTGCAAACTGATCAGCCTCTCAAACGTGCCATCATGCCCTTTGGGGGAATTCGGGTCGTGAAAGCAGGACTCGAAGCTTATGGCTATCAGCTTGATCCCGAAACGGAATTCATCTTTACCCACTATCGCAAAACTCATAATGATGGCGTTTTCTCTGCTTATACTCGTGAGATGCGGTTGGCTAGGCATTCGGGCATCATCACAGGGTTGCCGGATGCCTATGGTCGGGGACGCATCATTGGCGATTATCGCCGAGTACCACTCTATGGGGTCGATTTTTTGATCGATGACAAGAAAAATCAGCTAGAATCCCTGGAAATTAGCACGATCGACGAGTCCACCCTCCTCTTGCGTGAAGAGATTTCTGAGCAGATCAAAGCGCTGTTTGAGCTAAAGGAAATGGCTACTAGCTATGGCTTTGATATCAGCCAGCCAGCTAACACCGCCAAAGAAGCCATTCAGTGGCTTTATTTTGCTTATCTGGCAGCCGTGAAAGAGCAAAATGGTGCTGCCATGTCCCTAGGACGAGTTTCTACCTTTTTGGATATTTACTGCGATCGCGATCTCAATCAGGGCATCGCCACCGAAGCCGATCTCCAGGAACTGATCGACCATTTTGTGATGAAGCTGCGTATGGTGCGGTTCTTGCGAACACCGGACTATAACGAATTGTTTTCAGGCGATCCCACCTGGGTCACCGAAACGATTGCGGGCGTTGGTGAAGATGGCAGACCCCTTGTAACTCGTACCAGCTTCCGCTTTTTGCATACCCTGGGAAATTTGGGACCTGCACCTGAACCCAACCTGACTGTTTTATGGTCCGAACGACTGCCCCAACCTTTCAAACACTACTGCGCCCAGGTTTCGATCGCAAGCAGTTCGATCCAGTACGAAAACGATGATTTGATGCGTCCTTATTGGGGGGACGATTACGCGATCGCCTGCTGCGTCTCAGCAATGCGCATTGGCAAACAAATGCAGTTTTTTGGCGCACGGGTCAATCTGGCAAAATGCCTGCTCTACGCCATTAATGGCGGCAAAGATGAAAAATCGGGCGAACAAATTGCCCCAGCCTATGCCCCCATCACAGCTAACTACTTGGACTTTAACGAAGTGCTTCAGAAGTTAGATCTGATGATGGCCTGGCTCGCCAAAACCTACATCAACACACTCAACGTCATCCACGCCATGCACGACAAATATTGCTATGAGCGGATCGAGATGGCGTTGCACGATCGCGATGTCTTCCGCACCATGGCATGTGGCATCGCTGGACTCTCAGTCGTCGCAGATTCTCTGTCTGCCATAAAATATGCCAGGGTCAAGGTGCTGCGAAACGAAGCGGGTCTGGCAGTAGATTACGAAATCGAAGGTGATTTCCCCAAATATGGCAATAATGACGATCGGGTCGATGAAATTGCTGTGGATCTGGTCACTCGCTTTATGAAGAAGCTGCGCCAGAATCCTACCTACCGCCATGCCACCCCAACCCAGTCAATTTTGACTATCACCTCCAACGTGGTCTACGGCAAGAAAACGGGCAGTACCCCCGATGGACGCAAAGCTGGGGAACCATTTGCTCCCGGAGCCAATCCCATGCACGGGCGCGACACCAAGGGGGCGATCGCTTCACTAGCATCCGTTGCCAAATTACCTTATGCCTACGCTCAAGACGGCATTTCCAATACCTTTTCCATTGCTCCGGGTGCACTCGGCAAAACGTCGGAAGCACGATCGAGTAACCTGACCAGCTTACTCGACAGTTACTGTCAGGATGGCGGCTTTCATCTCAACGTCAACGTGCTGAATCGAGATACTTTGCTCGATGCCATGGATCACCCAGAACTCTACCCCCAGCTCACCATTCGAGTTTCGGGCTACGCGGTCAACTTCATCAAATTGACCCGTGAACAGCAACTGGATGTCATTAAGCGAACCTTCCACGAGCAGCTCTAGGGTAGAGTTCGGTTGGGAAAAACCACCACCTTAGGTAGATGGGTAAGGTAGATGGGTAAATGGGCGCATGAGTGAATTAACTGAACTACCCATCTACCATCTACCCATCCAATTACTCAAGCGCAAACCCCTTTCTACCCAAGTGCAACCTCCATCCAGAAGCTTTAGAGAAAGCTACTCATCCGGCTTCTCGTGCTCAACCACAAACACATTGGAGTAGAGATTCGCGATAATTTGTTTTCCTTGTTGGGTCAGCGACAGATAGTACAGCGCATCTTGAATATAGGGAAACACGCCGTGCCAGTAGAACTTGGGATAATTTTTGCGAAGATCCCCAGGATGGCGATAGCCCAGCGCTTTATTCACTCCCGTTTCTTCAAACTCGTAGTAGAGTGCACCAATTTTCTTTAAGTAGCGGGGATCGCTGAGTTGCCCAATTAAATCAGATGCGCGGATCAAGCCAGGATAATTAATGGTGTCCTGGTGGTCTTCGGCGGCAGGCACAGGGAATCGAGTGAGTTCAATATTGTACTTAATCAACTCGGCATCAATGAGTTTATGTCCACCAAAGCGCTCATCAACAAACAGCTTTGCCCGATCTACATGGTAAGGAGTCAGCCCTGCATCAGAAGATCCCGGCGGCAAAGCAACCATCATGCCATCGCGCCCTGTTGCATAGTGCCCATCCCGATCTTGACGGCACACCCCTTTGACATAACCAATGTCATGGCAGACTAGCGAAATAATGAAGTGAAGCCAATCTTCGCAGGAAACCCCGCCTTCTCGAATATGACGCCCTCGCAAGATTTCCTGACCGACTAGCGTCACCAAAATTGTGTGCTCAACATTGTGGTACAAAGCATCGCTGTTGGCGATATTCTCCAGAGCCATTGATCCAACCCAACCGATGATGTCTTCATAATCAGACTTCCAACCGCCATAGGTGCGGCGATAGCCTTCTTTGAGCTTGAGAACGAAGTCGTCAATTAGGAGTTCAGTTGCGTTAAACATGCTGCGTACTCACCGACACTGAATGCGTCATCAAAAACAATACAGGAGGTTGCACCCATCTACCAAAAACGATCGCGCTCTAAGAGAATGTTTTAAAGGACTTTGAGGCTGATTTCCCTCTTTTTTCTAAGCGCAGCAGCGCATTGAACGCGGGCTAGAGGGGATCTCTGAGTGTTCAACATCACAGCTAACACCTTTTCAAACAACCGTTAAAGAATTGCTTCAAACTTGCAGATAGTTTAATCCTTCCCACTCTAACCAATTGCTGCACAATCTTTAGAGAATTTCATCTTTAATTAGAATCGGTCAAAATATTACGTATCAGAGACTACTACTTCGCTACGTATGCGTTGCCAAGTTATTAATAAAGAAGATTTGGAGCTAATTGTAGCTGCTGAACTGAAAATGAGTTCCTGTATCTGTTGACCCACGGAATCTTCCGAAGAATTGCAATCTTAATAGTACGGTAGTCAGAGTTTAAATCCAGAAGGGTGTTACCCCCTTAAAGCGATAAAACAAGCTTGAGAGACTGTTTGACAAGTCTTTGGCGGTTTAAGGAACAAAGTCTGCCCGCAGGGATACCACAAATCTAGAATTTTATTGCCCTATAGGTAAATTTTATATGTATCGCTATAACTTAATAGTGGTCAAAATGACAAAGATTTAGCCTTTTCAACCATCGACTAAAACTGGAAGCCTAAAAGATTCCAATAAGAAAGGCTCCAGAGAAAACTGTAGGAAGTGAAAACAATTGTTAAGTAATACCATCGTCTCAATCCTGACCAGTACGGGCGATTCCAGGTGATGAGGATCAGAATAATCGCAGTACTTGTGCATCCTATAGACAGAGCTGGAATATAGAGTAACCCCAAGATTCCCAAGGTGATGCCGTAGGCAAATTCATAGAGATTGCTAAACAGTAGCAGTAAAAAGAGTCCTCCTAGAAAGGAGAGATTAAGTGTACTGATTACCGTTGGCAAAATGGAGCCGAAATGATGAATTGTGAGATGGTCTTTCATGCGAAAGCATGATGAGTGAGTTGCAGAATAGCTGAGCCAGAATGAGAGAAACTTGGATCCTTGGCGAATACAAGTCAACAGAAAAATCAGGATACAGCCTCCCAACAGTTGCGTTTGGAAGGCGGTAGTTTCGTACCAGGCTAATTTCTCGAATGCATCTGCACCAATGAATAAATGCGTGATGTGTCCCTGATTATCTTCTCGAAAAGCAACTAAAGGTCCCCCCAACCATTGAAAAAGCAGGGAATCCACCTCTACAAGTTGATTCGGTTGTGTGGCAGAGAAAGGCACCCCGGAATTGACGTTTGGTTGTGCCCCAGCCTGAGTAGAGAGAACTGAATCTACTTGCCCGATCGCCCGACGAGGAGAGCGATCGCGACGAAAGCTATGAGGTTCTAGAATTAAAATCCCGTCCGATGTTGCCTTGATATGGATTTCAGGTGCCGAGGTTGGTGCTTTGAATAAGACGGGCGCAATTTTTTCTAACGTTTTGTGGGAATAGCGATTGTATCGATAACTGCCGATGAAGTAGTTCATTCGCCGCTGATTCTTGCTGAGCTGGGCAGACGGGGCAGCAATCGATACGGGATAGTAGCGATCGAGAAACTGCTTGACCAATTGTTCGCGCAACTCATCCTGGTGATTGTTGTAAGCGACAAAAAAACCAAGATTTTGTTCAGGCAGCAAAAAGAGCAGACTGGCAAAGCCGGGATCGGTTCCCCCATGCTCGATCGCTCGTTGACCATTTTGAAATCGCTCCGAAAAGCCATATGCCCAACCCGGTAGCCGAGGATGATGGGTAAAATGTTGTCGATGTATCTCCTGGATTGTTTTCGCCTGCAAGACTTGTGTCTGGTCATATTGCCCGTTTTGTAGATGAGCAATCATAAAGTGAGAAATATCGGTCGCCGTTGCCTTCAACGCACCTGCGGGTGCGTCATTGACAAAATAGGGCGGTAGCGGTTGATAACGCCCATGCTTATACGCATAACCCACCGCCAGATCAGGCGCCAAGTAGGAAGGGAGGGGTTGCAAAAAACTGCTGTGGCGCATCCGTAAAGGTTGCAGGATATACTCGTCTACATACTGAGCAAACGGTAAGCCAGCAATGGTTTCGACCAGATAGCCCACTAAAGCAATGCCATGATTGGAATAGCTGATGATGCTTCCAGGTGGCATAACACGGGGTGGCATCCGTTGTGCCAGGTAATCCGCCAATGGAGCGATGCTAGCTGTGTTACGGGCGGCGATGCCGATAAACCGCTCATCAAATCCTCCTGTGTGGGTTAATAAGTTATCTAGAGTTACCGGAGCGGCGTAGGTTTCGGCAACTTGAAAGCGGGTTAGGTAATGATTGATATCTTCATGCAGGTTGATCTGTCCCTGTTCTACTAATTGCATCACGGCAGTAGTCGCAAATAGCTTAGAGACTGAAGCAAGACGAAATAAGGTTTTATCGGGAGATGCGGGAATCTGCTTCTCCAAATTTGCATAACCATATCCTTTAGCAAAAAAAGGCTTGCCATCTTTTACCAAGGCAAACACGGCTCCAGGAATATGCAAATCTGCCATTTGCTGAGTAAAGAAGTTGTCCAGAAAAGCTTCTAATTCCTGGCGATCGATCGGTCCTTGAGGATGAGAAACGATTTGTGCGGTGTTAAGAGCGATCGATGCAGCGGGTTTAACTTCAGTCGAAATTGCTTGCGCAAAAGCTGGCACTCCAGACAATAACCAGATGCAAACCCACCCTATTAATCCCAGAATCGATCGCTTTGTCCAGAGCAGCCTCATACTGGTCCATCTTGGGTCTAAACCGTTCATGTAAATTGCTTTAAAAAGTTTTAATTATTGATCAGTTTAAAATGTTTAAAATTTTCGTCACATCATTTTTTTAAAGTTTCAATTCCAAAAAATTACCTGATCAATTGCTCATCTGAATCGGCTTGAAAACTCAGAAATTGCGCTGATTAACTTCTGCATTAATCGCTTTTAATTTGGCTTTTAGACGAGCGCGAAAAAGCTGATAAAACATTCCTTGAGCACTAGCAGATTTTGGTTGAGCTTCTACGATCAGAGTGAGCAATACTTGGTTTTTAGAACTATCGGAATTGACTGTGATCGGCTGGAGTGTCCAGGCGCCCTGTAATGTTTTCAGCTTACCTTCCACCATGCTAAAGCTGTAACCACTCTCAGGGGTTTCAGTAATCCGCAAGCGCGTGCGAGCAGTAAAGGTTAACAGCGCAATATGATAGCGATCGACTTGTTCAAGCAAGTACTGATTGCCATTGATTTCCAATACCTTGCTAACAGGCATATCGGGCATGAAGCGAAAATAGTGGGCATAATCAGTGAGTACTGACCAGACCTGAGAGGGACTGGCATGAATCAAGATTCGAGCAGTATAGTTACCGTCTTTTCCAGTTACCACAGGCTGACCCTGTTGCAAAGTTAATTGTTCTAAATCAGGCAAAGTTACGAGAGGATTAGCAGAAATAGCTTCAGCCAAAGTAAAATTTTTGGAGGGTGACTTGCTGGAACCTTGGATGATTAAAGGTTGATTATTTAATAATGAAGTATCGGAATGCGGCGGTTGCCACATTCGTGCAGATACGGTTTCTGCGCACAAAGGGGGGCTGGTGATACTGATGAAAGTCGCGATCAACAGCATCTTGGGCATTATTTTCATTTTCCGAGGAGAAATCTAGGGTGTGATGAGTTACTTGACTCTAGAAGAGAGATAGTCAAGAACTGGGAAAGATGTTTCTCACGTTGCAAAATTTTACCTTTGCATTGGGACAACAAGATTCCCTGATTAAAAAAACTCCCTTACGATCCGATTTAGATCTTTAGAGCGTGGGAAAGCTTGATCACTCCGTGAAATACTTGAAGTGCAAACTTGTCCAGGTTTTACTATGCCTTCTTTCAATCACGGCACGCTCATCACCATTATTTGCGAGGCAGTTCTACAAGATCGACTGGTACAGCTACTGAAAAAACTGGGCACTTCTGGCTACACAATCGTGCAGGCACAAGGGGCAGGGGGGCACGGTAGACGTATGGGCGATATTGCTGGCTACAACACCAACATTGAAGTCAAGACAATTGTTACTTCTGAAATTGCCGAACAATTATTTGAAGACTTGAAACCTCTTCAAGCAACCCATGCGCTGATTGCATTCCGACACAACGTGGAAGGGTTATTTGATTAATCTTCTCCTTAAAGAATCTCCTGAGGACAGTCCACAGGATAGCAGGATGCGCGATAGTAGAGAATATCCTGAGGACAGTCCAGAGGATGTGGAATGGGCAATGGAGAAATCGATCGACTGCTAGTCAACCAGCTCACGGAGCGATATGACCTGGTAAGAAGCGCCGTTTACTCGCGTATGGAGGCACTTAAAATTAAGCCTGAGCGGATTGGCAATAAATCTTATGTCAATTCGGAACAGTTGCGACTATTAGATGATTTGCATCAAGCGATCCAATCAGGCAGAACAACTGCAGAATTTCTCGATAGCCGGGGGTTACCTAAAGCGGGCACAGAGTCCTCAGAACTGTCCTCTGGATTGTCCATCGAACAACCAGATTTACTGAGATTTGTCACAGCAATCGCGGCGGAAGTTGCCTCCAAGTTCCAACCTGCGCTGCCTGCCCCCGATCCACTTGCCTACTTCGAGCGCTTAGAGCAAGCCTATCGGCATGGCTGGTTGCTACGGACTTCTGAGATTGCTGAATTGTTAGATTTGTTGCCTTCAGAAATTCAGCACTACGGCGACACTTTCTCAGAAGCGGGGTTTATTTTTACCAAAGCAGGGTATCGATCGGGCGGAGAGGTAGCCTGGCGAGTCTCTAAAGTTGTAAAATGAAAAAAGCCAGCGGGTACTGGCTTGGTTTGGTCAATTCAGTTTCATTGGTTTCTCTAGGGGTGATGTTGGTGTTAGCACTGGCATCACCTTCGTTTTGGTGATGAGCTGTTAGCCGCTCTGGCACTTGTACGCCAGCGGGAGATTTACCCACCAGTGGAGGCTTTTCTCCCTGGACCCTCCAGCTTTCTTCCTATAGCTTAGCATGTCCTGAGGACAATTCTCAGGACAATCCTGAGGACATTTTGAACTAGAAATAAGTCTCTTTGGAGAATTAATTGGTGTTGGTGATTTTGAAAGCGCTCGTTTAATCAGCCAACGGCTTTGAATTGAGGAGTCAGAAGTCAGAACGTGGGTTCAGAAGTCAAAACGTGGGTGAAGTCTTGCCCATAGTTCGCGACTCCCGACTGCCTGGTGTAGCGCTGCACTTGAGAATTCATTAAGAAACTGTCCTAAGGACTGTCCTTAAGACACGTTTACCAATCCTACCTCGATGTCTTTAGCCCAATCTCTACAGTCTATTTTCCCATTCAATTTCAAACGTCTCACAGCAACCCTTCGAACTGGGGATCTGCCTGAAGCGTCTTCAGGACTTGTTTGATCTCCTGGGTACGGTCTTTTTTGACAATAAGTGTGACTTTACCATCGCGTACAACCACGGTGTCGTCCAAGCCGATCGTCACAATCAGATCATCCTCATCAGTGGCATAAAGCAATGCGCCAGTGGTGTCTAACCCCACATGCTTTGCCAACTCAACGTTCGGTTTATCCCCTTTGAGTAACCGTTCGATCGCATTCCAGTCGCCCAGATCATCCCAACCAAAGTTAATGGGTAACACGTATGCCTGCTGGGTCTTTTCCATCAGCGCATAGTCGATGCTCTTTTTGGGCACTTGCGAGTAGGCTGCAACGCCTTGCTTCTCTAACAGTTCCAAAACTTCTGGGGCATGGATTCTAAGTTCATCCAGCGCCACCCCTGCCCGGAAAACAAACATGCCTCCGTTCCAACAAAAACGTCCGCTTTGGAGAAAAGATTCAGCAGTTTCGCGATCGGGTTTTTCAGTAAAACGACTGACTTTGAAAACCGGAAATTCAGCATCGGGTTGTAGCCCATAAACGCCAATTTTTTCTCCTTGCTCAATGTATCCATACCCCGTAGAAGGGAAATTAGGCGTGATCCCCAAAGTCACGATCGCGGTTTGTGTTGCGGCTACCTCAGCCGCTGCCTGAAGCGTTTGCAAAAACATCGTCTCTTCTGCAATCCAGTGGTCGGCTGGGAAGAAACCAACCACTGCCTCTTCTCCATAACGCCTGGCAATCTCCAACGTGCTCCAGGCAACGGCAGGTGCAGTATCTCTTCCCTCTGGCTCGACCAATAGGTTTGCCTCGGGCAATTCTGGCAACTGTTGCCGTACTCCATCGGCTAGATGGGATGCAGTCACCACCCAGAGGTCATCCCATCCACCTACTAAAGGCAAGAGACGGTCAGCCGTTGCCTGCAAAAGGCTTTTACCACTCCCATCCAGGCACAAAAACTGCTTAGGCCGATGCTTTCGGCTCAGGGGCCAGAAACGTTCGCCTTTACCACCAGCCAGAATTACGGGGATGAGGGATCGAGTCATGTTTTTTTCTGAAATTAGGGTGTAAGTGTAGGGATCTGGTGTTCATCTTAGTCAATGTTCCCAGCATTCTCGTGAGCGATCGGTGGGCTTTATGCACTCTTTGTATTCTTTTCCAACTTCCTGATAAAGCGATAAAGCCTCCGTAATCAGGTTCTTTCAGGTTGAAGATGTTCCAAATTTTGGACTTTGGATTGGCGATTGGCACAGTTCTCAAATTGGCAATCTCAAGATCGGCAATTCCAAACTAGATACCCTGTGCGATCGCCCAGCGCAAAGCCTGCGCTAGATACTCGTACTGCTGCGGTGTGTTGTAGATTTGAGCCGAGATCCGCACCAATCGCTTGGGACTGGCGGGAAAGGGAACGATCGGCACTTCGATCTTGAATTTTTCTAGAAGAATATTTTTCAGGTCTTGGAAAGAGCCATCCGGTAGAGGCACGGTTGCCATTGCTCCCAGCATCTCTTCGGGGCAAGGAGGAGTCACTTCTAAGATTTGGCAGAGTTGCGACCGCGCTGTGATCGCCTTGGCTCGATTTTGTACCATCAATTCTGTCCAGCCACCCGGCAGTAGCGATCCCAAAAATGACAGCACTGTGGGCAGGCAAAGATGCGCTGTCGGATCATCGGTACCCATCCAATCAAACTCTAAGCGGAAACGAGAGCGATCTTGACGGGGCGAGTTGGTGCCATGGCTGATGGTAAGGGGACGAATCGTGGATTGTCGATCGCGCTGCACGTAGAGAAAAGCCGAACCTTTAGGGGCACATAACCATTTATGGCAATTACCTGTATAGTAAGTTGCTCCTAACTGCTTCAGATTCAGGGGAAGCATTCCGGGCGCATGAGCACCATCGATCAGTGTTTCAATACTACGTCTTGTCAACTCGCGTACGAGGGCAGCGATCGGGTAAATCAACCCAGTTTGACTCACCACATGATCCAGCAGCACCAGCCGCGTTCTAGAAGTCACTTTCGCTAGAACGGCTTCAATCACTGGTTGAGATGACGCGATCGGATAAGGAACCTCTGCCACCACTACTGTTGCCCCAGTTCGCGCTGCCACAAAATTCAAAGCATTACGACAAGCGTTATATTCCTGGCTGGTCGTTAGCAGCTCATCTCCTATTTGAAATGGAAGCGATCGTAAAACGGTATTGACACCTGTAGTTGCGTTTGTCACCAGCGCCAAATCATCTGGGTCTGCCCCGATAAATTCTGCTAAATCGCAACGAGCATTGTCTAACAGGGCTTCGTACTCTCGCTCAAAAAATAGGAGAGGCTGGTGCTCTAGGCGATCGCGCAAAACCCGTTGTGCAGCCAGCACTGGTTTAGGACAAGCGCCAAAGGAACCATGATTCAGAAAAACGGTAGCCGGGTCGAGCAACCACTGCTCAGCCAGAGCTGAAGTCTGAGGAAAGGATGCAATCATCTCATCCTTCATGGTTGGTTCATGCTTTTATTAAGAACTCCCCAGGCAGGATTCGAACCTGCGACCAATCGGTTAACAGCCGACCGCTCTACCACTGAGCTACTGAGGATTGCGTAATTCATCGTATCTATAAGCGGGGTGATTTGACAAGCTTTATTTTGAAAATCCTTCATGAATTCCCAGACGCAGCTTGGTCAAATGCTGCCTTGCCGCCGGATCGAGGGAATTTGCCAACATCCGGCTAGACGATCGCTTCGGAGCTTTTTGCTGGCGTTGCACGCGATGAACGATCGCTTGTACTTCACCTGCCAATTGCTCAGCGGACATCCACTCTGCCCCGTAACCAATCACAGTCAACTGTTGAGCCCGATCAGACGTTGCCACAATCAAGCGCTGTTGGAATTTGCGCAGATCATGGCGAAAATCAGCGCAGGCTTTTTCAATGTAAGTATCTGCCGTTTGCCCAAAATGGGTGTATTGAGCAGAAAGGTTGTGCGTAAATACTTCACGACTACCTCGCGAACCCTGGTACTGCGCATCAAAAACAATGCGTGTATCAAAGCCTTGAAAAGCACTATAGTCTGCCATCAACTCAATCAATCGACGACGAGCCTCTTCTAAGCCAACACAATCACGCACCTTTTTGAGATCCATCCAGGTGCCAATTATGTTGTAACCATCTACCAGGAAGAGTGCCTGGTAAGTAGAACGCGGCATCGATTATTGCTTTTTTAACAACGCTTCTCATTTATCATGCCATGAATCGTTGAGATCTGTTAAGTTAGCAGACTTTGATAGTGCAAATAAATTCGCGTCAAAAGTTATCGACAAAGCCCTAATCCCCCCATCGCCATGGAGTTTAGGTAGGAGCAGCACCCGATAAGTCTTCAACTTGCATGATTCGTTGCTTGAGTCGGGCGGGATCTCCCTGATCGACCACGCAGCCTTTGTCTAGAAGAAAAGCGCCATCACAATAGTCCAATTCGCCTAGACGATGGGTCACCCAAAGAGCAGTGAGTCCCCGGCTTTTCACCAATTTTTGTACCTGAGCGACGAGATCGAGCTGACTGTCAGGATCGAGCAAAGCGGTCGGTTCATCGAGTAAAAGCACTTCGCAATGACGAGCGATCGCCCCAGCAATGGCGACACGCTGCTTTTGTCCACCACTCAGAGCATAGATGGGTCGCCGCTGCAATGCCAGCAAGTTTACCGCCAAAAGGGCTTCTTCCACTCGTTGACGCACCGCTTGAGGAGGCAATCTTTCTGCGACCAATCCAAACGCCACATCCGCGCCTACTGTTGGCATTACCAGTTGGTGGTCAGGGTTTTGAAAGACAAACCCGATCGGTTGCTTCACTTGAATCTCACCGGACTGCGGCTGCAATAGACCTGCTAATAACCGAAGTAATGTAGATTTGCCACTACCATTGGTGCCCAACAGCATCCAAAACTCGCCTCTGGGCACCTGTAGTGAACAAGATCGAAGAATCGATTCTCCTTTTGCCCAGGTAAAACTCAAATTATCAACTGCGATCGCTGACTCAGCCACGTTAGCCCCTAGTCAAAGATTCTTCTACCAGGGCAAAGAAACCTGGTGGCTTACCCGAAGAGGAAGAACTACCAGACTTCACAGAAATTTGCACTGCCGAGATCTCATTGCTCAAAATACCAATCTTCTTTTCAGGTTGCTGATCGCAGGTCAATTGTAAAATCTCATTTCCACCCGACTGGAGTGCCGTCAACACCTTTTGATAGGTCGTCTCAGCATCCTCTGCGGACTTTCGCTGTACCGACAAAGACAGCGGTGTATTCTTCAGAGTGATTTCAATAATGAACATATGTTGGGTATAGAAATGCAGAACCGATCTCTAGTGTCTGTAATTTTTGGAAGAGTTGTCAACTTAGACCACCTTCAATACATAAACATCCCCAACGATCGCCCCCTCCACCACTTCATCCCTGAGCCATACCCCGCCAACAGCGCAAGCTGTTCCCAATTCCCTGGCAGGAACCCAGCCGCAGGGAAAAACTCGATCGTCGCCTCTCCCCGTACACCGCTTTAAGCAACATGGGCACACCAGAGACCAGATCAACCCACGTCATCGCCACCTGCAGTGCTGGTGCAATCGGCAGTCACCACATAAGGGTTAGAGTCGCCAGCAATTTTGATGATGTCACCCGCTTTGAGGATGCCAGCGATCGAGGCTGTCCAACCATCGGTGGCGAGTAGGGTGGTCGCGATCGGCTGCACGCCGTTGGTCAGTGGCACGCCGCCCAATACACCACGGGTGTGCTGTTTCATGTTCTGGTTAAACGCCCAGTCGTAGCCGAGGGCACGGCTGATCCGACCTTCGCGAATGACATCAGTAGAGCCGAAGGCTTGAGCATTTTGGAAGCCGGGTAAGCCGAGGGCGTTGACATGGGCAAAGGGGTCAAGGATGAGTTTGCGATTTCCCGGTTCTGCCAGGTTTTGAATCAGGTAGCCTTCAGCGGTTTGCAGTTCTACGGTGGAAGTGGAGAAGGGAGTCGTACCTGCGGTGCCTGCGTAGAAGGGCGTTTTTTTGTAGAGGTCGAGGACGGAGCCGTCTACGTCGTTGGAGATCGAGCGTCCTGCTTCGGTAAGTTGGGTGTTGATGTAGGAACCGGGAGTATCCAGCCCACCCAGATCCAAATCGGAGATTTTGAAGGGGGCTTCTTTCCAGAAGCTTAAGGGAACGTTGACGAAACTCGCAGCGGGTTCTGGCGCACCGGGGGAGACGGGTCCGGGTGTCACGTCGCGGGTGGGGACTTGTCCGGCGATCTGCACATCTACGCTTTTGCCTTTTTGGGAAAGCGAGGCGGCGAAGTCGCGGTTGATGCAGCGGGGGGTGACGCAGTTTTGCCGCGCTGATTGGACGATCACTGCTGCCATGCGGGTAAAGGTTTTGTCGTCTAAAGCCATCTTTACCTCACAGGGTGACTTGTACTTTGCCGCCGATCACGTCTTGCGGGTTCAACCCGGAGACGGCTTTGGCATCGGTGCCACTGATGACGCTGGTGGATGCGGGAGTGGTGGGGATGGTCGGTTGGGTGCCTGATCCGGTGGGGTTGTTTTCGGCGGCGAAGAGGGCGGGATATTGGGTTTTGAGTCCGGCGGCAAATTCGGTGAGGGGTTTGCCGTCTTGGGTGAGGACGGTGTCGCCGTCGAGTTTGAGTTGGGTGATCTGGTCGGCGAAGCGATCGCGGTATTGCGGCAGGACTCCGGCGGCGTTGAGCGCACTGTCGAAGGCAGCGCCCAGGCGCAGGCTTTGATTTTGGGTGCCGAGGGTTTCGGCTTGGGTTTTGTAGGTGTCGCGTTCGGAAGTTAACGAGGTGACTTGCTGTTGCAGGGGGGTGAGTTGGGTCACCTGGTCTTGGAGTTGGGTGACTTGGCTTTTTAACTGCTGGTTTTGTGTCTCAAAGGTTTTGAGGCGAGTGTATTCGTCGTCGCTGATTTCGGGCATGGGGCATTGTCTCACGCAAGACTCAATGAGACAAGGATAGCGTGTACATGTGTATTCTGTACATGCGTATTACGCAGGTTTTAGATGCGTGAGTTATGGTGAAAATACATTATTTTTGCTGTAAAATATAGATAGAAATATTCCACCTCTCTGCCCTAAAAAGCCTGTTATGCAGAATGATGATGTCTATCTGCATAATTTGAGGCGCTATACCGAATCATGTATCAACAGACTCATGCAGCAACATCTCAAGCTGTGGAGTAAGTGATTTTCTTAAGCCGGATGTATTGAAAGGTACAAGTCCGGTTTTGAGGGGCGGGGTTATAGCGATATAGCCCTGATACCCGACTACTAATAGTTAGCTGGCTGAGTCCTAGGCAGGACAAAGTACAGTGAACCTAATCTTGGGAAGTGCCTACTTAGGATAAGTAGTTTAAGTCAGAAAAGCTCACCTAGATTGCAAAATGTAAATCTCACCGTACCCATTGTCGGGCAAGGGCTTTGAGGTGACTTCCAAGCAGAAACATACTTGATCGTTTCAAGTCTAACCTGATTATGTTTAAGAGATTTCTGATGAAGTTTATCCGTAGTTTGTCTGGTGTTGCTCTTGTATCTTGCCTAAGTGTTAACGCAAGCGTTGCTGTGGCTAAAGTGAATGAAAAAGTAGAGGTGCCCCAAACTAATGTACCTGACACCATCAGATGGAATAATAAGGAAGCCAATTCCACTACTACTTTTACTGACGTTACTGTTCAGGGATATACCATTCCGGTGTGTGGCGATTCGGGTGTGGCGCTAAAGCAAAATTCGATTAATGACACCCTTTACATCGGGAACTATGCCATTACCTATCAAGGAGATGAATATCTTGAACGTTTGTCAGTGCTCCAGATCACTTGTAAGGTGACGGAATTCCACACCGAGCGGTCTGGCTACGTTGACTTTCTTTTACTCTGGCAAAATTTTCTAGAAAATTTCAATGGTACCTTTGACTTGGCTGAAGGACAGCTTGATGGAGGCTACGCGAATTACCGACTTGTTTATCCGGATGGTTACGTGCAATATATTGCTGTCTATCCTCAACCCGCTGGCAGCCTTCTACTTACTGTTGGCTTTTTTCCACGAGACGAAGAACTCTCTCGAAAAATTCTAGTGCTCATGATGGCAGAATCTGGGCTTGGTCGTCCCGGCTTAGAATAATTCACCCACAAATATAATTAGGCTTTACAGATCTTTAACGAGTTCTCGATTTTATACTTAATATCTGGGAGATTTCTGGTGAAGTTGCTTCATATTTTGTCTAGCATTACTCTTCTGTCGTACCTAAGTGCTAACTCGAGCATTGCGGTAGCTCAGGTATCGCAACTTCATAGGGGCAATGAGAATCTTCAAGAAGCTCGCAGGCGAGCACAATTAATACAAGTTAATTTCCCTTTGTGGTACGAGGAATTACCTGCTTGTCCTTGTAGTGTATCTGAAGCTCGCGCAAATCCAAAAAATTTTACAGAATCAACGCTCGCTGAAGACGCTTCCATAATTCCTTTTTTCCATCCAGGAGCCGCTGTAGACTTTCGTAGTGTTAAGGAGAACATTGTCATCCTGGATAGTCGCAGTAGTACACAAACTGAGCTACCCACAATCTATGCAGGACAGCAATGTACGTATGATTCCAATGAGAATTTAATTACTCGTGGTCCGGGAGCGGGAACTCCAGATATTATTGCTCCGAATTACACAGCCTATGGACAAGGCTTAGTATCTAGTGAATCTCATACATATTGGGATATTGATACCTTTGATCCTAGCGGACTTGAGTACGGTGTGAATGGATTACCGTGGTATGAGTATCAACGAACATGGGTTCCAAACACTGGTGTAGGGTGTGCCCCAAACCCTGCTGGAGACCTGCTGTATGTAGAAGTGGGTGAAAATCCAAATGCTACGACTTCGTATTATTGGGATGTGCCATTCGATAACACAGAAGCTCCTGATATTGATGTATATGTCTACGATCGTTTAGTTCTAAGCTGCCAAGACTCATATGTTTGTTTTGGAAGTGGGAATCTACCAGAAGGTGATTTACAAATAACAATAAGAGACAGAGATGTTTTCGATGATGATTTCGTTGGTCAAGGGATTTGTCCTAGCAATGGACTATGCCAAGTTGGTGCAGCAGAAATTTTCATATCTCGGGAACAGATAGGGCATTGATGCTTCTACAGATTGCAAGGCTTGTCCGAACTGTTCAGCACTCAACTGGCTCTGATTTCAGTGCGATCTCAGATCGAGTAGGTTGAGTTGAAGCATGGAACCCAACACCCATAAGCTTTAGCCAGCATTAAGCAATCCCTACTTACAGACAACAGATGCCAGCAGCTAACAACGCCTATGCACACCGACCGTTGAGACGCTTCTGTTGGGATTCAAAAGTTATCTGCGTCCGGTGAGCGTGAGCGTTACGCCCCATTCAAACTCGTCCCCGGCGGCGGCAAAAACCGATCGTCCGGTGTCGGTTGCGCCCGTAACGTTCCCACCGCAGCGATGCGAACCGTCTCACCCGTGGCGGCGATCGACGCATCGATGTCAAAGTCAGTAGGCAGATAGCCAAACTGTTTAATCAGCGTCAGAAATTCGCGCTTGGTCATCGCATCGCTCTTTCCCAGTAAAAATCGTCATTTGGGATAGAAAAGTCTATCGCACTGACTGAGCAGCGAGTTTTTGCTAGAATCCAGACATTAAACTCACCAAAAACATGAAGTATCCTCTTCACACCGTATCGAAGCCAGTCTCCGGTAGCGAAGTTGAAAAACTGGCTCACGCTATTCAAAGCGGTGGACATGTTGCGAATGAGACTGCCCTGGTTTTGATGCGGAAGATTGCATTACGTCGCCGCCAGAAGTCTGAGAATGCCTCCGAGTAGTAAGTTTGTAGGCATTGATTTCTCTGAAGTCCCGGTCGAGCGTGTTACGCCTGAACTGGCAGGATTGGGGCAGGGGTTTCGTTGTTTACGGGGAGAATTTGTTACCTACTGGCGGCAAGGGCGGATTCAGCGGGAAATCAATGCCCGTATCAGTCAATGCTGGATTTTGCGGTGCGACGACTCTTTAGCGGGATACATGACCCTGATTGCTGACAAGTTAGAGGTTGATCAACCCATTCTGATTGATGAGGGTGTTCAATATCAGACGTTCCCCGCTATCAAGATCGGCTTACTTGCGACCGATCGAAGGGCAAAGGGTGCCGGTCGTCGATTGGTAGAGTGGGGAATTGAGTATGTAGCAGGCGAGATAGCGCCTACGATCGGTGTCAGATTTATTACAGTTGATGCGCTATACGATGCCGACTTGACGCCACCCTACGATGCCTCTGGCTTTTATGAAAAGTTTGGGTTTCGGTTTGTTAATCCTGAAGAAACCTTGCCACCTTCATCCCCCTATCGCACAATGTACCTTGATATCAAACCATTGATTGACCTGTTGGACGACTCAAGTTTTGATGGAAGCGATGATTAACGGGTTGGGCTACTACTGCCTATCCAAGTCGGTAGAGTAGTGATTTAAAGATTTGTCGCTTCGCTTTAGTTCTTTCACCACTGCTCAACTTGTCTTTACAGTCCGCTCAAACTCGTCCCCGGCGGCGGCAAGAACCGATCGTCCGGTGTCGGTTGTGCTCGCAACGTTCCCACCGCAGCGATGCGAATCGTTTCCCCGGTTGCCGCGATCGACGCATCGATGTCAAACTCAGCAGGCAAATAGCCAAACTGTTTAATCAGCGTCAAGAATTCGCGCTTGGTAATTGCGTCACCTTGCACCAGTTCAAACAGACGTTGCAACATGCGCGGGTAGCGGTTGAGCAATGTGGCTCTGGCAATGTCGAAGTCTTCGGGTAAGAACTGCTCTTGCTTAAGAACGGTAAGCAGTGAGGCAGCGTCTATCTGCCCTCTGTCTGCCAGGTTGCTATAAACGAATATTTCCACGAACCCACCAGCCAACTCTTCAAACTCCACGCCAAGCTTGATGCCCTGGTTCTGCAAGCCTACGGCTTCAAACCAGACGATGACCTGCTCGAAAAATTGCTGGCGTTAAACTTAGAATTAGCAGAGAAAGAAAAGCGAGGAGAGGCGATCGTGGGTCCCTGGGCACCGAATGACTCTCATCCGTAACCCTGCTTGCATCAGGAGAAAGCAACGATGACTGCGCGCGATCAATTATTGAAAGAACTCGATCAAACCCCGGATGCTCTCATCGAAGAGATCCTCGATTTCTGTCTCTTCCTGCGACAGCGCCAACAAGCAAAAGCACCTCAACCCTCTCCTGCCCAAATTCTAGACGCGATCGCCAACCTCCCCCTAGAAGGTAAAACGGATGCCTTCTCTGGGCAAGACCACGATCAAGTGCTCTATCCCCAATAATTTTGATGAGCGAAGGCACATGATTTTTGTTGATACAGGGGCATGGTTTGCGATGACCGTGCCATCCGATCCCAACCATCCAACCGCCCGCGCCTGGATGCAACAAAACCAGTCGTCCTTGCTGACCACCGACTATGTGATTGATGAAACCTTAACCCTCCTCCGAGCCAGAGGAGAATGCCAACGCGCGATCGTCTTGGGCGAAGCGTTCTTTTCGGGCACACTGACCCAAATTTACTATTTAACCCAAGCTGATATTCAGGCAACCTGGCAAACCTTTCGGCAATTTGCCGATAAACAATGGAGCTTCACCGATTGCTCCAGCAAAACCATACTCGAAAAACTGAACTGCAAAGCAGCCTTTGCCTTTGACCACCACTTCAGACAGTTTGGCTCAGTCACCGTCTGCCAACCCTTTAGGGTTTAGGAAAAGCGCAGTGAGCCTGTGGTCAATCCCTAGGCACCCCATGCAGCCTAACGAATCCTCTTCTTATAGAATGCGTTGCCACTCCAAACGCACCACTCTTACCCCCAACCCGATTCGATGCACCAGCCTACAGATGCGATCGCCCGCATCGCAGTTCCAACAACCGCCACAATGCTCACGAGTCAAACCTTTCGGGGGGCTGGGGGAGTTAGAACCCCAGATGGCGGGGGACAATGTATTTTCTATGACGCTTTGCCAGAGAAAATGCATTGGTAAGGGGGGAAGTCCCCCGGCACCATCTTTAGGACATTGCTGAGATGTGCTTACGCAAAAAACTTTCATGCGTATAACGCACATTTTTTCGTGCGTGCGCTATAGTGAAAGCGCATTATTTTGGTTGAGGAATAGGGCAGAAAGATTCTGCCTATCTAACTCAAAAAGTCTGTTATACAGAAAGATTCTGCCTATTTGTCTGGTTTGGCATATTATGCCGAATTATTCTCCCTATCCACCCACGCTGGGATCTTAGGCAGAAATTTTCAGTCTATTAATAGTTATACGGCACGATAGAGGTTAACGCTGTTGGCATTCGACACAAAGCTGGTTGCCGCCTGATTGGACAAAGTAGAGTCTCACGTCGATGTTTAGAGGACTCCACTATGATGAGAGGATCATGCTTATGCGGTGCTGTTAGCTTCGAGGTAGAAGGTACACTGAATCATCCGCCTGAAGCTTGTCACTGCTCTCAATGTAGAAAGCAAACAAGTCACGTTTTTGTAGGTGTAAATGTACGGCGCAAGGATCTAGTGGTTCATGGCGGTGACAGAGTTACTTGGTATCGTTCATCGGAAAAGGTTCGGCGAGGGTTTTGTTCGGTATGCGGTTCGGCGCTGTTTTGGAATCCGAGCATAGAGGGGTACGAATTCATTAGCATTGCGATGGGGGCGTTCGAGCCGCCAACCGGTGTTCGATTAGGAAAGCACACCTTTGTGGGTGATAAAGGGGACTACTATGAGATCAATGACGGCTTGCCGCAAAGCCAGAGTTACTGAATCGTCTAGCACCGTTGACCGAATGCGGACTATTGAGGCGACGGGTGCCGTATAACAATTGCGGTGCAACGGATTGAAGGAAGATGCTGGTGCTGAGTTCAAGGGGATCGGCAACCGTTGACCGCAACCGTTATGCAGCAGTTCTCTGATTTGAAGGTTAATTTGGAACTAGTCAACTATTACTGATGCCAAGAATGTTGATTCTCGTGGCTATTAGGAATAGACGCGATCGCTCCCTCAAGTTTGCGCTACCTCATATTGCCCCAACCAATAACGCTATATAGTTTGAGCTGTAAATGACTCCTACACCTCACAGGAGGTTAGCGATGAGGATTTTTGTGGCAGGAGCAACGGGAGCAATTGGTCGTCCACTGCTAGCCCAGTTATTGGCTAAAGGTCATCAGGTGGTAGCACTGACCCGCTCTCCAGAGAAAGCGAAAGCTTTAGTCCAACAGGGTGTTGAACCTGCGATCGCAGATGTATTCGATCCCGATGCCGTCAAAGCAGCAGTTAGCCATGCCCAACCCGATGTCGTAATTGAGCAACTCACGGCCCTTCCCAAAACCTATACCCGTGAATCAATGAGTGCTGCCGCTGCCCTAAACACCCGCATTCGTCTAGAAGGGGGTGCTAATGTGTTGGCTGCCGCACAGGCAGCAGGTGTGCAGCGTTATCTGAGGCAGTCGATTGGGTTCTGGGCAATTTCGGGGACTGGTTTAGCAGATGAGGAAACTCCTCTCTCATTGGATGCTTCACCCGCAGTTGCCGCCGATGCCAAGATTGTGACTGAAATTGAGCGTCGCTTGCTGACAACCCCCAATCTGGAAGGAATTGCCCTGCGCTACGGATTCTTTTACGGGCCAGGTACGTGGTTTCATCCTGATGGCGATGTGGCAAACCAAGTACACCAACAGCAGTTCCCGATCGTCGGCAATGGCGAAGGGGTCTGGTCGTGGCTCCACATTGAGGATGCTGCGATTGCAACTGTGGCGGCAGCAGAGCGAGGCAATTCCGGCATTTATTTGATTGCAGACGATCACCCTCTAGCAGTTCGCGACTGGCTGCCAGCCTTTGCTCGCTGGCTCGATGCACCCCCACCGCCGCAAGTTTCGGTTGCAGAAGCGCTGCAATACGCTGGAGCGGACGCGGTCTACTACGGTACCCAAATGCGCGGGATGTCCAATGCCAAAGCAAAGCGCGAACTCAATTTTCAGCCCCGATCGCTGGAATGGTTGATTGGCTCTGCTGTTGCTCATACTCGCTAATTGAATAGAGGATTCAGCACATGAAAGTGGCTCAATATGGCACCGTGATCGTATTTCTGCATGCGATCGTGCATGGATTGCATGGCTTAGCTCATGTCCAAATTCCCGTCGCGCTCTCGTTGCTTCAGATCGTATTCATTGGTGGAGTGATTGTTTTTGCTCCCATGGTCGCGGCTGGTTTCCTGTGGACAAAACTAGATCGCATCGGCTACTGGCTCTTACTTGGTGCAATGATGGGAGCCATCCTATTTGGTATCTACAACCATTTCATCGCAATCAGCCCCGATCATGTGTCGCAAGTTGCTTTGAATGGTTGGGGCTGGCTCTTTCAAATCACAGCCATTCTGACCTTGATTGTCGATGGCTTGGGGCTTGGGCTAAGTTTATGGGCGTTGAAAGCGATGCCTCAGTCCGAAAGGGTTGCATGAGTTTCCTCTACCTTGAGCAGGCTCACGGCGCTGAATCTAGAAAGCCTGGAGGTTTAAGCACTTAGATTGCCCTGGGCGATCGCCTCTAGCTTTGCCCAATCTAATACCAGAATCCTACCCCCTCGACTGTAATGCACGATGGATTGAATTTGCTTGAACAGACGTGAACATTCCTCATAGGTAATGCCGATACTGCTCGCAATCTGGGAATAAGCAATTCGCGATCGTAACCAAATGCCCTGTTCCGTCACATCTGTACCCTCAGCGATCGCGGTTCGTTGAATCAGGTGTGCCAACCGCACGATCGCTCGTTCCGACGCTAATTCATGCACAATTTGATGGAGATTCTGAATCGTTTGAGTCAGGACAGCAATAATCTGCAAAGCAAACTCTGGGGTGTCCTGAATCATCTTTAGCAATGCCGCCCGCTCAAGGGTGAGAATCTGGCAATCTTGCTCTGCCACGATATTGGCAGAGGCTGAGAAATTTCCCACTAACACAGGAGGCGTAATCAATTCTCCCGCGTGTATTGTACGTAAAATCGTTTCTTTGCCCGCCGCCGTGATTTTCCTGATTTCCAGTTTGCCGCTGAGAAGCGTAAATAATTGATCCGGTAGAGGGTCGCCTTCATACAGAATCACCGCTCCACGCACATAGGATTGAACCCTAGCATGAGCCTGCAAGTGGGCTAGCTGTTCAACCTCTAAACCAGACAACAGTAAGATGCGCTGTAACTGCTCAATTGTGGCTTGCATGAGCGTCAAGGCATAAAACTAAACGTTGGACAAGATACCACAAAACACCTCTGAATAATGTACTCCTCGAAACATGTTTAGCTTTTGTTCAAACCTGTTTGATGCTTTCGGTATCGCAGTCAACTGATTTCGCTGACGGTTTAACGAAAGGGATCGAGAGCAAGTCACTTGAAGGAGGCAAGTTATGAGAATCAAGCCTTCTCAAGTGAGAATTATCGACAAATATTAGGAGATGAACATGAATCCATCAATTGCAGGAATTACAATTCCTGACAGTAAAATTGCTCGGGAAGTGACGGAATTAATCAAAGATACGGAATCTCCGCTGCTATTTCATCACTCAACTCGGGTGTATCTATTTGGTGCCCTCACCGGAATTCGCAAAGGATTGAAGTTCGACCCCGAATTGCTGTATATCGGCGCAATGTTTCATGATCTCGGACTAACCCAGGCTTATCGTCATTCTATGGAAAGGTTTGAGGTTGATGGTGCCAATGCGGCACGCGACTTTATGCGTCAGCACCAGATTTCAGAAGCAGAAATCGATCTGGTTTGGGATGCGATCGCCTTGCACACGACACCGGGAATTCCTCAACATAAAAAGCCAGAAGTTGCTCTAGTGCAAGCTGGAGCTGCGATGGATGTTGTAGGTATGGGCTTTTCGGAGTTTACGCCTGAGCAACGCGAGCAGGTGACCACCGCATATCCGCGTGGCAGTCATTTTAAGGAGAATATCATTCAGGCGTTCGTTGACGGGATGAAGCACAGACCTGAGAGTACGGTTGGCACGATGAATGCCGATATTCTTGAGCTAAAAGATCCGACTTACAAGCGCGTGAACTTTTGCAGTCTTATTCTGGAATCCAATTGGCACGAATAAACCTCTAAATCTTTAGAGGATGTCTGAGAAGGACGGTTTTCGATCTAGTCTGGGTGAATTCCCCGCCGCTCTACAGCGAAACAGACAAACTGCAATCCGAATCTTCAGGTTCGGGAGCAGATCTGCTTCTATACTCCGTCCGCTTGCGGCGGAGTCCGTTGATTATTTCTCAAGGTTGTTAAATCTCATGAGCAGTTTAAAAGGTAAAGTCGCAATTGTCACAGGATCTTCGCGCGGAATTGGTAGCATTCTTGCAAAGGATTTGGCAAAAGAGGGTTGCAATATAGTCGTCAATTACTCCGGCAGTGAAGCCGATGCAAAAAGCGTTGTTGATGACATCACTGCATCAGGAGGCGTTGCGATCGCAGTACAAGCAAATGTAGCATCTCCAAGTGATATGACTGCTTTGTTCGACGCAGCGATTGATCAATATGGCAAAGTTGATATTCTAGTGAATAACGCAGGGATCAGTATTTATAAATTGGTCAAAGACACAACGGAAGAAGATTTCGAGCGAATTTTTCAAATCAATGTCAAAGGCGTTTTCCTGGGCTTGAAAGAGGCGGCAACTCGGCTTCAAGAGAATGGGCGGGTTATCAATTTTTCTTCGTCAGTGACTCGTTTAATGCTACCGACTTATGGTGTTTACTCTGCAACTAAAGCGGCAGTAGAGCAATTAACACGGGTGTTTGCAAAAGAAGTCGGAGCGCGTGGCATCACAGTTAACTCTATTTCTCCAGGTCCCACAAATACTGATTTATTTCTAAAGGGTAAAACCGAAGAAACAATTCAGCGACTGGCATCGATGTCGGCATTGGGAAGGATTGGTGAGCCAGAGGATATTTCTAGTGTTGTTCTATTTTTGGCTAGTGAGTCTGCGGCATGGGTAACAGGCCAAAATATAGGAGCAAATGGCGGGTTTGCCTAGTTAATGCAGTAGAACAATTCTGTTGAAGCGACGAACAGGGACTCTGCACTTCGTTCAACGATTGTTTGTCGCCGCACAACTTCACCGTTAGCTGGCCCCGCTTACAATCTTTCCACTCGTTCTTCAATGTTATTTGTCAACCTGAAAACGTCCAGAAGATTGTCTGTGGAGGCAGTGGTTTGAGTGTTATTGATTGTTGCGAAAGCATTCAGGAGGTTGGTGGTGAGGGCAATCGTTGAGGGGCGATCGGTGTTCCGAAAACGCTCAGGAGGCGATCGGTGAGGGGTAGGTGAGAGGTTGTCGGTGCGAGTTCCAGCTAACACGGCGCTGCAACGAATTGACAAGCGATGGAGGCTGCGTTCAAGTTAGTCTGCAACCGCTGAGCTTAGCGTTATGCCGCTAGTCCTTAGAGAACACATATAAGAACTGTGTCCACTAGCACTTGAACAATCGGAGCAAATGTACTATTTTTGTCTCAGCTATTTTCGAGACGCAAGGCTAGTGATGGCTAAAAATGTTCAAAGCAAGCCGAATTACGGCATTGATGCACCAGGTCTGTTGCGCTTCTTTTTTATTTCTGGTGCAGTTGCATTAGCAATCTTTCTTGTGGTGCTATTTTCATCGGTATTGGGGCAAATTCCAAAAATAATTGTCGTTACTCTGTTGGGTATTGCAGTTACCTACTTGCTTGGCATGGGTTGCTTCATGCTTTATGGCAGTAAAGTCATGAAGTTAAAAGATAGAGACAAACTACTGAATCTAGTTCAGTGGTCGGGTAGTGAGCTTGTACTTGACGTGGGTTGTGGACGAGGTTTAATGCTAGTCGGGGCTGCAAAGCACCTTACCTCGGGCAAAGCGATCGGCATTGACCTATGGAGTCAGCAAGACCAGGCTAACAATAGTTCTGCTGCTGCCCTATCAAATGCTGCAATCGAAGGTGTTACGGAGTGCGTTGAAATCAAAACAGCCGATATGCGTCAATTGCCTTTTTCAGAAAATTACTTTGATGTTGTGCTCTCAAGTTGGACGGTTCATAACTTAGAAGCAAAGATCGATCGAGAAAAAGCATTAAGTGAAATAATTAGGGTTCTCAAGCCTAATGGCACGGTCGTTTTGGTAGACATTGAGCATCAGGATGAGTATGCAAAGTATTTTGAGCTTCATGGCATGACAAATATTCAGTTTTACAACAATCCAATTCGAGATGTAATTCTTAAGGCGTTAACTTTTGGTAGTTTCGCACCATCTGCTGTTTTGGCTTGCAAAGCGGCATAACAATTCGCTCGGAGCGGACTGCCGAAAGTCACTGATCCTGAGTTTGAGATGACTTGCAGCCGCTCAAGCGAACCGTGTGCGATTCGTTCATCCTAAATGGGTAGCGATACTCAGGGACGGATGGCGAGGTTAGAACCTCGATAACTGAATCACTGTGAGGGTGAAAGTCCCTCTCTACAGATGCAAGTAGTAACAGCATCACCCCTACGGTAGCGACTGGTCATCAATCCGTAAAGCGGGGTGAAAAGGCGACAAGCTAGAAGCCTCATCTGGTGGCCGCCGAGCATGAATCTACGGACAGCGCAAGCGAAGCTATGTCTGAACTGTCGTGAGTTGAACCCAGCCAAATCAGGCTGATAGGCTGGACAAAGGATATTGGGGCGGGCGTTTACGTTTGCGACTCGTATGCATTCCCACAAAACCCGGCAGAAAGTAGCGTGCTAAGGATTCAAGAACGGTGATTTGGAACGAAGTAACTCCTCAATGGCTCTTAGGGAAGGTCGATGCCCTGAGAAGGTGCCAACCGCAAGCCATGAGTGAGCAAGATGGTCTAAGAAGCCAAAGCCTAGAGTAATGCCTGGGATATGCTGACGTAGACCCGATAGTTTGGAATGAATGGGTACAAGTAGCAGTTGATAAGTCTAAGGCACAGTTGATGAAACTGATGATGGAATGGAGAACAATCCCCTGGCATAAGCTGGAGCGGAGAGTTCTCAAGCTGCAAACGCGCATATTCAAAGCCTCGCATCGTGGTGACATAAAAGCAGTCCGGCGACTCCAGAAAACACTCATGCGGTCATGGTCAGCCAAGTGTCTGGCGGTAAGGCGGGTGAGTCAGGATAATCAGGGCAAGCAAACGGCAGAAATAGACGGCATCAAATCCCTTGCACCTGCCCAACGGCTAGAACTGGTGAATCAATTAAGACTCTCCAGACGGGCAAAACCCACACGCCGGGTTTGGATACCCAAGCCCGGAGGCGCAGCGGAAAAACGCCCGCTGGGAATTCCCACTATCGCTGACCGCGCCTTGCAAGCGCTGGTCAAACTGGCACTAGAACCTCAATGGGAGGCTCAATTTGAGCCAAACAGCTATGGGTTTCGCCCCGGACGTGGATGTCATGATGCAATTGAAGCAATTTACAATGGAGTTTTCCTGAAAGCCAAATATGTGCTGGATGCGGATATCTCCAAGTGCTTCGACCAAATCAACCAGGAAAACCTGTTGGCAAAACTCAACACCTTCCCAACGCTTCGCCGCCAAATTCAGGCGTGGTTGAAATCAGGGGTGATGGATCAAGGACAGTGGTTTGCGACATCGGCGGGAACACCCCAAGGTGGAGTGATTTCTCCGCTATTGGCGAACATTGCCTTACATGGCATGGAAGAATGCATCAAGCAGGCATTCCCTCGATGGGATGCCAAAAGAGGCGGTCATTGTCAACCGCCTCATTTGATCCGTTACGCCGATGACCTGGTGGTGCTTCATGCAGACCTAACCATTGTGCAACAATGCCAACAGATGCTCTCGGAATGGCTCACACCAATAGGGCTAACGCTACACCCCAGTAAAACCCGAATTACGCATACCCTCCATCCACATGAAGGGAAACTCGGATTCGATTTCCTCGGCTTCACTGTGCGACAATTTCCGGCAGGAAAATACCACACGGCTCATAATGCTTATGGAACACCGCTGGGGTTCAAAACCTTGATCCAACCCAGCCAAGCCAGCATCAAACGAGATCATTCAACGGCATCAATCAGCAACCCAATTGCAATTGATTAGTGCCCTCAATCCGGTGATTATCGGTTGGTCAAATTATTTCTCGACGGTGGTGAGTTCTGACGCTTATCAATGGCTGGATCATTGGCTCTATCTTCAGTTGAAAGACTGGGCAACGCATCGTCATCCTCGTAAAAGCCAACGTTGGATTGCTAACAAATATTGGCTCATTGACCGAGGAGAAGGATGGACATTTGCGACGGTTTCCCAAGATGGTGTTCAACGCTTAGCAGTACACAATCACACCGTGATAAAACGACATATCAAAGTCCAGAGTACTCGCTCTCCGTTTGATGCCGATTGGCTCTACTGGAGTATCCGCATGGGACGACATCCTCAAGTCAATCAGCGGGTAGCTTCGCTACTCAAACGACAAAAAGGAATCTGCCCACTCTGCCGACTGTTTTTCAAAGATGGGGATTTACTGGAAATCGACCACATCATCCCTCGCTTAAAAGGCGGTAAAGATGAATTGAATAACCTCCAGCTTCTCCACCGTCATTGCCATGATGTCAAATCTGTCAACGATGGCAGATGAAGTGTAGATGACAACTACCAAGCTATTGAGGAGCCGGATGAATCGAAAAGATTCACGTCCGGTTTTGGAGACCATCGGGGCTGGTGACAGCCTCGCTGAGTTTAATTATGCTGCTGAATTTTTGTGAGGGCGTAGTTGAAAAGTTATCCCTTGGTTTGGGCATGAGCTACTGCAAGTTCTAGCAGGATGTATTCATCAACACAGAGGAAACTCAAAAGGAGACTTTGCCTCTACTGATGTAAGTTTGGTACTGAGTTATGACGATAGTTCCAGGTGGTAGCTTTGACAAGATTAGCCCAACGGCACTGCTGACAGCTTATGCACGGCAGTTTGCTGGCATTCCTTACACAAGAGAAATCGCAGAACTCACGGATGCGATTGCAACCGTCAATCAGTTCACGGAAGGAAAACTCAACTCGCTAGTCATTGGGCTAGCAGCAATTGTGGAAGGGCGATACAAAGCGATCGAATACGTCAGGTCGCAGTTTCACGCCACGCAAATCCTTGAGCTTGCCTCTGGACTTCTGCCACGTGGCATGATTCTCTCACAACAGCCAGAGATTACCTTTATCGAAAGCGATCTCCTTGCCATGATTCACCAAAAACAGCAACTTGCTCAACAATTAATCGGTGACCGTCCTAATCTCCATTTCTTGGACATTGACGCGACCACCACTCTAAATTCCTCACGCTTGAGTGCCTATTTCCATGTCGATCAACCTGTAACAGTCTTGTGTGAGGGATTAATGATGTATCTAACCTTTGCTGAAAAACGACAGGTGTTTGCCAACATGCGGGAGATTTTGCAAACGTTTGGAGGGGTCTGGATTACGCCTGACCTGACTACAAAAGTAGGGGCAGATCAGATGGGACGAAATTCTGCTGCATTCGAGCCAGTCAATCAGAAGATCTCAAGTTTGACAGGTCGGCTCGTTGCAGAGAATGAGTTTGCTGACCTTGACCAGGCAAGACAATTTGTTCGAGAACAAGGATTTCAGCTTGACGAGTTTAGTATGTTAGAGGTGCTTGACCAATTAGAGTCATTATCGACACTGAAAATTGAACGAGATATTGCGAAAGTGATGCTCTCGACAATCCCTATTTTTGTGATGAGCCTTGAATAAGTTTGATAGCTGGATGCTCTAGAAAGCGGCAAAGCATAATGGGTCGAGGAGGGTGTTTCTCCCTCCCCTCCCACACCACCTGCCATGCGGGTCCGCAACAGGCGGTTCATGAAGACGCACAAACAACACTGATCACTTAAGCTGTAATAGTTGAGACTTAATCTGACACCATTTCTCAGTATCCGATAAGCTCATCTGTCAGATTAAGTTTGATTTATTACAACCTGCCCATGTCGTTACCGATCGCGTTAGCGTCTCCGAAGGAGAATCGCCCGATGTTGTTACTGATCGGCTCCTGACTCCTGACTCTTTCTTCTAACTTCCGTAGTTCGCAACGCGCTTCTTCAGCTAACCGTTCCAACGCCCCGGCGAGAACTTCGAGATCCCGTAGCCCACCAGAGAACCAACGGACTAAGAACTCTGCCATCTCACACTTCATCGTCTTGGGAACCGGAATAATTTCGATCTCAGGCATTATCTTATCCTCTAAGGTTGATTGCCGATCGTCTTCGTGGAGAACTCGCAGCGGCAGCGTTCAGCGGGTTTCCGTACTACGCAACGGAGCGTTGATTGTCGGGTAGGTAGATGACGACTTGCTGACCCTTGTCTTCGGACTTCGTTTCAACGGTGATGCGATCGGTTCAATTCGCTTGAGCCTTAAGCCAAAAGATGGTGGCGGTTAATGCTTGCTTGCTGGGTTTGCCTTCCTCATCGTCGGTGAAGGCAATGTCCCATAAGCGCCCCGCCATCGCATGTTTCGCGGCAGCTCTACCCTTGCGGTAGGCTTCATCTACTTCGGGTAGCTTCAGCCAGCGATCGAGTGTAGACGGTGAAATGTTCAATGCAGTGGCAATATCGTCGAGTCTGTTACCCACCTTTGCCATGGCTTCAATGATGCTGAGGTCGGTCTTGCTGACTTCGATCGCGGGTCTACCACCACTTTTGTGGGTTGTGATTTCTTGAGTCTTCCGTGTTGCCATTAGTGATGCCCCCTGCGCTTCAGTTGTGGCAGTTCCGAGGTTGAACCCGACATCTGCATCAATAGTTTGATCTAGACAATCTCAAGCTGGAGGTCTTCAACCTTCTCATCCAAATCTGATAGGAACTGGGTAACTTGTTCGTGGTTCCGTTGCAGGTGTGCCAGCGCCCGCTCTTGCCCGTACCGCTCTCTGGTGAAGTTGCGGAACCAGGCAATTGCCCCAGCGATCGCCCCTGCCAAACTCAAACCCAATGCAATCATTTCAGTTCCCATAACAGAGATGTTAGAGACTGGTGAAAGCCGCTCCAGCCCTTGATTTCCTTATCTCTAGTCTCTGAAATTTCTATCGTTTTCGGATTGAGAATAGCGTCAGATATACGACCTGATTAAAAGAAAGATTGGTAAAGTCCCACGACCCAACCACTCTATCAGTTGCGACTTGCTCAGGTTTAAATCCGAAGCAAGACTATCAAGTCCTTGTGAAGCGAGCGGCGTCAGCCTTACGTAGAAACCCTCGCTTTTGGTTTCCTCGTAAATCTCTCCCTGATTACGTTTCGACTTGATTCCTTTCTTGCCCATGCGAAAATATTACCGGGAAAAGCTAGCTTCCCCTCATCCAGATCTCGGCACCCCGGCTGTATGCAGGTAGTTGGATGCTGACTGAAAAGTCCGTTCATGCCCCACGCCTTAATGCAGCGTGGGGTATTTTTGGTAGTGCGTCAAATTAATGTGGGGTAAGTAGCGATGTCGCGCCAATTCCATGATCGCGTCGTTAATCCCGCTCTCTGAGCGGCAGTGGTTTTAAAGCGACTGTGTTGCCAAATCCAGTTGAAATA
>JAHHIA010000024.1 GCA_019359045.1 Scytolyngbya sp. HA4215-MV1
AATAATCCCCGATCGGCTGGGATGAGAAATAAATTGTCGTAGTCTGTGGGGTAAGCGCCATCTTCTGTGCTGACCTGCCCCGTTAACACCTCAAACAAGCTGGGCTGATTGGGCTGTACCTCATGGTTGAGATAAAAGGTGAGGTTGGCTTGTGGGTCAGAATCGATCGCTAAAACTTTTTTGCCTTGTTGGGCTAACAGCAGCGCTGTGAAGAAAATGGTTGTTGTCTTTCCTTGCCCACCCGATAAGGAGATACAAGAGCAAGTTTGCATAGGTAAAATCTCGATTCAATACTTGCAAAGTATAGGATTTTGATTTCTTGGTGTCTAGGTATATAGATATTTATAAGTCAAGATATCTCGAATTATAGATATCTTGATTTATAGATGTGGTTCGTGAGCCAATCAGCCAAAAGCCTAGCTTATCAGTGATTTCGAGGCGATTAAATCTATTGGACTGAGATAGAAGGTCAACGATTCGGACACTGAGAAGTCTAGGTTTTCAGAGTTCCAGGTACCTAGACATCTAGATATCTAGAATTCTGAAAATGTTAATGTCGTGATTGAGACGCTCTCCCGGAAGTTGGCTTGTCTAACCTCGATGGGTGTGCCTTGACAGGCAGGCTCTTATCGGCGATCGTCGGTCTTTTCTAAACTCCAAAGTTTCTTGCTGAACAGCAACCTAGCAAAAAGCCCCAAACCGTTGGCTTGGAGCTGATATATCAATCCTTTAGCGGCTAAGCGCTTCTCCTCAAAGGCGTTGCATTTGGGGTCGGCTTGGGTTTCGGTTGATTTAGCCGTTTAGCCTGTTCCAACCGCTCCAACGCTTCAATCATCTCCGCTTTTTTGAGGTGTTTGTTCTTTCCGTGTGCATCTCGCCACTTAATTCCTGCCTCTTGGCACTGTTGTCGGAGTTGTTCAACTGGGGACAGCTTACGCTTCTGCGAAGTGGTTTCAGCCACGGTGATCCGGGATTGGTTCATCAACTTGGGTTGATGGTGAGCTTTCCACTGGCACGACGGATGACTGCGATGATGCACATAGACTGCAAACGAACTGGCAACGTAACCAAAACTCAACAATTCGACCGCTGCTGCTGCATGGGTGAAGAGGTCTGACATGGCAAAAAAACTCCTTAAGAAGTGTCCCAGCCGTTGTAGCGATGGCTGGGGTAAGTTCCGATTTTTCTGTTTAGGGACGACGCTAATCTCATAAGGAAGCGAATCGGTTGCGCTAATTGTATAAGCTTTTGCCTGCGCTGAATGACGAATTGCTGAGTGAAATTTCGGTGGGGAATTGCGTTGTGGGTTTGGGTTCTTTTGGTGCGGTTTCTGTGCCCTGTGTGGTGTCGGAGGGTTACGGCTCTCCGGCTTTTGCGATCGCTATGTAGGCATGTCGAAAGAAATCGAGCGGCGCTGGCAAATGCATCGATCGCAATTAGCACGAGGAATTCATAAAAATGAGTTCCTGTTGCAGCTGGCTCAGGAGCATGGTGTATTGTCTTTCCGCTTTGAAATTTTGGAGCTTTACCCATTGGAAAAAGCCTCGGACTCTATCAGAACTTTTAAGCTCAAACAGATGGAGCAGGTTTGGATTGAAAAACTCAACCCTTCCATCAATCTGAACAAAACCAGTCTGGGGCGGCAACGGCTACAGGAAGCCTGGACGGAGGAACGTCGCCAGCGCATGTCGAGGCTAATGAAGGAGTTTTGGCAGAGACGCAGGGAGAAAATCTGATGCTATCCTTAGCGGTGGTGTTAGCTATCAGTAACGTGGCAAGTCAGGAACGAGCAAAGGCGATCGTGAATGCGATCGTGGAGGAAGCCAAGTCTCGCTGGGGGGAGGATTGGTTTCCTGCCCTGGTGCGAAAGTATTGCGAAATTGAGATTGCCGAGGGCGGCGATCCAAAGAAGGTGACTCCCCTAAATCGTCGCAGTCAGATCTTGTTTTTGACGGAGGAATCGAAGGCGGATGGGAAGCAAAATCCGAAGCTGGAAACGTTGCTCAAGCTGGCGGATGCGGTGGGGGCTGAGATTCAGTTGGTGTTTACGCGACAAGAGGTTAAACGGTTTTGATGGACGATCTCTGCCTATTTCATGGGGGGTTTGCCTGCATCAGCTAGTTTTTGATTGAGTACCTCTTTCTTCTTTTGAAGCAGTGCTGGCTGAACGAAGTAGAAATCAAGTAAGCTTCTCAAAATTTCTAGGAGCCATTCCGACTCAGCCCTTTCTACTTCCACAATTTCTCCAGTAGCTTTGTTTTCCATGGGATGAGCTGCTATGTTGCCAATGTTCCTTACGGCATCGATAGCCTCTGACAAATAGCTAGGTAAAGCCTTAGATTCGACAACTTCTTTGATCTCGCTAAATAAATCACCTTCTTTAACCCCTGCTTTCTTGCGAAGTAGTTTCTGAAGGGCATATCGGCTCAATGCAGCACTAGCCCTTGGACTGATTGATAGCGTTAGGGCAGCTTCCTTGAAATCTTGTCTAAAATCTTCTTCTACGTCTAATGGCAATTCTGAGGACTTATCTTTGGGAGGGGGTGTCATCCAAAGTTTTTGCCATTCACCTAAAGCTAAACCTTGGCTTGTGTTGGTCTTCTGTGTTGGTTCCATGAGCCACAACTTGGAAACTTCTCCACAGTGACTACATTCAAGGAATCCACTAACGACCTGCAATTGTGGATCCACATTCTGTGGCTTAAAGGACATAGTATTCATGACCATACAGTGAGGACATGATGTAGAAATAGCTAATGGGACGTTGTGACCTGCGTAGGTTTGATTTCTTTTAATCGTTGTAAGAGGTAAAGAATGCATAACTTTTAACTGCTAACAAATAAGCAAACATTTGTATTATATTCTGTCAAAATGAAGCGATCGCCGACCCGATGAGCGTCAAGGTGGAGACCCTGGAATGGGTAAAACAGGCGATGGGGATTGAAACCCACTACAGCATCATCGAGCGCCGGGAAGTGTCCTTGGGATAGTGCCAATGTCAGCCAATACTTGTTTGTGATGGGGTGTAAGGGGATGAGATGCCAAGTTCAGACCGGATAAAACGAGAAGCCGATCGTATTCTTAGAATTATTCAAAAAACGAAATTTGATGCCGCTTTGCCACTGGAGCGGGGTTACTCGAACCTCAGTTTTGCTGCTGGCATCTATGCCATCAAATCCGGTGATGAAATTCTGTATATTGGCAAAGCAAATGCCTTTCGGACTCGATTTCAGTCTGGGCATCAAACTTTGATTGCGATCATGCTAGATGGGTTAAGCCCTTCAGCCATCCGAATTGTTACAGTTCCTACTTCGGCTCGGTATGCAGACTTTCTGCTCGATTTGGAGAAGCGAATTCTCTTCGCTTTACAACCCAAATATAATAAATACATTCCCTCGCTGGATGCGATCTTAGCCATGCAACTTCGAGAACCGACCAGTGGACATATCAAGAATGTGCTGAATTACCTGCCAGATCCCGTCGTAGATGCCCTAGAGGATCATGCGGACACTTACGGGTTGACGGATGCTCAGGTGATTGAGTTGGCGATCGCAAACCTACTTGACCTGGAAACGACCAGCCTGAATGAGTTAAAGAATCTGGAAACGCTAGCCCAGCTTAAGGAGCGGGTTGCCATGCTGGAGGCGGTGATTCGTAAAAATGGGTTAACAGTGCCAGAATTGCCGGAAGAGAAATAGCCTCATGCAAGCCAAAACAGACCACCTTGCACCGGCTGCGGCTCATGCCTTTCTCGATGCCTTGCCAGAGAAGATTAAGCAAGCATTAGTTACCTATGCCGAGGAGATTGATTATCCGGTAGAGGCAGTGTTGGAAATTGCGTTCACGCAGTGTCTTTGAAAAAGAATCGCAGGTTTCCTTGACCCCGATGCAATCAGTTTTGCCAACTGCCAACCGATGACGGGTGTAGAACGGGATTTTGGGCGACTGGCGAGTTAGGGGACGAGCGATCGCAATCCATTCGGTGTAAACCCGCCCTATTTACCAGCCCCCAAAACCTGGGCTGCACTCAATTCCAGATCAGGAAAGCACAACGAAGCAATACGATCGCTGCCTCGCAACTGGATCGGCTTTTGGTAATGGTTTCCGGTGGCATCCAGCGTATACACCGCAACTAACGGTTGCTTTGGATCTCCGATATAGTCCCGCCCCCCTAACCCCAAATAATCCACAATCCAATACTCTGGGATGCCGATGGCGCTATAGTCCTCGACCTTACGGGCATAGTCATTCTGCCAATTGGTACTAACCACTTCCACAACCAGCTTGATCGAGCTTCCCAGCGTAATCACAGGCTCACTTGCCCAGAGCGGCTCATTAGCAAGGGCACGCTCATCCAACACAATGACATCGGGACGAAACCCGGTGCCGGGTGCCAACGGTTTGATTAGACAACGAAAAGGGATGAAATAAGGCAGGTCTTGTCGATCAATTTGTACATTCAGTTTGCGACCGAGGAAGGCAGCCACTTTTTCATGGGGTCCCGTAGGTTCCATTTCAATCAGCTCCCCATCGATCAGTTCATAGCGATCGTTGTCTCCATACTGTGAGAGGAATGCTTCAAAGGTGAGTAATCCTGCGGCGGTTTGCACCATACAAGCCTCCTTTGGGGGGATCAACCGTATAGAGTTTGGCTGTTTTCTTAACTGAGATCTTTACCTGATTCCTGAAATCATTCTAAATGGTCGTTGGATCTGGCGGGATTCTCCGATTTCTCCCTGGAGTTACAGAATCCTGACCTCTATGCCTATCCTGATGCTAACGGGGTAGCCCACCCATCCGATCGGCGATCGCTTGCAGCACCATCGACATCGACTCCTTATCCATCGCGCTGATTTGAATCACCATCGGACCCGTAATATTGTTCGTCTGCGTCTGTGGCGGCAGCGAACTCTGCAAATGCTTAAACACCTCTGTCTTTTGTTCAGGAGACAGTCGGTCAATCAAAGCAAACAACTCATTTAAACTACCATTCTCCAACCCCTTACTCGCCACCACAATTGCACTCCAAAAACTTTCTCCATCCATAGACACACCAGTAAGCAACAATCGGGGTTTCAACAAAACCAACCCACGATAGTATAACTACTGTTCGGAAGAAAAACCCGATGGTGTGACCTCTCACCTAAGCGGTTAAACGCTCAAAGTCTGGCGCAGGAACCACACCGCGCATTTTCAAGCTAATCGCATAGAGCAAAGTACCGATCGTCTGTTCATCGCATTCTGCAATCAAATGATTGAAGAAAAGGTAGTGACGAGCCTGAAGTGGCAACGCAGCAATTAAGCGTTCTAGCCCGTCAGTATGTAACTCCCGTTTTCCCCGGCGAAACTCCGATAGCTGAGCCTGAGTTAACCCGGCTGCGCTCGCGAGATCCTTCGCGCTCAGGTGGAACTCAAGAATGGTTTGATCCATCGCTTCACAAAATTTCATTTGCCGATTATCTCTAACGATAATTTCAGAGCGTAATATTACTCTAGGATATAAATCATCCCGTTGTAATTATCGCTAATGATAACGGGATGCCCCCATTATTGCACATCCTGCTGAAGTGTAACTATGCAAGACTCCCAACCTACCACGAGGCTGCCTCGCTACTATCGGTTGACCCCCGAAGTGGCGAATGAGTTGAGGCAGGCAGACCCACCCCTAACAGCGGCAGAGTGGCGGTTGTGGAGCCTATTAGTCACCCTCGATCCCTTTGGCGATCGTTATCAAGACTTACCTGATCTGCTCGAAATTATGCAGATGTGCGATATGTCCAAGCCCACCTTCTATCGGGCGATCGCCAAATTTGAAGAACTCAATCTCTTCGATTCTCAGCCCTTGCAAATCGCCTTCAGAAATTTGCGTGGTCAAAAAATAGTCTCAAATTTGAGACAACCGTCTCAAAAACGAGACAACTGTCTCAAATTTGAGACTATTCCTCCTGTGGATGAAATAGAGCGACCTCCAGAACTCTTTCAGGACAAGGGTTTTAAAAATGACTCTAAAGTCGAAAATGTACCAATTGTTTTAAAAGACTTTAAAAAACAAAAACAAATAAAAGCACCACCCACCCACCCTGTTCCGGACAAGAATGAACAGGAAAAGATTGGTACACTCTTGCAACCCATCTCAGAATTCGGAATCCGGATAAACAAAACAATCCAAAATGCGGTGGCGATCGCCACTTACCAAGAAGGCACCACCGCCGCTGCCCTGCGCGTTCAAAAAGCCCTCTCAGCCGTCAAAGAACAACAAGAACGGGGAAATTGTCGGAATCCAGGCGGGATGTTCGTTGCAGCCATGCGAAGAGGCTTCACCGCCAACGAACAAAAAGGAACCCGCAAACAACCGCCCGATCTGGACCGAGTTGCGATCGCCATTGACCAGGCGCTGATGATAGGCGATCGTGCTTTTGCCCTAACAAAACTGCAATCGCTCTGGGCGGAAGGCTGGCAGGAAGAGCTACGAGAGCTTTGCTACCTTCGCAAAGATTGGGGTTTCCGAGTCAGCGACCAGGGTGTGGTTGAGAAGGTGAGCACCTGATGATGATCTGCCCACGATCGTTCGTTGGTCTGCCGTTGCTCTGCGCCTTAGCGATGAATTGGCGCATACATCGATTCGCGATCTCCGGAAGCATCATCAAAAATCGCTCCCCGCATTGCTAAATCCTGCTTTTTTGCCTGAGACAGCCCTATTCCTTGCCCAAATTGAGCGTTAACGACCACAGCATCCCTCAGGGCAACCCTACTTAGGAAAGCCCCCCTCAGGTCAGCATCACTCAGGTCAGTCCCACTCAGGTCAGCATCAAACAGGTTAGCTCTACTCAGGAAAGCTCCCCTCAAGTCAGCCCCCCTCAGATCAGCCTCAAACAGGACAGCCTCCCTCAGGTCAGCCGAACGCAGGAAAGCCCCACTCAGGTCAGTCCCACTCAGGAAAGCCGAACGCAGGACAGCCTCACTTAGGTTAGCCCCCCTCAGGTCAGCATCGCTCAAGTCAGCCTCCCTGAGTTGGCGCTTTGCCTGTGACTGAGTTTTGATGGCTTGAATCAACTCCCACTTAGTTGGCAATCTTGGATGCTCAGGCGCTTCTGGTGATTCATAACCCAAGATCCTGAATGCTGCAATTGGGCAGCCATTCATTTGGGTCAGTTCACCGGCAGCAATCCGCTCTCTCAACCGCTCAATGTCTTCTGAAGACCCTTGAATGGTGATTTTGATACTGCCCAGTTTGATGTCAGTAATTCGGATCGTATCTCCCCCATAGCTCTTGAGTACCACTTCCAGTGTTGCTTTGAAAGTGTCATTGACGGATTCAAGATCACCGTCCAAAACAATTTCGGCTTTGGTTTGCCCCTGGGCATCCTGAACGGTGATGGTTTTTCGAGCGATCGCTAATGTCGTTCCCACTGTTTGACCAGCATCAATTGCACTCATTTCACCGACCTCTGGTTGTCCAAGCTCCTCTGATTGTCTAATCCCTTTCTTGCTCTCTAAGTCTAAGATTTTCTGCCAATCCAGCTTCAATCCCTCACAGACCCGTTGAAAGGTATCGAGTTGGACGGGCTGTTGGTGAAAAAACTTCGTGACCGCAGTGCGAGCCAGTAACTGAGCCTCTGCAAAATTTGCTTTTGAGCCAAACCCCAGTCGAATCAAGGCGCTTTCTGCCTGCTCAATCCCTTGCACTGAAGCAATCACCGTCATGCGTTTTCGGGATTTGGATGCAGTCATGAGGTTAGCGCAGTTTGGATAATGACTTAAATGAGGCAAACGTGAGGCATAAGTCATTCATAACACAACCCCGATCGCAAATCAGTCAAAAGAGAAAGATAACAAAAGCTTGTCAGGACAGGGTTTCAGAGTTTAGAGCGCACATTGGTAGTAGAACACTTAACCAATGGATCAATCATGAACCAGCCTATTTCAACTCCTGCAACTCAACTCCAAACCACCCAACTTCCTACCCCCAATCCGGCTCCCCAAACCATTCAAATCCAGCTTCCGGCTGAGCTATTCCATCCCCCCGCTCCTGCCTCCAGCCTCCCCAGCGACATCAGCCCCAGCTTAATGCTGATCGCCTTCGCGATCGTCGTCAAAGTCACCATGGACTCCCTCAAACCCAACCCATAGGATGCACCCCTAACGCGACCAGAATCAATCCCAGTGCATCTACCGAATTGATTCTGGCACGCTACAAACCCAACCGAAGCTAATAGAAATCCTGACCCGAATCAGTCAAATTTGGGTCTGAATAAATCCCTGATTCACCTATTAATCAACCCTTCAGTATGAAGGCTGAAACTCAATTCGGGTCTTCATCCACTCTTCACCCGAATTCTGGTGACTCCTCGGAAGTTTTTCTCTGAGCGATTTCCATAATATGGCGATGACGTATGAAAAAATTTTGAGTATGGATACCCCGAATTCGGTTGTCGAGCGCCAGATTCGCCCAGAGGAACTGATGGAAGAACTGGGGATTAAGAAAGATGTATATTACGCCTATCTGAAATATTTGGGTATCAAGGCTGAGAAGGATTTAGAAGGTAAGGCATACCTCACAGATGAGCAGGCGAATGCAATCCGGGCATTGCGTTCTCATGTGCAGAATACGGGAAAAATGGATGGATTTCTGAATCAGAATGGGGAACTGACGATCGCGGGTGAAGCAAGTTTGCTGAATGCAGCCGAGCAGGCGCAGCCACAGGACAACCCCATGGATGAGCAGTTTGAGGAGTTGATCCGCGCTGCCGCCGAACTGAAGGGGCAACAGTTGGTATTGCCAGAGTTGGTGATCCGCGAGTTGGCAAGCCGGATGACCTATGACGATTTGCCGGAAGACATTCAGGTGAAGGTTGCCAATGTGCGGCAGTCTGCCAGCCCAAAGTACCAGCCCGCCCAGCTCGCGAACGACCTGCTCAGCCAGTGGCGCAATCGCCGGAGCCAGGTGCAGGCTGCATAGACTTGGCATCCTTTGAGAAAGCCAGCGCTGCGATCGAATCGGGTCACAGCGTTTTGGTGTTGGGGGAAGCTGGGAGCGGGCTAGATGAGTTTGCGATCGCGTTGTATGACCACTTTGCTGGGGCGTGTCATTGTGCGATCGCGACCTATAAGGGCAGTGGCAAAAAGTTTTTTGAGGCGATCGCGGAGCAGTTGGACATCCCCACTGAGGTGACGGACGACAATGGCAAAACCAAGGCACTCACCATGGATGCCTTGAAGGAAGAGATTGCCCAAAATGTGAATGAGGACACGCTACTGATCTTCCCAGAGGCAAAGCGGCTGACAACGGGGATTCGCTACTGGCTGGAAGACTTGATCGAGGCGGGGGTAAAGGTGGTGTGTCTGGCGGCGGCGAACCCTGGACGCGACATTTTTTTAGGGATGCTGGAGATTGAGCTGGAGCTGCCGAGCGATCGCACGATTCGGGAGGTGATGGAGTCGGAAGCAGTGCGCCAGGGCATGGCGTTGAGTCAGTCTCGGTTGGCGGAGTTGCAACCCCTGGCAGGACGCAACCCCATGTTGGCAAAGAAGGTGATCCAGCGGGAACGGCTGGGCATTCGGCAAGATGTGCAACACACTCAGTATGTGGTGATTATGCCGGTGCTGGTGGCGGCGCTGTTTGCGTTTGCGGTGGTGCGGTTTGTGGGTTTGGGCACGAACAATAAGAGTCTCTACATCACGGGTGGGGTGGCGTTGGTGGCGGCGATGGCGTTGAAGCAGTTGGGACAGGTGCGGGGGGCGAGGAAGCGGTTGGGGCAGTGAGGGTCAGGATTGCTGTTGCAGAAGATTTCTCTACTCTCCGGGCGGGTGCTGTCCTGTGGCTCGAAGTGCTTGGCGCAGGTTAACAACTCCTTCCCGATTCAGCCGTAAGGTATTCACGGTTGCTCGACCGATGGGCGTTAATCCGATGATTAATGTGGTGTCCTCACTCCAGGCAAAGTGCTCACTCCAAACCATTGTGCGTGGGTTATAGAGCGGTGCGGCTTGAGCATCGGTTGGATCTAGTCCCTTGATTTTGGTGTACTTGTAGTTGTTGCAGCCCTGGCAGGCGAGGGCTAAATTCTCAGCGATCGTTTCACCTCCCCGACTGATTGGGATGATGTGTTCAATCACTAGGGATTCGATCGCAAACTTTGCCTGACTGCGGCAATATTCGCAACACCCGTTTCCTCGATCGAATACCAACTGTTTTAACGTTACGGGAATGTAGTCTCTAGGCATAGCTGGGAGGCTGGATGCCTAAATCGTTCATCAGTTGCAGCAGGGGAACTTGACGAACGGTTGCCAGACTGACCAGGGCTTCTACTCGTTGGGCGGTGAGCAGTTCGATGCGATCGCTTAACTGCAATAACTCCTCATACTCGTCGTGGGTGAGGGTTTCAGCATCCCGTTTCTGGGTTAAGTGGTGATAGCGCTGATGCAACTCTGTGGGGATGCCTTGATTGATTTGCAATAGCAGTGAGGCTTCTTCTGATGGCAGGATGGGTGCTTTACGACGGGCACGCAGCAGCAAAATCCGATTGACCAGGGTTTCTAAATCGGTTTCGTTGAGTTGGTTGGCGGCGTTGAGAAGTTCGTCGAGGGACATGATTTGCCCTGGGTGTGAGTGCTTCAATCCTATCGTATGAGGGAGGGGCGATCGTGGTGGGGAAAACGCCTGGATTATGGTTGCTGTTGCCGGACGATGCGTTGAATCTCTGATCGTCTGCCAGGATCAGGAAGATGGTTGCTGTACAACGCGACGGATGACTTCTATATCGATGTTGGTCTGTTGAGCGATTTGTTCAATGGTCATGCCTGTCTTGAGCAATAGCGGGACTGTCACTGCGAGAATTTCTTCGCGTCCTTCTTCTTTGATTTCTTGATAAACCTTGGATTCTTCCAAACTCTTACCTAGCATGGCTTCTACCTCTTCACGGCTGAGATTAGTGAACTTGTAAACGACGATTGTGGTAATTACGTCTATTATCTCGTCTCTGGAAAGGATGCCGAGATCCTCTTGCTGCACTCGGTCAATCAATTGTCGGGCGCGTTCTGCCATCTGGGCTTCTGGCACGATCGTTAACCGCATCAGGTCAATGCCGACAGAATGGGGGACTGTATCGCCCAGTTCATCCAGATAGATGCGTTGGACTTGGGAACCGTTGAGCAACGATCGATGAATGGTGGTGTTTTCTGGTTCCAGGGTGCGAGAAGGGAAGATGACGACCCCGAACCAATCGTCGTAGAGCGATCGATTGCGATAGAGGTAGAGCAAGGATTCTGAAAAGAAGCGGTAATAGAGGTCTTCATCTTTTTGAAACTGCACCTCACAGAAGAAGACTGTTTTGGGGGTGGCATTGTCGGGTGGCAGGAAGACTCCATCAATACGGAAGGTGGTTTCTTTGACTTCGACGGATTCAAAACGGTAGCCCCGCGCCTGTTCGGGAGCCTGGTCGAGCAGGGTGAAGAATAGGCTGGGGAAGCGTTTGAAGATTTGATAGAAAATCGCGTCGCGTTTCACAACGAATTGGCAGCAATGGGGCAGGGTGATTGTACTGCGTTTTGGCTAGGAACTGAGAGTCAGAGCGTTTACATCACGGGTGGGGTGGCGTTGGTGGCGGCGATGGCGTTGAAGCAATTGGGGCAGGTGCGGGGTGCACGGAAGCGGTTGGGGCAGTAGAGAGTAGGATAAAAGAGTAGGGGCAGGGCAATGATATCGCTACAAACAAGAAAAGCCCAGGCACTGCCAATGCCCAGGCTAGATTTGTCAAATGATCGGTTCAGACAAGTTTGCAGCGAATTACCCTTCCCTTACTTACTTTTTGGGCTGTGTTTCCGTAGCCGCAGGCAGCGTCATAGGTGGATGTGGGATGTAGTTAAACCATAGCCACATTCCCCCTGAAACGAAGGTCAGTCCCAGTAAGCAAGGTATGAGTATTAGAGCGACTGTTTCCGAGAGGTCGAGTTTAATCGACCCTTTTTCGGGATGTTCAACTTCCAGATGTAACCCTATAGATTGTTGGGGCGCTGGAAACTCCTCAGCGCAAGGTATCTTTCTCGTAAGCATTAAAAAAGCTTCTAGTCGTTTTGCCGAATTCATAGACTTGTAATCTCCTTTGCTCAAAAAAACAGTGATTTCTCGCTTGTGAATTCACTATATACGTGATAAGCTGTGCTGGTAGAAGCGCTTTGCTTCTTCTACCAGCATCAAGGTTTTGCTAGTTTTAATACTCGTACGTCATTGCAAAACTTTTTCGTTGCTAGGGCAATTTAGGGATAGTCTTATCTTCTTGGACTATTCCAAATGATGTCCATTACCCATGCCTGCATCGCCGCTGCTGGAACATCCCTCATTCTGGGCACTGCCAACCCGATCGCATTAAGCTTAGCGATCGTTGGTTCCCAATTGCCCGACATCGACACCACCACCTCCGCGATCGGTCAAATTTGCTATCCCCTCAGCCATTGGATTGAAGATCGGTTTCCTCATCGCAGCATTACCCATTCCTTGTTAGCAACCGTTGGTTTGACCGTGGTGAGTGTGTCGATCGGGTGGATGCTTGGACAGGTCTGGATCGCGATCGCCCTGCCACTGGGGCATCTGCTCGCTTGTTTTAGCGACACCTTTACCAAACAAGGGGTGCAACTCTTTTACCCCTATCCTGCCTGGGCAGTGAGTGTGAGCAATCCCCGGCGACGGCTGAAGACGGGGGGAGCTAGTGAATTGTGGGTATTGGGTGGGGCGATCGCCACGCTGATTCTGGCGCTCTACATTGCGACTGGCGGCGGCATTACGCAGCAGTTCAGTCACACGCTGGGTATGCGAGAAGGCGCGATCGAACTCTATAACCAAAAGGCAAGCACTCATCACATCTGGGCGGAGGTGCGGGGGGTGTGGGCGAGCGATCGGCGGCGTGCCGATGGGCGCTATTGGATTGTTGCCAATGAGGGCAACGAGTTTATTGTCAGTGATGGCAAGGGGTTTTATAAGACCGGGCAGCAGTTGATTGCAGAGCGGTTCTCGGCGAGTGCGGGAGCGGCGGCAACCACTCAGAGCTATAGTTTGAGCTTCAATGATGAAGAGGTGGCTCCTAAGCTGCAAGAGGTGGCGGCAGCGGTGCCGGGGGCGCTGATGTTGGTGACGGGGCAACTGGTGATAGACGCGCCGGAGTCGGTGCAGGCTGCGATCGCGCCGAATCAGTTGCAAACGCTGGGGTTGTCGGGGAATACGGTGACGATGGTGGTTCACCCGATGGAACTGGCGCTGGTGCAATTGCGAGATCAGTATGGGGTGGGCACTCTAATGGTGAGGGTGGTGAGTCCGCGTCCGCAGTGAGGGTCGGGGCTTTGGGTTGGGATGGAAGGTTGGTGCTGGGGGGTGCCCCCCAGACCCCCCATTGGGGGACGGTTGCGTCCCCCAAACCCCCTCCAAAAGGGTTGGTGGGTTGGGGTTTGGGGCGTGCGTGAGCCGGATCGGTGAGTGTTTGGGGGCTGTGGAGAATGAAGAGGGTGCTGGTTATAGCCCCTCTCCCGCTCTGGGAGAGGGGTTGGGGTGAGGGGCATTGAGGGCTGTGGAGAATGAAGGGGGTGCAGGGGATGGATCGGTGTTTTGGGTGGTTGGGGCTGATGACGGTGGTTGCTTGCCTTTCGGGTTGTGCTGATCAATCTGGGTCTTCGATGGTTTCTGCTCAGGCGCAGCCGGTGCCGCAGCCGACGATTCAGTTGGGTGAGGGGGTGGGGAGTTCTCGAAATCTGACGTTGAAGCTGTCGCTGTCGAGTCCGGAGGATTTGCGGGTGCGGGAGGGGGATTGGGTGATGGCGGGGCAGGTGTTGGCGGAACGGGTGCGCGATCGTCTGCGGTTGAGTGGGCAGCGGCGGGAGTTGTTGCTGCAAATTGCTCGGATAAAACAACCGATTCCTGCGCCTGCGCCGTTGCGATCGGTGCCGGAGGTTGCCAGTTTGCCTGCACCGAGCTTTTTGGAGCAGGTGGCGGAGGTGGAACGGATGAGGCTGAAGGCTGAGGCGGCACAGCGTAATCGGGAAGCGCAGCAACGGAAGTTAGACTTGCTTCAGTCGTTGCCAGCCAGTGAGGTGCCAGAGGCGGTGATGCCCCATGAGCAGGCGGTGTTGGCAGAACGGCAGCGGCAGGTGGACCAGGCGAATGCTGAGGTGTCGTTGGCGCAGGCGAGGTTGGTGAAGGCGCAGCACGATCGTCAGTATCAGGAATATTTGCACAGCCTTGAGGTGTCGAAGCGGGAGATCGCCCTTCAGCAGGCGGTGTTGCAACATGAGCAGCAGCTTCAGGAACGCACCCAACAGGAACGCGATCGCGAGTTTCAACTGGCGCAACTCAATGCACAGCTTCAGGCACTCGACGCGCAACTGCAAGCACTTTCATCAACACGGAGTCCCTATAGTGGCAAAATCAGGCGCATCAAATGGACTGGGCAGATGGATCAAACCCTTAGCGTTGAGTTGTCTTTGTCTATGGCTGCCAATTCCGGGGTTGGGAGTCCCGGCGATCGCCCAGCCGTCGAGCCAGACAAGGGTCGATGAGGGGGTGGAGGAAAGTGGGGAGATGGGGAATCCGGATGCCCTGCAAACGGACCCGAACCCGTTGAATCCGGCGGGGGACTCATTGGATCGGTTGATTCAGATGCGCCTGAATGATGATGCCTGGACGGCAATGCTTGGGGATTTGCCCTGTTTGGCAGCGACGGAAATCTGCATTGGGCAGTTGCAAAATTTGGCAATTCAGAATTCACGCACGCTGAAGGCGATCGATGAACGGATTGAACTGATTAACAACAAGATTGCGGAGGCAAAGCAGAACAACCAGGCAACGATTAAGCTGGGGGTGTTTGAGCCGCTGGTGCAAAGCTGGCTGAAGCTGGAGGATGTGCCGGTGCAGGCAGGACAACCCACTCGCAAACGCGGCTTTTTGAACCGGGTGTTGGATATCTTTGTGCAGCCGGTGAGTGGCATCAATGAGATTTTGAGTTTGGTGGGCGTGCCGCTATTTCGCAATGCGATCGGGGGGGATGCGGCGGCGCAACAGCGCAGTATTGCGATCGCCGATTTGCAAGTCAAAGTTGCCGAGGTGGAGAACAAGCGCGGCGACCTGGCGGCATAAATCCGGGAACAGGTGATTTTGCAAGTGTTGGATTTTGACCAGTTTCGCCGCGAGTTTCAGGTCAGTCAGGAAGTGGCGAAGCGGGAGGTGTTGCGGCAAAAGGTGCGGGAGATTGACTATCGCTTGGCGGTGGGGAACCAGGATACGGTGAGTTATTTGGGCAGTTTGTCAATGTTGGATCAGCAGAAGGCGCAGGCGTTTCGAGCCTGGGCAAAGGTGCGATCGCAGTTGGCGCGGGTGAAGTTGTTGGTGTTGGGAGCGGAAGAGTAGCGTTATGCAATCGCGTTCTGACGATCGTTCCTTTCAACCGATGCATGATCCAAATAAACAGTAGATGATGTAGGGTGCTGTTAGCGTCAGCGTAACGCACCAATTGCCTGTCGCTGATGCGTTACGGCTGTCGCCTAACGCATCCTACGCAATCTATTACCAAATAACTTCCAGACGATCGTCCATTTCACCCGATGCATGACCCAAACAAACTGAAGCTTCTCCTTGAGGGTAGGTAACTGCTCATCCCGCCAAACCTGGCAAAAGAACTGCCAGCTCATCGGCAAAAAACTAACGCGGGGTAGGCATTCCCCTCGCAACTCGCCCAGCGTGATCTGTGCCTGGGTTTGTCGTCGCGCCTTTGTCAGTAACGCGGATAGGGTTACCCGTGCCGGATGATGCACGATCGCCCGTTCCGCATACCTCACCTCAAACCCAGCCGCCGCGACTCGTTGTCCCCATTCCTTATCGCCCAGGTTGAGGAGGCGTTCCTCAAATCCCCCCACTTGCTCAAACACCGATCGACGGGTGAAGAGGTTGGCTCCTGCCGCATAGCGATCGCGCTTCACATAGACTGCCTGTTGCAAATAACAAACCGAATCGGCATATTCAACCGGGGTGGGGCGATCGCCCTGGCAGAAAAACTGAATCACACCACCGATGATGCCCGCATCAGGATTTGTCAGCAGCGATCGCACCCCTTCAGCCAGCCACTCACGATCGGGAATGCAATCGGCATCGGTGAAGGCAATGAATTCACCCCTGGCAATGCTCAAGCCCTGGTTACGGGCTGCATTATTTCCTGGCTTTGCTTCTGTCGTGTATTGCACATTGGCAAACTGTTGAGTGATCGATGGGATATCTTCAGTGCTGTTGTTGTCTACGACAATCACCTCATAGCGGTGGTAGGGATAGGTTTGGTAGTAGAGCGCCTGGAGGCAGGTTTGCAGACGAGTGCGATCGTTCTGTACCGGGATGATAACGGAGACAAAAGGGAACTGCATTGCCATAAAAAAAGAGGTCTTTCGACCTCCTCAAGGTGCTTCGATCACAACATCTCGCGGCAACACTATCTAGCTGCCGCTTAACCAATCCGCAGGGTAGTAAGCCGTGCCAGAGCGACAGATTGGCGCACCTTTCTGCGTAATGCTGGAAAGGGTGACCGGAGCCGCCTGGTTGATCCCGATTTGGCTGCTGGCAGCGTGGGTAAAGCGATTGTTGGGTTTCGCCACGGCAAACCCACAGGCATTAGCTCGAACTCTGCGAGTTGCCTGTTCGTTGGTTTCTACGGCATAGAACTGGTTGGCAGTTTTGCCCACCACCACAATCTGACCATCATAGGTTTTGAAGTTGGTGGGACGCGACTCGCTGAAGGCACCGTTGGCGCAAGGGGGAATCAGTTGTTGGGGCAAGGTGCTGGTGTCGATGCTGATGCCATCCACTTTGATGATGCCCGTGAGAGGCACTCCCCCCGTTCCCCGCACGGTGACGGCACCACAAGCGGAGGCGCGGGCGCTGCTGGTTTTGGGCGTATCTGGATAGGTGAGCAGCACTTCTTGCTGGGCAGATAGCCCGGTGATAAAGAGGGTGCCGTCAGTATCGCGGTAGGTGTCTGCAAAGGCAGGGGCGATCGCGCTAAGAACGGCGATCGTACCCAGGGACAGAACCGTAACGGATTGTTTGAAGGTTCGGGACAATGTTAGGGACATAGATGCTCCCTTAATGAAAGGGTTAGGGTTTTCAGGAGTTAGAGTGCCCAAACCGGGGAATTCTAGAACTTGCATTGACTAATTGATTGGGTATCGCTGGAGGGAGCATCGAATGAAACGAAACACGCTATTAAATTTTGCCCCAATTGTAGCGACGATCGGGATTCTGGCAGGAGTGCTGTTGCAGCAATGGCAACGGTTTCCGGAGTCGAAGCCGGAGGGTGATCGTCCTTTTTGGACGTTCCCGATCGGTGGGTCACGTCCGTCTGGTCAGAGCCAGTTGGCTCAGGTGGTGGATGTGCAGGATGGGGACACGCTGAAGGTTTGGCTGAATGGACGGGAAGAAAGGATTCGGTTGTGTGGGGTGGATGCGCCGGAGTTGGCGCAACTGTTGGGAGGGGAGAGTCGGCAGTATTTGCGATCGCTGATCAACCAGGGGGATGGGACGATGATTGTCTTGCCCGTTGAACAAGACCGCTATGGTCGTACAGTCGCGGAACTGTTCATTAAGCCCCGACCTGGGCAAGGGTATCGACCAGAGGAAGAGATTGCGGTGAATGCTCAGATGGTGCGAGATGGTTATGCCTATCACTATGCAAGATACAGTGATGGTTGTCCGAATGGGGGGATGCTTGCCAGTTTGGAAGCGGAGGCTCAGCAGCAGCGCCGGGGCGTGTGGACCAATCCCAGTGCGGTTAGACCTTGGGATTATCGGCAGTCGATGAAGTAAATTTGCTTTACATTGCCTTGCAACGCATGATGGAGGTATACAATCTCCATCTCGATTTGGCGTTGTTATGAGTAAGGAAAATATCACCTTTCGGTTGGATAGTGAAAAACGGGCAGCATTGGATGCGATTGCAACGGGACTGGATCGCGATCGTAGTTACCTGATTAACGAAGCCATTACCCTTTACTTGGAGATGCACCAATGGCAGATCGAGGAAATTCAGCGGGCGGTTGCTGAGGCGGATTCAGGAGACTTTGCAACTGAGGAAGTGGTAGCGGCTGTGTTTGCTAGGTTGACCAATGGCAAAAACCGTTAAATGGTTGCGGAAGGTGCTGAGCAATCTGGAGCAGGCTTACGACTATTTTGCAGAGACTGATGAGGATGCTGCGATCGCTTTAGTGCTCAAGATTCAAGCAGCGGCTGGGCAATTAGCAGAATTTCCCATGATGGGCAGAACAAGACGGGTAGATGGGACGCGAGAACTAGTAATTGCAAATACTCCCTACATTGTGATTTATCGCGTGAAAGCAAAAGCAGTAGAAGTTTTACGAGTGCTGCATTCATCACGGAAGTATCCGGAGTGAGAAATTTGATGGCTCAAAATTTGGTGGTAAAGACACGTCCTTTACGGCGGTTAACTCGTGCAGAGTTGAAAAATTATTTAGAAAAAGCTGCCAACATTCTGCGTGGAAACGTTGATCACTCTGAGTTTCGTGGTTACGTATTTGCATTGCTGTTTTACAAGCGAATTAGCGATGTGTATTTAGAAGAAGTACGCTTTTTAACAGCCAAGCTGGGTGATCCAGAGTTAGCGCGTGATCCTCGGATGCACAATTTTGTTGTTCCAGACCAATGTCTTTGGGAAGACCCAGATGATGCTTCAAAAAGTGTTGCCCGCAAAGCATCAGGGCAGTTAGGAGCAGCCTTAAATGAGGCAATGACCGCGATCGAGCTGGCAAATCAGCCCAAGTTTGATGGAATTTTGCAGACGATTGACTTTCAAGATCGGAGCCGCTTGCCCCAGGCAAAATTAGTATCTCTTGTGAATCATTTCGGTACTCAACCGTTGGGGCGGCATGATGTTTCCGATGATTTGTTTGGGGATGCCTATGAATATTTGATTCGGGATTTCGCCAGTAAGGCGGGCAAGAGTAGCGGTGAGTTCTATACCCCTAGAGAAGTTGGTTCTTTGTTGTCGGAAATGATTGAACCCCAGCAGGGGCATGAGGTATGTGATTGGGCAAGTGGGTCAGGTAGTTTGCTCCTTCAGTGTCGTCGCTATGTGCAGAAGCATAGAGGTGATCCCAATCAACTATTTTTGTTTGCTCAGGAGAGCAACCTGACGACTTACAACATCTCCCGAATCAATTTGATCCTGCATGGAGTGAGAAGCTGGCAACCTCGGCATGGGGACAGTTTGCGGGAGCCGCTGCATGTGGATGAGCAAGATCAAATCAAGCAGTTCGATCGCATCGTTATGAATCCGCCCTTTTCGCTGGAGGATTGGGGCTACAACGATTTTCAGAGTGAGGATACAAAGGAGTTTTCAGACCCATATGGAAGAATGGGCTTTGGCACTCCGCCCCGCGATAATGGCGATTATGCGTGGCTTCAGCATGTAGCAAAGTCGCTGAAGCCCAACGGCAAGGCGATTATTGTCATGTCTCAAGGGGTGTTGTTTCGGGGGCAGCCAGAGCAGACGGAGGAGGAAGACGGGCAGAACCAGAAGGCGGATGTAGAGTATCTGATCCGCGAGGGATTTATTCGCCAGGATTTGATCGAATGTGTGATTGTGCTGCCCTCGAAGTTGTTTTACGGTAACAGTGTTCCGGGCTGTTTGATTGTGCTGAACAAATCTAAATCAGCAGAGCGTAAGGACAAGATTCTGATGATTTGGGCATCTCGCCATTTTCAAAAGGCGAATCCTCAAAACCTACTACGACCATCTGACTTGATGCGGATTCTGGTGCCCTGGCGAGCGTTTGGGGATTTGCCTCAGGCGCAACAACTGGTTGGGGAGCAGGAGTACCAGCTTGTGACCGAGTTGGAGGAGGATCGCACCAAGCGCTTGCAGGAAATTGAGGATGCCTATAACCCAGTGCTTCAACCATTGCCAGCACTGCGAGAGGAAAAAGTAGTTTTAGAAGTAGACTACAAAACCTGGGCAGAGAACCCTATAACAGAGCATCCCTATTTTGGGACGTTGGTGCCTTTACTGGCAGAAATCGCACAGCTGGAGCAAGAAATCCCTAAGTTAACTAAGGATGCCAAAAAAAATCAGCAGGAAAACCTAAAACTCAAGAAAGCTGAGCATCGGGAGGCGCTGAAAGAGATTCGGGAGCAAATCAGACAACAGTTAAAACGAGTGAAGGAGTCGATTAAGGATCTAGAAAAACTGGGTGTAGACAAGCAAAAAGAAATTGATGAAGTGAACAACCACTACGATCGCGAAGTTGCCCAGGTGCAGGAAGCCGCAGCGGATTTGTTGCGGATCTGCAATGACCCAGAGGAGGCAAAACGCTACTTCACGGTAGTTGAGCGCCCAGAAATTGAGGAGAACGAATTTAACTTGAACCTGCCTCGTTATGTGGATACGTTCGTGCCAGAAGAGCAAATCACAGTTCAGAATTCCCTGACGAATTTAGATACTGCGAGGAAAGCACGTCAAGAGGCAGAAGAGAAATTACAGCAACTACTGAAAGGGATTGGATATGGTTGTTAAATGTTTCCCTGAAGCTCCCGATGAGTGGCTTCACTGTGCAATACATGCAGTTGCTGAAGTTAGTCCACGTTATCAACTGGACAAGGATAAGGAGTATCCTTTTGTGCCAATGTCTTGCGTTGCTGAGAACTTTGGCGGAATTACTGGTTTTGAGTCTCGTAAACCCGATTCATCTGGATATGCAAGTTTCAAATTAAATGACATTTTATATGGCAAAATCACGCCTTGTGTTGAAAATGGCAAAGTTGCGCTTGTTATTGAATTGCCATATGAATATGGTCTTGGTTCAACTGAATTCATTGTGCTGTCGCCTAGAGAAAACAATGATCCTAAGTATCTTTTTGAGTTAGTTTGCTCTAATCCAGTTCATGGTCGGGTTGTATCCCGAATGGAAGGTTCAACTGGACGATTAAGAGTTACAGAAGACACATTTACCAAGTGGCTTCAAGTTGCAGTACCTACGTATGAAGAGCAGAAAAAGATTGCTTATTACTTTCACAGTATTGATATTGCGATCGCCCGTACCCGCGATGAAATCAGCGCCACTCAACAACTCAAAAAAAGCCTGATGCAGCAACTTTTCACACGCGGCATCCCTGGCAGGCATCAAAAATTTAGTTCACTAAGGATTGTCCAGCGTCGTGTCATTGACATTCCTGTTGACTGGGAAGCAACCAAACTTGGCTCATGTATCTCAAAGATACAATATGGAACCAATGAGCCATCTAATGATTATGGTGGCGGCTATCCTGTGATTGCCATTCCCCAAGTTGTTTCACCCCGGCTAGAGCTAAAAGACACACCCTTTGCTGCGCTGGGTCAAAGAGAAGCAGACGACTTGCGCTTACAGCAAGGTGATGTCTTGCTGATACGTACAAACGGCAATCCTGACTATTTAGCGAAGTCTACTGTGGTTAGCGAAGAAGTTGCTGCTCAGCATGTTGTCTATGCTTCTTATCTCATTCGCGTTCGTACTGATTCTGAACGGCTGTTAGGGGAGTACCTAAATTATTTTTTGGCTTCTCCTCTAGGTAGACGACAGGCTCTTGCTATGGCAAATACTTCAGCAGGAAACAACAACATTAGTACGCGCTCACTTAAGCAGTTTTGGCTACCAAGACCTGAAATTGCTGAGCAAGAAGAAATTATTGAAATTCTTAATAATCTTGAAGACACTATTGATGCAACGCAGGGTGTTCTCAATCAACAAATACGATTAAAGCGATCGCTCTTACAAAACCTGTTAACTGGCAAAATTCGCGTCAACCTGGAGGCAACTTCATGAGCTTCAACGAAGACAGAACCGTTGAACAGCCTATTCTGGAACATCTTCAAAAGCCTGAACTGGGTTGGCGCTACGAAAATCGGGACGCGGTGCAGCAAAAATACCGTGCCAACCTGGATGAAGTCCTGCTGTTGCCTATCTTGCGGCAGAAGTTGAAAGACCTCAATCCTGGCGTGATTACCAGTGACGAACGGGCAAACATAGTGATCAATCGCCTGCGGGCGTTGCAAGATAACCAGGAATGGCTAAAGTGGCTGCGAAATGAGAAGACGATGCAGTTTGCTGCTGATGAGCAGTACCAAACCATTACCCTGATTGATTACGACACCGATCCGCTGAATCGCAATGATTTTTTGGTCACCAACCAGTTTCCGATCGAGGGCAAAACTCCCCGCCGTCCAGATGTCTTGTTGTTTATTAATGGGATTCCCATCGTCAACATTGAAGCGAAAACCGCCACACGCGGCAAAATCAAATGGGAGGAAGGAGCTAAGCAAACCCGCACGTACACTGAAGAAATCCCCCAGCTTTATTACTCCAACGCTTTTTGCATTGGGGTCAACGAGAACCGGATGAAATATGGTGTTCCCGGTACAAAGGTGCAGTATTGGCAGCAGTGGCGCGATCCTTCGCCCCACACCCATATCGATACCTTTGATGAGATGAACTGCTCCCTCTATGGGCTACTCGATCGCCGCAACCTGCTGGATATCATTCAGAACTTCATCGTTTTTGAAGTGGAGAAGGGCAAAACAGTGAAGAAAATTGCCCGTTATCAACAGTTTCGGGCGGCTAACCAAATTGTGGCACGGGCGATCGCCCTGGATCAACCCAGTAATAAACGGCGAGGGGTTGTTTGGCATACGCAAGGGTCTGGTAAAAGCTTGACCATTTTGTTTGCTGCCCTCAAGTTATGGAATCATCCCCAGATGACTCAGCCCACGATCCTGGTTGTCATCGATCGTAACCAGTTGCAAGACCAAATGATGGGGCAATTCCTCAACACCCACACCGAATACTGCACCCAAGCAGATAGCATTGCTAATCTCTGCACTCTGCTACGACAGGACTACCGGGGAATCATTGTCACGATTATTAACAAGTTCAGTGGCATGGAGGAACGCATCACTGAGCGAAAAAATGTGATTGTGCTTGCTGATGAAGCCCACCGGACCCAAGACGGTGATTTGGGGATTTTCATGCGGGCAGCAATTCCCAATGCGGCTCGGTTTGGGTTAACTGGAACCCCTTTGGAATTGGACGATCGCAATACGCCCAAATCCTTTGGGCAGGAAGTTGCTCCGGAGCAGTATGAGCGGTATATGGGGCAGCCCTATCTTGTGCAGGATGCCATTGCCGATGGGGCGATCGTTCCAATTCACTTCAAGCCTCGACTGAGTGATTGGACGATTTGGGGTGAAGATCTGGATCAAAAATTTGCTGCACTTTTTGCCGACCGTAGTGAACAAGAACAGGCAGAACTGAAGAAACAGGGCGCAAAGTTAAAGACAATTCTGGAACATCCCAAACGGATTCAACCCATCGCTGAAGATATTGCTAACCATTTCCAGACCCATGTTCGTCCAAATGGTTTTAAGGCAATGCTCGTTTGTTACGAAAAAGATACCTGTGCTCTCTACAAAGCAGCGCTGGATGAGTTATTAGGGGCTGAAGTAACGCAAGTCATTGTTTCAGAAGATCCAAGTAGAGATTCAGAGGCTGTCAAAGCGCATTATCTCGGTGAGGCACAACGGAAAAAGGCGATTGAGGACTTTAAGTATCCCTGTCCAACTGATCCTACGGAATTAGCCAAACCAGAAAATCGCTTCAGGCGCGTAGAGATTCTCATTGTCTGCGATATGCTGCTGACCGGGTTTGATGCGCCAATTCTACAAACCATGTATCTAGATAAAGGACTCACGAATCATACCTTGCTGCAAGCGATCGCTCGTGTGAACCGCCTCTACACTGAACTGAAGCAACATGGCTTGATTATCGACTACTACGGGGTATTCAAGCATTTGAACGATGCTCTAAGTAATTTTAATCACGACGAATTAAGCCCAGCAGAGGTGGCAGTTCCTTTCAATCGTTTCTTTGAGCAATTTCAGGCAGCTATCAGCGCACTTAGTGCTCTCTTTGAGGGAGTAGATCGTTCTGGTAGCCGTGATTCTCTAATGCAAGTTCTAATTGCGCTTAACAATGATGAAGCTGCCCGTGAGCAATTTGAAGTGGGCTTTCGTAATATTCGTATTCTCTACGAAGCCCTACAACCGGATGAACAGCTACGCCCCTATTTGAATGAGTACACCTGGCTATGTAAGCTGCACACGGTTTATCGCAAGAAGTTCTACCCCAAAGAACCATTTGAACTTGACGAAGAAGATGGTGCTAAAACCTTGGAACTAGTGCGGGAGCATATCGATATTGGTGCGCTTGAACAAGACTTCCCAACCTACGTGTTGGATGCGAATTACCTGACTGTTATTCAGGAACTGCCACCGAATGCCAAAGCCCTGGAAATCGAGTCTCGGTTAGCAGCCGAGCTAAAGATTTTGGTCGAAGAAGATGAGGATGCCTGTTTACTCAGTGAACGGTTAGAGAGCCTTATCCAGCGACGACGGGAACAAAATCAGGCCAGTCTTGAACTTTTGGGAGAATTAGAAGCCCTCGCTCAGCAAACGGTTGAAATTGTTGAGCAAAAGAATCGTCCAGTTGCTGACACCATTATGAATTTGGTGAAGGAACGGGTGCCCAACCTATCAGATGCTGAAGCGATCGCAGTAGTGAATGCAATACTCAACAAAGCCGAAGCTTTATGTTTTCCTAATTGGTTTCAACAAACCCACATGGATAGCGAGTTGTATCGGGAATTCACGCTTCTGTTGGCAGAGAGATATCAAAATCTCAGTCTTCATGGTAAAAGTAAAGACTTCGTAGACCGTTCCATCAAGGTGCTCAAGAAGGTGCGTTTCTGTGCTGACACTCAAGCCCCGTGAAATAAACCCCCGTCCCCTACCTGACTACACAGTGCGGGAAAGTCCCAAGGCAAAGCACATTCGCCTGAAAGTTTCGATTGAGCATGGAGTTGAGGTCATCGTACCCAAAGGGTTTGATCAGGATCGAATTCCTGACATTTTGCAAAAGAAGCAGACTTGGTTGGGGGCAGCCAGTGATCGTATTGAAGAGCAACGCAAATTCCTGGAGCCAAAACCATTTGGGAACTTACCCGAATATGTCGCACTACGGGCCGTTGGGGAAGATTGGAAAGTTGAGTACCAGGCTACCGCATCTTCAAAAGTCGCAACCGCAGAGAAACCCGGTAACCGTCTGATTGTGCGCGGCAACATTGAAGACGAATTTGCCTGTAAATTAGCCCTACACCGTTGGATTGCCCGCAAAGCCCATTCTTACCTGGTGCCATGGCTGAAGGAGGTGGGTGAAATAAACAATCTCCCCTTTTGCAAAACGTTGGTCAAAGGACAAAGAACTCGCTGGGCAAGCTGCTCTCGCCACAAAACGATCAGTATTAATCACAAGTTACTCTTTTTGCCACAGCATTTAGTTCGCTATGTCTTTATTCATGAGCTGAGCCACACAATTCACATGAGCCATTCCAAAAAGTTTTGGGCATTGGTTTGTCTAAGGGAGCCAGATTATCAGAAACTGGACGATGAACTTAGAGATGCTTGGCGTTATGTTCCTGCTTGGATGGAAAAAACGAAGCGTGACTCAGGTGACTGAGAACTATCTCATGGCATTCTGTTCCCTGCCATGGAGTGCTCTGGGTCATTGAGCAAGCCTATAGCAGCCAATGGAAATCTTCCACACAACTCTGCCAATGGCTACTAACACTGGAGCAAATCAACCGTTGTCTTCCCCAATCCGAACTAACACAACTCCGACAAAAACTAGGCTGTTGATAGTGTTAATCTAGCCAGCCCTGAGCCTTCAACCGTTGCCACGCCTTCTGCAAATGGATGGGCTTAAACAAATTTTGACTCCAACGGTAGGGAAGCTGATGAACGAATTTTCTCGACTGATCATGCCGAGAAGGTTTGTGTCATTCAAACCAGCTTCACCAACTTCTGATACTGTCGCTCCAACGCCGCTACCCGCTTGCTCAGAGAACTCATTGAATTCAAATCCGTCTTACCGAGGTACTGAGCGATCGCCCCCATCCCCCATCCCCCATCCCTCATCCCCAAAACAGAACTCCCCTGGCTGAGGCACCAGAGGAGCGATCCTTCAGAAAATCGTTTGTTCGATGACCAGAAGCGCGACACAGATAGCAGTCTAGTGGCTGTAGTGAATCCCGCGATAGTGTGGGTCAATGCGTGCTCTCCAACCACCACCCGCTGTTTCGGTAAGGCGACAGATTAAAATGACAGAAAAAGGTCGAGAATTCCGTGGCTGAATCCATCACTCTGCAACTCCCCGATCGCCTTTACCAGCGACTCGTCAACACAGCTCAAGCCATCCAGCGTCCCTTGGAAGAAGTGATTGTGCATGCGCTGGAAGTTGGCGGTCCACCTGATTGGGATGACGTTCCCGCAGAATTTCAGGCAGACCTGGCAGCACTGGATCGGTTGGATGATGCCACTCTCTGGCAGATTGCCCGCAGTCGCAAAACGGCAGATGAAATGACGCGCTACGACGAACTGCTGGAACGCAATCAAGCGGGGACACTCACCGATGCTGAACAATTAGAGTTGATGGCACTCCGAAAAGAAGCAGATCGCTTTATGCTGTGCAAAGCCCAGGCTGCGGTAATCCTGCGCTGGCGTGGGCATCAAGTCCCTTCACCGTAATTCTTGTGTCTGCCTACATTCCCATTGACCTACGGAGCCAAATTGAGCAAGCCGATCGCGGACGCTGTTGCTACTGTTTGACCCAAACTGTGAACAGTGGCATTCCGCTCTGCTACGACCATATCGTGCCGCGTTCTAAAGGTGGGACAACAACCTTTGAGAATGTATGTCTTGCCTGTCGCTCGTGCAACGAGTTCAAGTCTGACCTGAGCGAAGCTTCAGATCCGTTGACTGGAGAGACAGCATCTCTATTCAATCCTCGACAACAGCATTGGATCGCTCATTTTGCCTGGAGTGAAGATGGGACACGAGTAGAAGGATTAACACCGATAGGTCGGGTAACAGTGCTGGCATTGCAAATGAATCACGCAATGATCGTCGTTGCACGAAGACGTTGGGTCTCCAGTGGTTGGCATCCTCCGGATGATTAAGCAGCGATCGCTCCCTCATTGCTCAAACCAGTTTCACCAACTTCTGATACTGTCGCTCCAGCGCCGCCACCCGCTTGCTCAGAGAACTCATTGAATTCAGATCCGTCTTACCGAGGTACTGAGCGATCGCCTCCTGCACAATCTCACTTTCACGCTTCCCCGTCTCCTGACAAATCGCCTGAATTTGCTCCTTCCAGCTATGGGGCACCCTCGCCCCCACCATCGGCTTCTGACCCTTGCTCATAGCGATTCTTGAATCTAGATTTTGGATTGTGACGCAGGAGTGCTGTTTAACCCACTGAGAAAACTGGGGTAAACACTGTACCTGGGTCTGTAAGGCGTGTAGTTTCGGTAGTCCTTGCGATCGCGTACTTCCCCTTTGCGGTTGTGGATCAGCAACTCCGATCGTTGATTCATTGCCACGATGCAACCAAACTCGATCGCTTCCCATTGGGTTGTAAAAATTTTAGTCGCGCGGCTATTCCCTTCACCTTTGACAGCCCACCCCTCAGGATGGCGAATCACGTGTTGATTTTTTCTGGACATTGGTTGCACCTCTGTTGTTTTCGCTGAAAACGGAGTTGACCTTTCGCTGTTAGAGTGCCCAAGCTCAGATAGCCAATCACGATCGCAAACTCAGTTAGCCCAGTTGACCTTGACCTGATGTTCCTTTCTAGCTTCCAACCCATTCGCAACAAGAGAGGGTATTTTGCAATAAAAGCCATCAAAAATTCTCGTCTCAGCCGGAACCCTTGAAAAGACTGTAAATCTGAGTTGGTAAAATAACAAAATACCAACTCAGATTTTTATGCCCAAAGTAAATCGTAACGGTCAGGCGGTGGTGTTGACTGAGGATCAACTGGCGGAACTCTTTGCCACGTTAGAGCTACCCCATCGGTTGGTGTTTCAGATTTGCTATTACACCGCAGCACGGGTGGGGGAAGTGGTGCAGCTTCAAGCAGAAGATATTGTGGCAGGCCGCATTGTCTACCGAGCGCAGACTACCAAGACCAAGACCACTCGCGATGTAGCGATCGCGCCTCCCCTGGCGGCAGCATTAAAAGCGGTGGAATTACCCCGGCGTGGCTATCTCTTTCCCGGTCGAGTCAACAACCATCTGACGACACAGGCAGCAGATAAGGCACTTCGGCAAGCTTGTGATTATTTGGGTTTCAAAGGAGTCAGCACCCACAGCTTCCGACGATCGCTGCTGACCAAAATGCATTTTGAAAAAGGTCACTCGCTGAAGACGCTTCAGCAAATTACCAAGCATGAGGATATCGGTAACCTAGCGAGATATTTGGATATCGGGCAACAAGAGGCGGATGCAGCGTTGTGTTCGCTTTGGGGTTAGAGATGGATGGAGCTTTGGAAGATGAGCATGGACTGGCAGCCGCTGGATATTAGCAACATTCCTGCTGAGTCTGGGGTATATGGGTTCAAATCCGGCGATCGTTGGCTTTACATTGGCAGAGCAAAAGACCTCTCTAAACGGTTGACCAGAAGGCATATTCCGTTGCAGATTGCTTTGGGTTTGTCAGGGGTCACGTTTCACTACCAGATCACAGACCATCCAGGAAGACTGGAACATCGTTTAATCCAGGAACTAGAGCCAGGGTGGAACGGACACACCTCTAAAGATTGCAGCGATCCCTACTCTGCCTGTCGGTCTGGTGTCATGTCTCAGGTGGAGCGTGATTACCTCGACTCAGTTGGCGAGTTGTTGTGAGGCTCCAGGAGCGACTAAGGAGCATGGATCAAATAACATCGACAATTTCCCAAGCGTAAGGGCTTAGCATACCCTTCGGGAAGCAAGCTACGGGCTAAAACTTCGGCAATGAGCAGAAAGTAACTTGCCGAATGCTAAGCCCCTACAACAGAATTAACGGGTTTATTGTGTTCTCGTTCCTAAGTCAACATGACCTGGGGAATCTGGCAAAATATTTGGCGATCGGGAAGGAGGAAGTGGATGCTGTGGCAGAGTTGCTGTGAGGGAGCGATCGCTCAATCGCTCAGTTAATGAACAGCTAGGGGTTGAGCCCAGATGAAGGCAAAAAGGTGCCAGATGACCGCGAAGCCTTGTCTGGAAGGAGTTTGGAAGAAGCAATTATCTGTTGCTTGTAAATCAGCACTACTGCACAACACGCAATAAATCAAAGAAGGGAACATCAAATTTTCTATTGCCTAGAAGATGGGCATAGCAATAGCTTTAGCGTTTCGTGGCACTAAATTACACGTATCCTGATTGCACCCCTAATTCGTTATAACCACTTGATCGCCAACTGCTTGATTTTCTACAACGTCGTTGAGATCAGTCGCATTCTGCAAGAACTCACGGTCGAAGGCTATCCACTGGAAGCCGATGCCATCGCCACTCTCAGTCCTTACTGGACTCAGCACGTCAACCGCTTTGGCAGCTATGACCTTGACCTCAACCGTCATCCCAACCCTTTAGATTACGATCACCCGGTTATACCAAAACTCGAGTAGAACAAAAATACTGTGCTCCGCAACTCCCTCCTGGAAAGCCTTTCAAGCCAGTCATGATACCAAATTACACGAATGGGTCTCCGACCCGAGCAAGTGGTAGTACAGAGGACAATTTACCCGTTTGCAGCGGCTGAAACCCTTATGCTGCGTTGCACTTCTGCTCCCCTATGGCAGTTAACCAAGGGTGAACGCCTCAACGCTCAATGGCCCCTAGTGCTTTCAGGGTAGATTTTTGAGCCACTGTCAGGCCGGTTGCGCCTTGAAGCTTCATCCCTTCATAGAGACGATCGACTGTCTGCGTATGCATACAGCGTCCTGTCGTCACGTCCCAGAGCTTGATGGTGCGATCGTCGCTACCACTGAATACGGTTTGACTATCGGCGCTAAAGATAACTGACCGAACCCAACTGGTGTGCTCATGCCATACGTGGAGGCAATGCCCCGTTTGCAGATCCCACAATCGAATAGTTTGGTCATCACTGCCACTGGCCAATATTTGACCATCAGGGCTGATGGTAAGCGTCCACACCGATCCTGTATGCCCTCGCAACGTCTGCGCACACCCCCCGGTTTGGACATTCCACAATCGAATGGTTTGGTCATGACTGCCACTGGCCAAAATTTGACTACTGGAGTCAAAAGCCACTGTGAAAACGGCGTCCGTATGCCCCTGCAAGATCTTCAGACACGCTCCGGTTTGCAGATCCCATAAGCGAGTAGTGCTATCGTAGCTGCCACTTGCCAACCCTTGACCGCTGGGGGCAAACGCGATCGCGCGAATACCGCCCTCATGCCCACGTAACACCCGCAAACAGTGATGCGTCTGCACATCCCACAGTCGTATCGTGCGATCGTCACTACTGCTGGCCAAACGTTGTCCCTCGGGACTAAACAGCACTGTCCAGAGAGACGCGCTATGCGCTGACCACTGGTCGAGTTGCCCGGTTTGGATCTGCCACAGGGCGATCGAGCCATCATGGCGATTGATTGCTAGCGTTTGCCCATCCGGACTAAAGCTTAAATTGGTTAAGGATGAAACCCAACGGGTCGGGCTAGAAAACGTTTTGTAAGGGTGTAGCGTTAACAGATGGCGATCTAACTGCAAATGCCACAGCTGGATCGTTTCATCCTGACGACTACTGGCCAGCAGTTGACCATCAGGACTGAGACTCAGGGAGTGAATCCCACCCGTATACCCACGCAACGTTTTGAGGCTTTGTCCACTCTGCAAATGCCACAGTCGCACCGTATTATCTTGACCTGAACTGATCAACCATTGACCGTCGGCACTGATGACAAGCCCGTAAACATCGTGCGTATGACCGTCGAGCACATAGATGGCTTGCCCATCCTGGACGTTCCAAAGGCGCAGCGTGCCATCGCGACTGGCACTGGCCAACCAACGACCATCCGGGCTAAAGGCGATGTCCCAAACCCAATTCGTGTGTCCATGCAGCAGTTTGGCACTGGAGTTTATGAAACTGGGCTTAGACTGCTGATCATGGGAGCGATGACGACTCCACAGTCGAATTGATCCATCGCGGCAGCCACTGGCTAGCTGTTGTCCGTCCGGGCTATAGCGCACACACTGAACCCCGTTGGTATGCCCCTGTAAGACACTCAAGCAGTGCCCATGGCTTACATCCCAAATCCGAAGGTCGGTATCATGACTACTACTGGCTAAGGTTTGCTGATCAGGAGAGAAGTGGACGGCGTAAACACTCTGGGTGTGTCCCTTTAAGACGCGGAGACACTGCCCTTGCAAATTCCATAAGCGCACAGTTTTGTCTTCACTGCCACTCGCTAAGCGCTGACCATCGGGACTAAAACTCACAGACCAAACACAGCCTGTATGCTTTGTAAGCATCTGCAAGCATTCACCGCTCTGGACATCCCACAAGCGCACTGAACTATCAGTACCACCGCTGGCTAACGTTTTGCCATCCGGACTAAAGGTAACCGACCAGACCCAGCCTGTGTGACCGGCAAAGGTCGCCAAGAGTTGGGTTGTGATGATGTTCCAGAGATAGACGTTGCCGCTGGAATCACCGACTGCGATCGTTTGACCGTCTGGACTCAGGTCGAGCGACCTGGCAAGACTGAGCGTTTCGGAAAAGATCGATTTGGTCAAATCGGTATCCTGAAAATCGACTCCGGCTAAATCGACCTGTCGCAAGTCGGCTTGCTGCACCACGAGACCAGAAAAGTCAGAGCCGCGCAAATCGACTTGAAGTTGCACCAACAGGTTGATCAGGTTGCCTGCGAGGTACCCTGGTGCTTTTCCCTGCTGTGCCAGTAATTGCCTTGCTTGCACCTCGATCGCAGCCACACTACCAAAGCGAGCGAGAAGTTCCTCGATCACCGGCTGCACCACTAAGCGTGCTTGAATCTCTCGGATATACTCCTTTGCCTGTACGCGTAATAAGGTGTGCGTGCGCAGAAAGCGAAGCTGCTGGGTCTCAAATTCAGTACAGATCTGCTGTACAAAGCGCTCTGTGACGTATTCCATCACCACTGGCTGGAGGAAGAATAACCCATCCGTTTTTGCCATCGGCGTAGGCTTGACCTTTTCGATCAGCGATCGCCGCAACAGCGAGTGGATGATATTGGGTATTTGTTGCTGAGTGGCACGATTCACCACATTCTCGCGGATGTCAGCGATCGAGACTGGCTCCCGATGGATCGCAAACCAGGACAGAGTTTTCTGTTCGGCTTCGGAGAGACGATCGCACTGACGATCCAGCAGATCGCGAATATCTTCAAAAATAGCAAGACCCTGACTGAGATAGGGCAACACCGCTGCAATGCTACCGTTAAACAAATCCTGAGTGGCGGCTGCTACCAGTTTCAACGCCAGCGGATTACCCCCGTAGTGATGGATCAAGGTCTGCCATTCGGCTTCTGAACCCGTGAAGGCTCCCTTCTGCCGAAAGATAGCGCGTCCGTCAGCAGCGGTCAGTCCACTTAAGGGCAGGGACTGCACCAACGCCTGTGTGCCTTCCATCAGTACCATTTCGCGGGGCTTTTCGCGGCTGGTGAGCAACAAACAACTGCGGTGAGAGGTTTCGCCAATGGTTCTGAGCAACTGTCCGTAACCTTCGTAGCCCGATCGCCATTGTCCTACCGACTCACGCTGCAGAATCGTTTCAGCATTATCCAGCATCAACAAACACCGACGAGATCGGAGCGATTGCATCAGTTTGGAAAGCTTTTCATTGATCGTGGCGGGAATAACCGGATCTTCTCCCTGGAGCGGCATGAGAAATTTCAAGACACTCGCCAAGAGTTCATTCAAGGGGGGTGCGTTGGCCAGCGATCGCCAGACCACAATCTCAAATTCCGTCTGCATTTGCAGCGCTGCATTGACGGCGATCGTACTTTTGCCAATGCCACCAATGCCCAACAATCCCACTAGGCGACAGCGCTCCGACACAACCCAGTGCCACAATTGCGCCAGTTCTGCCTCGCGCCCGTAAAACACGGCGGTATCGACTGCTGTATCCCAGTCCTGTTGGGGATTTATCCGTTGGGTCTCCGGTTCTTCCAGTGATAGGACAGGGGAGGTAAAGTCTGCCTGTATCAATGACAGCCCGAACGCCCGGAAAAGGTACTCCAGTGACTGGCGATTGACTCCCAGTTCACGCTTCAAGGCGCGGGCAAGGGTATTCAGAGAGAGTCCAGTGCGCTCGCTGAGAGCTTCCTGGGTAAAGTGCTTGCCCCAGGTTTCGTCCGCTTCTGCCTGCTGTTTTGCCGCCTGAAATTTCTGCCATCCCTGAGGAGACAGGATCACGCCGCGCACGCGTCTAGAAGCGGCTCGACCTTGACCAGATTCTGATGGGTTGACATCCATAGATCAGCTACGGTGCAGAGGCGCAGCGTGAGAATTTGCCTCAAGCATACCGTGCATGGCTCGGATGCCGCAGGATTCACTGCTACAGAGGCAGCCGCGAATAATTCTCTCCCAGTGCTTGTTTATGGGCTTGCCCGTCCCCGATTCACTTCCTGCCGCCTCCTTCCTACTTAGATTGCGTTTTAACTCAGAGAATTTGAGTGGTCTCAATCGAGCGATCGCTGAAGAATGAAGCGTAACCACTGTTGCAGATCAAGCTCACTAACCTTAGCAAAGGGCTTTTCTTTCAATGAAGCCCTACGCCACAATCCACCATCAAGGAGAATACATGAGCGATCCACGGGTAGAACAGAACAAAGAACTGGTTTTAACAGCGATGACTGAGGCCTTTAGCAAGCGCGATGACAGTGCCTTCGATCGCTTCTGGGCAGAGGATTACATTCAGCACAACCACTACATTCCACCGTTTCGATCAGGGCTTCGGAGTCTAGTGGCGCAGCTTCCGCCTGAATTTACGTATGAGCCGGGCATGATCATCGGCGAGGGCGACCTGGTCATGATTCACGGGCGCTATACAGGGGGTCGCGTCGGACAGCCACCCCAGATTATTGCCGATATTTTCCGCATTGCCGATGGGCTACTCGTGGAGCACTGGGACGTGGTGGCGGATGAGATTCCTGCTGAGAAGACCGTGAGCGGGAATGCCATGTTCACAAATCCACAGGCGACCTTGCAGCCGCTCTCCGCTTAGCTGCTCTAGAAATACTACAACAGTCGCTGATCCCAAACAGAATTGGAGAAAGATGGCAACGACCTATAAAGCAATTGAAGTGACCACTCCAGGAGTGCTGAAGCTCGTTGAGCGTCCCATGGTGGAACCCGGTAAGGGACAGGTACGCATCCGCGTGGAGGCTGCTGGAGTCTGCCACAGCGATGCTCTGACGATCGAAGGCACGTTACCAGGTATCACGTATCCTCGTGTACCCGGTCACGAAATCGCTGGCTACATTGAGGCGTTAGGCGCAGGAGTGGAGCGGTGGCAAGTCGGTCAGCGCGTCGGTGTTGGTTGGTTCGGCGGAGAATGTGGACACTGCGAACCGTGTCGGCGAGGCTATTTCATCAACTGCTTAAACCTCATCATTTCGGGCATCAGCACAGATGGGGGCTACGCAGAAGTTGTGATCGCCGAGGCACGGGCGCTGGCTTCTCTGCCGGAGCACATCACGGCTGCGGAGGCGGCACCGTTGCTGTGTGCTGGCGTGACCACCTTCAACGCCTTACGCAACGCTAAGTTGCGGGCAGGTGATCTGGTGGCGATTCAAGGGATCGGCGGACTCGGTCATCTCGCGGTTCAGTTCGCCCGACGCATGGGCTTTCGCACGGTAGCCATTGCCCGTGGCAGAGAAAAAGAGAAGCTGGCACGTGAGCTGGGTGCCCATGAGTACATTGACAGCCTAGAGCAGGATGCGGCCCAGATCTTGCTCCAGATGGGTGGCGCTAACGCCATCCTGGCTACGGCCGCCAGCGGCAAAGCGATGGGACCACTCATTGCAGGACTCGCAGTGCGGGGCAAGCTCATCGTTGTGGGAGCGTCGCCCGAACCCTTGGAGATCAACATCGGGCAGCTCATCACGGGAACGCAATCGATCCAGGGCGAAGCCGTTGGGACCGCGATCGACGAAGAAGACACCCTGGCTTTCAGCGCGCTGCAATCCGTTCACCCACTGATCGAGTTAGTGCCGCTCGAAAAGGCACCGGAAGCCTATGCCCGCATGATGCGGAATGAAGCCCGTTTCCGCATCGTCTTGACGCCTGAGGCTGCCGTCTAGGCATTGACAACCCATCCATTCACAAAACAGGAGATGCTCAATGTCTAACATCACTGAGACTCAAGCAACGGAGGCTCAACAAACCGCTAGCACCCTAAACAGGGCGGCGCTTTTCACTCCCATTCAGTTTGGCGCGATGCTCTTGAAACACCGCATCGTGATGGCACCGCTGACGCGATCGCGCTCCATTCAGCCCGACTCTGTGCCTGGTGATCTCATGGCTGCGTACTACGCGCAACGGGCTACCGATGGCGGCTTCATCATCAGTGAAGCGACCAATATCTCCAAGACCAGTCGCGGCTGGCTCGGCTCGCCAGGGCTTTACTCCAAACAGCAGGTGGCAGGCTGGAAGCAGGTGGTCGCTGGTGTCCATGCCAAAGGTGGACAGATGTTTGCCCAGCTCTGGCATACCGGGCGTTCCTCCCATGTGTCGATGACGGGTGGTGAAACTCCTGTGTCGGCTTCCGTCGATCCGGCTTACTGGCAGAACCCGTCCCATCTGGCTTCAACACCAGATGGATGGGTCCAACCATCACCGCATCGGGCGTTGACCGTCGCCGAGATCGCGCTGATTGTCGAGGATTATCGTCAGGCGGCAGCACGGGCGCTGGAGGCTGGTTTTGAAGGTGTCGAACTGCACGCCGCCAACGGGTATCTGGTCGATCAGTTTCTGCAAGACGGCAGCAACAAGCGCACCGACGAGTATGGCGGCTCCGTTGAGCACCGATCGCGCTTTTTGCTGGAGGTGGTCGCCGCGATGACTTCCGTGTGGGGCGGCGATCGCGTTGGCGTTCGCCTTGGTCCAAGCGGCACCTGGAACGGCATGTCAGATAGCAATCCCCAGGCGCTCTTTACGCATGTCGCCGCCCAGTTGAACCAGTTTGGTCTGGCTTACCTGCATCTCATCGAGCCACGCGTAAAAGGCAGTGAGGTCGTGCTGGAGCATCAAGGAGCCATTGCCGCTGAGCAGATGCGAACGATCTTTCAGGGCAAAATCATCGCCGCTGGGGGCTTCGAGCCAGACACAGCCGAGACAATAGTGGCCAATGGCACGGCGGACGCAGTGGCATTCGGTCGCCATTTTATTGCCAATCCCGATTTACCCCGTCGTATTCGGGAAGGGCTACCGCTGGCTGCTTACGATCGCAATACTTTCTACACATTCGATGCGCACGGCTATACCGATTACCCGTTTTATAACGGCAATGCCTGAGCGCATTAATCACGGCAGAACAAACTAAGCTTCAAACAAAAAACAGAGGAACTATGAGCACAACTGTAAAGGTGATGTTGGTACATGGCGCTTGGGCGGATGGCTCGTGCTGGAGCAAGGTCATCCCGTTACTTCAGGCTCAAGGCCTCAATGTGACAGCCGCACAGATCCCGCTGACTTCGCTGGCAGATGATATTGCGGTCACCCGTCGGCTGCTGGCAATGCAAACAGAACCGATCGTTCTCGTGGGGCACTCCTATGGTGGTGCGGTGATCACGGGCGCTGCGACCGAAACTCCCAATGTGAAAGCGCTCGTTTACATCACGGCGTTTGGTCTCGATGAAGGTGAGAGCCTCGCGTCCCTCAGCAAACAGGGTCCGCCATCGGCAGGTTCGACCGCGATCGAGCCTGACAGTAATGGCTTTTTGTGGATTAACCGGAACGGCTTCCACAAAGCGTTTGCTGCCGATGCCACCCCCACCGAAGCGGCCGTCATGGCGGCAGTCCAGAGACCGCTGAGTGTGGCAAGCTTTACCGAAGCGGAAGGTGTACCCGCCTGGAAGATGATTCCGTCCTGGTATCTCGTCTGCACCGAGGATCAGATGATTCCACCACCCGCACAGGAGTTCATGGCTCAACGGATGGGTGCCACGGTGAAGTCAGTGCCGAGCAGCCACGCTCCGTTCATTTCGCAGCCGCAGGCAGTTGCCGACATCATTGCGCTTGCGGTGGCTTCTGTCGCACAGTAAGCGCCCAATTTTGCACTCCGTCCAAAGTGAATCAGCCCCATTAACACGCGCGAAGGATTCTCAATGAATGAATTACTGGATTTAGCTGTCAAAGCACACGGTGGTCTCGAACGTTGGCATCAGGTGAAAGCAATCAAAGTAGCCGCAGCTATCACTGGCGGAATCTGGTATCTGAAGGGGAAAGGTGATGTGCTGAAGGATGTGGTCATGACGATCGAGACGCAGCAAGAGCGTCTCACCATGGACTTCCCCGGTCAAAATAAACGTTCTCTTTTTGAGCCGCGTCGCGTCGTCCTGGAGACCGCAGATGGCACGCTGCTTGAAGCGCGCGACGATCCAGAAAAGTCGTTTGAAGGTCAGCAGCAGGAGACACCCTGGGATGATATCCATGTCGCCTACTTCAGTGGGGAGGCGCTATGGACCTATCTCAACACGCCGTTCCTCTACACCCATGATGGTTTTAGCACAGAGGAGATCGCCCCCATCGAAGTAGAGGGTGAAACCTGGAGGCGCTTAAAGGTGACGTTTCCCGACGATGTGAAGAGCCACACCCGTGAACAAATCTCGTGCTTCGGACCCGATGGTCTGTTGCGTCGGCACGACTACACCGTTGACATCCTGGGCGGGGCCACCGGGCTGAACTACGCTTCCGATTATCGTGATGTTGACGGCATTATCGTGCCCACGAAGCGTCGTGTTTATGCCTACGAAGGCGACTACCAGCTTGTGAAAGAACCGCTGCTCGTGGCGATCGACATGGGTGAGATCACCCTCCTCTAGCCTTCCAATGTTTTTCGGGATGAGCTGCTTTGAGGCGGATTATCCCGTTTTGGCTTACTGCTCTTAGGAGGACAGGTTCGATGACAACAAATACTCTGTTTACACCCTTGCGTCTGGGTGCGATCGCCCTGCCCAACCGGATCATCATGGCACCACTTACCCGCATGCGTGCTGGTGCCGAGAATGTGCCGACCGCACTCAACGCGGCCTACTATGCTCAGCGCGCCTCAGCCGGACTCATCATTTCTGAAGGTACCGCCATCAGCCCTCAGGCTCATGGTTATCCCAGTGCCCCTGGCATTTATACAGCAGAGCAGATTGTTGGCTGGCGGGCTGTCACGGATGCCGTTCACGCCCGCGGCGGTCGTATCGTGATGCAGATTGCTCACAATGGACGGAACTCCCATTCATCCCTGCTGCCTGATGGTGCGCTGCCCGTAGCCCCATCCGCTATTCCGCCGTCTCTACCAGCGCTGACCAAAACGTTCCAACAGGTGCCCAGTGAGATGCCGCGATCCTTAGAGACATCGGAAATTTCGGGCATTGTGGCGACGTTTCGTCAAGCCGCTTTGAACGCGATCGACGCTGGGTTCGATGGCGTGGAGCTCCAGGGTGCCAATAGCCATTTAATCGAGCAATTCCTGGAAGACGGCACCAATAAGCGCACCGATCACTATGGCGGCTCCAAAGAAAATCGCGCGCGGTTTCTCTGGGAAATTGTTGAAGCTGTGAGCACGGCGATTGGGAGCGATCGCCTCGGTGTCCGCCTGTCGCCATTCGGGCAATATGGGGGCATCCACGACAACAGTCCCCAAGCACTCTTCACTTTTATCATCAAAGAGTTGAATCAGCGCCGCCTTGCCTACTTGCATTTGATTGAAGCACGGGGATCGGAAATCGGACTTACAGACGAACTCCATGAGGATGCCTTGAACAACGCCGCGCTCTTTCGCCCCGTCTTCGACGGTCCTTTGCTCTCAGCCGCTGCTTACAGTCCAGCGAGTGCGGCACAGGCGATCGAGCAGCAGCATGCCGATGCCATTGCCTTCGGTCGTCTCTTCATCACCAATCCTGACCTCGTCGAACGGATTAAAGCCGATCAGCCGCTCAATCAGTTCGATCGCTCCACCTTCTATGGTGGCGGAGAACACGGCTACACCGACTACAAGACGGTTGAAGAGGTGGCATGACCAGAATCGAACAGAACCACACACCTGAAGCCTCAAACGAGAGCATAGGACTGATCGCTCTTCAGTTGATTGGAGTTTGGAATTTGGTGGGCTATGCGGATGAGCAAGAAGGAAAAGAAGACACTCATCCCTTTGGTTCCGAGCCAAAGGGTTTTCTGATCTACACGCCGGATGGGTTTGTGTCAGTCCAACTGATGAAGCCAGGTCGGACCGTCTTTCACTCTTCTGATTGGCATCACGGTACACCTGCTGAGTATGAAGCATCGGGTAGTGGTTATATCGCCTACTGCGGCACCTACGAAATTGATGAAAAAAAGGCGACAGTGACCCACATTCCCTCCGTGGCGCTTCTGCCAAATCTGATTGGTGGAAGACAATTACGCACAGTAGATTTGCATGGTGATCGACTCATTCTACGAGCCGTTGGCGCTTCGGTTGCCAATGGACTGCCGGTCATCAGTCGTCTGGAGTGGCAAAGAGTGCAAGCTGGGGTTTGAGCATCATCCGAACATAAAGTCACGTTAAGGGGTACGACACCGTTCCTGGCAATTAAGTACCACATCGCCTGAAAGCTCCTCACAGTGTAACTTTCAGACTGTGATCTTGCCGCTTTTGCTCAACATTTATGCACAGCAGCAGCGACGCAAGCGTTTAGGAGCAGAGCGATTGATAACTTCCGCTAATCATCTTGTGAAGCTTGTACTGTTGCGTGTTGTGCAGTAGTGCTAGCATCCATAAACTACCTGTGATAAGGCGAATGCACTGAACTACAAAAGCCGATACTGAATTCCATAAATCATGCACTGGCTTTTGAGAATTTAACCAATGAGATCGTCCTTCTTGCAAGCAACCTTCTCAGTCAGCGGTGAGTCCACTCCGCACGTTGCCGCCGATTACTCCCCGGATTGTCCAAACCGTTCCATCATCGACTTGGCTCGTTTCTGGTTGGCGATCTGTTGCCGTTGTTCATTTCGAGTTGTGGCTTCTGCCAACACCCCCTGCAACACCTTCGGGTGCTGTTCGCAAAACTCAAACATGGCTTCAATCAACACTTCCCGGCAGAGTCCATTGTCTCGGCAGACCTCCTGCAAGCGATCGCTAACGCCGACTTCCAACCTCAACGTGCTTTGCTTAGTTTGTAGCGAGGGGATGAACTCCTGAGCGATCGGAGTCTGGACTGCTGAAGGTGTAGATACCTGGACTTCTAGACTTCTCGATGTTGAGGTATCTACACTAGCAGGGGTTGGAGTGAGTGATGCGTCCCGATTGGGGACAGTTGGGCGGTTACGGTTTTTCAGGCGTTCTAACGCATCATTCATGACCCAATGCCTCAATGATTTTCTCGAATGGGTATTGCAGTTCGGTTTGACCGATATCCGAGAGCAACTTGCCCTGGCGGATGGCATTCTTATATTTCTCAGACTCTCGGATCGAGGGCAGGATTGGGATGTCGCTGGCAAACTCTTGCATGGCAGCAATGTTCTCTCGCCCTTCCATGGTTTGGGTATTGCCAACCCAGCGATCTCGGAAGGGAACAATTCCCAAAATCTTGCCTGTGAATGCCATCAGGTTTGCCTGCTCATTGAGAAAATCCAAGGTATCGATCAGACTGTTCATGCCTTTGACGTTGGCTTCTACAGGAATCAGGACATGATCCGAAGCTCCTACCGCAGTCAGGCAGAGTTGCGATCGTGAGGGCTGGACATCGATTAGGACATAGTCAAACAGTGCAGCCACAGACTTCAGCCGCAGTTTGAGAATAAATGCCCCAGTGCCGCTACTGCTGAGGAAGTCGGAGACCTTAAATAATCCCCGATCGGCTGGGATGAGAAATAAATTGTCGTAGTCTGTGGGGTAAGCGCCATCTTCTGTGCTGACCTGCCCCGTTAACACCTCAAACAAGCTGGGCTGATTGGGCTGTACCTCATGGT
>JAHHIA010000025.1 GCA_019359045.1 Scytolyngbya sp. HA4215-MV1
AAAAAAAATAATTTTCAGCAGCCACCAAGTTCAAAACAACCGTCACAACCCTCACAATCATCACAGTCAAGGGTTTCAGCCGTCACACCATCCATCACAGATTCGTCACAGTCCATCACACTGCCCAAAAAGACGCACGCGATCGACCCTGCAACATGGCGATGGAGATCGGACGATGACGAGTTCTGGGGAAGATTCCCCGGCAGCTACGATCAGCCGCTAGTCACCCGAAAAAATCGCGCTTTGCAGCTGCGTAACGAGTTGCTGAAATGCAGCCAACTATCAGAACTAAATGCAGTCAAGGCACGATGGGCAATCTCAGACGAACTCGGTAATAACGATGGCGGCGAAACGTGGTGCAGTCTGATTTACAACCGAGTGCTGACGACTCAGGAACGATCGAGGATTAACTTCGTTGCCACCGTCAAGCAACCGACTGCATTCGATCCAGCCGAAGACTTAGATGATGATGACGCATACGTTTTTTGAGTGCGCGATCGTTCCCGCCTAACTTTCCGAATCTTTCACCCGAAAAAAAGAGGAACCACCGATGAACCGATGGCAACAAGTTTCTGAATTACGAACCAAAAGGCAACAAGCAGCCATGCTCCAGCAACGCGAGATCGATCGCGCCCTCCTGGAGGCAGAGACAGACGCACCTCAAGAGGAAGAATTAGTGCCATCTCCTGTGGGATTGGTGCCCCCAAAGTTTGCGCGATGGCTTGAACTGGACGCAGAGCGCGAGAAAGAAAGGTTAGATCGTCTTTCTCGATCCAACGTCACCCAATTCAAGCCACGGCTCAACACAGCCGAAGCATGGAACGCGGTCGATCGGATGCGCGGCTTTTTGCCAGATGAACCCGCCTGACCACGCTCTTTCGGCTTTTTTGGGTGGATAAATGTGGATAAATGTTTCAACTTACTTGATCGACGATCAAGCAACCTGACTAGCCCCGGCAAACCTACCCACCAAAAAAGCCGATCGCGTTTTGACGCGATCGGCTTTTCTTCACTCCATTTCGACTCGAAAAACATGGCGGTAACGTCATTCTAGCTTAATCACCGTAATCCCGACCGATTTACCGTAGTTACGAAATTAGAACAGATTGAAGTTCTTAAATTACGTAATATTTGAATCTACGGTAATCCTATGGGGATTTTGTAGATTAATAACCGACTTTTCCGACCGCCTTCTTATTCGAGTCGGGATCTCGTTATCCTGACTTTTCTGACTATGCCCGATCTCGGAGTCAGGATAAAAGCGATGCTCAAAAGGTCTAATACCTTAATCCGTTGAAAGCATAAGAGCTTGTCTCAACTCTTCAGCATTGCGGATTTGATTCCAGTCCACCTCGGAGGTTTTCAGCAGTTCTACAGCTACCTGGATTAAATGTTGGGGGTAAATGCGATCGCTGGCAGGGACAGGGAGATCGTTGTTATCCCTCACCCTTGGACTGAAACCTGATGTTGAAAGCAATTTCAGGCTGTTGCTGAGCTAGCATCAAGGGCATGAGAGCGATACAGTGAGTGCTTGAAATTCAGGGACACCCCATGAGTTTGCCTTATGCTGAGGCGTGTACGACAGCTACAGGTTCAAACTAAGCTACCCCGTCTCGGTGACGGGGTAGCTTAACCCCTCAAAGCTAGTTCCAGTAAGCCTGCCAGACTACGCCAAAGCTCATTAACTATTTCTTAATAGTTAATCAGTTGAAGTGAGGGCGATGGGAGCGAACACCAAGTTTGATTGCTCAAGATGCGTGTCTAGAGATCCGCAACTCAACCCTCTCCCTGAAGCCTACAAGGTAAAGCTACGGTGAAAGTTGTCCCAACACCAACCGTACTGGTGAAGTCGATTTGCCCTTGATGGAGTGCCACACACCGCTTTACGATCGCTAGCCCCAAGCCTGTGCCTTGAATGGATTGAGTATTGGAGGCTCGAAAAAAAGAATCAAACAGTTGAGCTTGTTCCGACTGGGGAACACCAAGGCCCTGATCCTGCACTCGAAAGCTCACCGTCTGCCCGTCCTCACTGTAGCTGTAGTCGAAGTGGATGCGTCCTCCGGCTGGCGAATACTTGATCGCATTGTGCAGCAAGTTGGACAGAATCAGGTGGAGGAGATTTTCGTCTAACCAAGTTTCTAGAACCTCATCTGGATGAGTGAAAACCAGCTCGTGCGTATCTGTGAGGTGGAGGGAGCATGCTTCTAATAAGTCCTGGCATACTTGCTGTAGATTGACGGGAGCGGGTGTGAAGTCTAAGCGTCTTGCTTCAACGCGTCCCATCAACAGCACATCTTCCATTAGTTGATTCATCTGATGGACGGAGGCTTTAATCCGTTGTACATAGCTTTTCATTTTTTCATCAAATACATCGGCTCCGCGTAGCTCTAGCAGTTCGGCGGCTGTCCGAATCACGGCTAAGGGGCTGCGAAATTCATGAGAGACGGTCGTCACAAACTGAGATTTGAGTTGATTCAGTTCTTGTTCTTTTTCTAGGGCTTTTTGCAGTAACTCGCTCCGACGATACGCACTCATATCCCAAAACACAACAACGACTCCGCTAATCCCTGCCAGTTGATGCTGTAGCGGCGAAGCACTATCGCCAATGGGAATGCGATCGCCATTCCGCTTCACTAAAGCCGTAAATTCTTTCAGAAAGGCAACTTCGTGCGTTTCTAAGACTTGAGTCACGGGATGCTCAGCCAGGAGATCGGTCACTTCATCCACCAGATACAGCACCTCAGCCGCATTCTTGCCAAAGGCGTCCGTTTCTCGCCAACCGGTTAAGGCTTCTGCTGCCGGATTCATGAAGGTCACTAAGCCCTGCTCATCTGTAGCCATGACGGCATCATGCATCGAACGTAGCAGCGTAGACAGATAAGCGCGATTGGCCCGGAGTTCGCGTTCTACCTGGTGCTTAAACAGCGCTAACTCAACCGCGACGCGCAGTTCTGCCGGACTAAAGGGTTTCACGATATAGCCCAGGGGCAGCGTATTTTTGGCTCGTTGGAGTGTGTTTTCGTCTGCATACGCCGTTAGAAAGACGATCGGCACGTCCTGCTGCTGGCAAATCTGGCTGGCAGCAGTAACCCCATCCATTGCACCTTTCAACACCACGTCCATCAACACCAGATCGGGTTGAGTGCGGTTGGCTTTGTCGATTGCGACCGCTCCAGAGGATGCGGTGCCGACCACCGTATAGCCAAGCTGCGTCAACTGGTTGGCGATGGTGCGAGCTACGATGACCTCATCTTCAACGACTAAAATTTTGGCTGACACCATTAAATACCCTTTTTAGTGAGAAATATTAGGTGTTGGAGGTTACTTAGAGGTTATCACTGCAATACGAGTGTTTCCAATGTTCGTTACGGGGTGCAAACAACGGTTACCTCTCGCCCAACTGAGCTGTGAACAGAGGAGCCAGAGGAAATCGCAGGGTAAAGGTTGTGCCACCCTGGCGCTCAACGGTCATACATCCCTCTAGCTGTTCTACCACCAGGTCATGCACCAGTGACAGCCCCAGTGATTGGGCATATTCCCAGTTCACTGCTTCTGGTAAACCGATGCCATTGTCCTGGATGATGATTTCAACCTGGTTGTCGGCAGCGAGATGCAGGTGGATCTGAATAGTACCCTTGCGATCGTCTGGAAAGGCATACTTCAGAGCATTCGAAACCAGTTCATTGACAATGAGACCACAGGGAATGGCCTGATCAATGTTTAACCGCACAGAAGCAACATCCATGTGTAAAGTGACATGACCGGGAATGATTTGATAGGACGCTAAGAGGTGACTGGACAGGCTAGGAATATAGTCTGCCAAGTCAATTTCGCCAAAATCAGAGGAAGCATACAGTTTTTTGTGAATCAGTGACATTGATTCAATGCGGTGTTGGCTTTCTTGCAGGATGGCGACGGTACTAGCATCCGTGACACTTTGAGCCTGGAGTTGTAGCAAGCTAGAGATAATTTGTAAGTTGTTCTTTACCCGGTGGTGGATCTCTTTCAACAAAACTTCTCGCTCACTAAGGCTTTGTCGGAGCTGCTCTTCGGCACGAGTACGATCGCTCACTTCCTGTTGCAAAGCGCGATTGTTCGCTTCTAGCGATTGCGCGTCGATTGTCAATTGTTCATACAATCGGGCATTTTCAAGGGCGATCGCGGCCTGAGCTGTCAATACTTGGAGGATAGCTATCCGTTCAGGCGTAAAGGCATCGGTCGTGAGATTGTTTTCGAGATACAAAAGGCCAATCAGTTTGCCATGTCCCTGGATAGGCAGACACAAAACTGACTTGGGTTGCTGTAACTGAATGTAGTCGTCAGCCGCAAAGCGTGCTTCCTGACTGGCGTCCGCCAAAATCAGCGGTTCCTGCTTGCGTGCCACGTATTGAATGAGCGCAATGGGCACTTGCGTCGTTGCTGCTAACGGAATCGACGGTTGAAGGGCGATCTCGGCTGGGTCAGCGGTGCCAGTTGCTTCTATCTGGAGCGTTTCATTGGTTGCCAGTAACAGCGTTCCAGTTTGTGCTCCGGCATTTTGTAAAACCAAGGTCAGCAGTTGCTTGAGCAGTTTTTCTATGTTCAGTTCTCCCGCTAGGGCCTGGGACGCTTTGATCACCATTGCGAGATCCAGCGCTTCAGCATGAGTGCTGGTAGTCGTGATCAGGGACGCTTTTGGATCAGTAACAATCGCTTTGGGGACACCAGCTTGCTGGAATAACTCAGTATGGGCTTCCTCCAGCGCTTGAACTTTGGCGATCGCGCCCCATTTCAAATAGCAGTACCGCGCTTCTTGCAGGTATGCTCTGGCGACGATTGCCTTGCCCTGCTCTAGATAAAACAGGGCGGTTCGTTCATGGACTAACGCTTTTTCATGAATGTAATCATGCTTTTTAGCAAGCTCTGCCGCTTGATCGTAATCCGCGATCGCCGCTACAGGCTCCTCTAATACCCGATGCCGCTCCGCTTCAATGAGATGCCAGCGATGCAAGTTGTTCATGGGCGCGTGCTGTGCCCAAAGCTGCAGCTTTGACTGGTTCTCAACGACCCGTTGCCAAAGTGCTGCTTGCTGCACTGAATCAACCGTGGGGTATTGCATTAACCGCGCTAAAGAATCGTAGAAGTGAAAAATCGGAAACACCGCGTTCGATCTCCCACCGTCTGGATAGCGACTCGCCTGATCCGCATTTTCCACTGCCTGGTCTGCATCCTGGAAATAGCAGCTGAGCAACAGTTTATTGAAGTACAGGTAGAATAAGCCTTTATGGTGGTTTGCCTGCTGCAATAATGGCACTGCCTGCGCTTCATCGTAGGCCTCGCCAACCAATATAGTTGGATGAGTGGTTGGTTTTGTCAGGTTCAACAGCGTTTGGTGATAAACCCGGAGAGCATTCGTGTTGGTCGATTCTTTCAGCTGGGTTAACGCTTCGATGTAGCCTGTAATTTTCCTTTCCAGGTCTGCGAGGGGCATACCCACAAAGAAACAATGATCGCAATGATGCAGAATGCTATAGCCAGCAAACTCAATGTCGCCTGACTCAATGCCAAGCTGATACGCCTCCTGAAGGGGTTGAATCGTTTCTTTGAGATGAATTTTGCAGAACCGCACCGAGCAATTTGCCATGAACAGGGTTTTACACCGTAACAACGGATGATGAAACTGGTCTAATAATTGCAGCGCTAATTCGACAAACTGATAGCTTCGATCGAGATCAAAAACCACACAGTTCAAAATATTGGCGTAGGCCGCATAGGCAAAGGCTGAAAGTTCGTGGTTGCCATAGCGAATCGACAAATTGACCATCTTTAAGATGATCAGAGGAAACAGGGGCGGCGCGGCTTGATAAGAGGGGGCAATGATATAGGTCAGGATGCGGAGACTCAACGCCGCGATCTCATCCGTCATCTGTGGCAAGTGAATCAACGACTGAATCGGTCTGTCTGTAAGTAATGCGGTTGTTTCAGCCAATGCCGCTTGACTGTCTGCTGCTGTTGGTGATGCTGGCAGCGGTACGCCCAACGCTTCGAGTGTCTCTAGCCCTACTTGCAACGCTGCCAAAAACTGCATTTGAGAGCTATACGCCTGAATCTTCACTTCATAAATTTTGACTTTGTCGAATAAAGTCCGTGCGTGCTCTAGGACGGTGGCTGCAAATTGCTCGGTCTGCTCTAGATTGCCATTAAGATAAGCCGCTTCTGCTGCCAGACTGTGCAGCGTCAATGTCAGGGCATACTCCGTGTGCCAATAATTCTGGGGTAAGAACGCTAAGGCAGTTTTTAGGTACGTCATGGCGGCGGTGAAGGCGGCAGATGCCTTCGCTTTCTGTCCAGCGATTAGGTTCAGCCGTACCAGTGTTTCTCGCTCGTCTGGTTGGGCAAATATTTCTCCCCCAACATTCAATTGATTCACGATATCAAAAAGGCGCTGTTCTCGTTGTTCGATCGAGGTGTGTTGGAGAATTTCTTGTCCAATTTGCCAGTGAATGGCAGGACGTTCGGCTGGAACTGTAAGGGAATAGGCCGCTTGTTGAATGCGATCGTGGGCAAATTTATAGACCATTCGCAAGGCATCATCTGGTTGAGCCAGACCCAACTCAATGCGCTTGTAGTGATCGGTGCACGGGATGATAAAGCCCAGATTGACAGTTTCTTTGAGCAGGGCGATCGTTGCAGCAGGATCAGGTTCCTGAAGCACACCTGCCGTCTGTAAAACAAACGTCAATGTTTGGAGATCAAAGTGATTTCCAATACTGGCGGCTCGCCGTAAGGCTTCCTGGGTGCTGGGCGCTAACCGTTGCAGCTTTGTGACGAGCAACTCCACCACGTTGTCTGTGATGTTAAGTTGCTGGATCGCCGCGATCAACCATGTCCATTGATTGGATGAATAGTCAAACGTTAGGAGCTGTTCAACATACAGCGTCCGCAGAAATTCATTGACAAAAAAGGGATTGCCATCCGTCTTGGTCATGACCAGATCGGACAGGGGTGCCACGTCTTCCAGTGAATGCTTCAGGGTGTCTGCTAACAAAGATTGGACATCCGCTTTTTGCAGGGAGGAGAGGGCGATCTTCTGGATGGTAGCGCCTGCTTTTTGCATCGCTTCGATCGCTTGCATCAGCGGGTCAGCCGCACTCACTTCGTCATCTCGATAGGCTCCAATCAGCAAGAAGCAAGGCACAGTTGCGGACATGAGCACCTGGATCAAATGCAGGGATGCCATATCCACCCACTGCAAATCATCCAGAAACACCACCAACGGATGTTCCGGTTGCGCCAACACTTGAATGAACTGCTGGAACACACGATGAAAACGGTTTCTGGCTTCGGTAGGTGGCAGTTCCGGTACAGGGGGCTGTTGTCCGATAATCAGTGCCAGTTCAGGAATCACGTTCACCATGATCTGAGCATTGGGCTCCAACGCTGCCAGGAGTTGAGATCGCCACTGGCTGAGCTGATCTTCTGGTTCAGTTAACAACTGCTCTGCCCATCCAGACAAGGCACTCACAAAAGCGCTATAGGGCAGATCCCGCTGGTATTGATCAAACTTTCCGGTCGCGAAGTAGCCTCTGCGCTGTGTCACGGGTTTGTAGATTTCTTTGACTAAGCGTGTTTTACCAATACCCGAGTAGCCCACAATCAGTATTAACGCGCTCTCTGAAGACTGGGTGCTGGTTGGTTGGGTCGGTTCCTTGGCTGTGACTCGCTCAAAGGCGGTGAGCATTGTCTCAACGTCTCGCTCTCTGCCGTACAGCTTTTGGGGAATGTGGAAAGTATCTGAGTAATCCTGTTGCGCTAATGGAAAGGCCATGATTTCTTGGTTTGCCTGTAGCTGGTTGAAGCAGTGTTCTAGATCAAGCTGAAGACCACGACCACTCTGATAGCGATTCTCTGCGGTCTTTGCCAGCAACTTCATGACAATGTCCGAGACGGCTTTGGGAATGGTGGGTGTGAGATCGCAGGGCGCAAGGGGATGTTTCGCCAGGTGGCAATGCACCAATTCCAAAGCATCATCGGCTGCGAAAGGAAGTTGCTGTGTCAGCAGTTCGTATAACGTGACTCCGAGCGAATAGAAATCTGTGCGGTAGTCGAGCGATCGATTCATTCGCCCGGTCTGCTCGGGAGACATATAGGCGAGTGTGCCCTCTAAACGAGAGGGACTGCTTAGGGCTGGGGTTTCGCGAGTAATGCGGCTGGCAATGCCAAAGTCGATCAGCTTGAGCTGTCCTGTCGCTGGATGCCAAATAATATTGGCGGGGTTAACGTCTTTGTGAATCACCTGCTGTTGGTGCACCTGTCCCAAAATTTCTGCTAACCGCACCCCAAGCGTCAGCACTTTCTTGAGGGAGAGCGATCGCTCTGTGAGCCAATGCCTTAAGGACTCCCCACCAAAATCCTCGAGAAACATTACCAGCGTGTTCTGGTAGGTTTCGATGCCATAGACGTTGATTACCCCTTCCAAATGCAGCGAGCGGGTCACCTCGTACTCCTGCCAGTACCGGGTCAGCTCATTCGGCGTGGGGTAGTGAGGCTTCAAAACCTTAAACACCAAGGGCTGTTGATCCCGCTCCCGGATACCTCGATAAACAAGAGAATTCGCACTCTCATAAATGCAAGACGTGATGCAATAGCCGGGAAGAGACAGCATGCTTTGTTCACCCTAAACGCATCAATGTTTATGCTCCTTAGCTTAGAGCACTTCCTTTTAGGGAAAATGACCATTAAACTGTCGTTGGTTTGGTCTGCTTCCCCGGATTGTAATGCTGAAGCCAAATTGGTGGATCGGACAATGGAATGCATCCATTGAATGCTCGCCTAACTCCACTGAAGCTGGCGGAGCGGTAGCTCGATGGTAAATTCCGTTCCCTTACCCAGAACTGAATGACAGGTTAGCAATCCACGAAGCTTCTCGGTGATAATCTGGTAGCTGATTGACATCCCCATCCCGGTTCCTTTGCCGACCGGCTTTGTAGTGAAGAAGGGATTAAACAAGCGCTCCTGCACCGAGGCGGACATCCCCGGTCCTTTATTAGCAATTTGGATTGTGACGCGATCGGAACTCACTTGCGCGGTGCGAATGGTAATTGTCGGAGAAAATGAAGACGTGAGAACTGAGACGTGAGAGGTTGTTTCGGTTTGCTGGCTCAAGCGAGTCCGTTCAAGGACGCGTTCCTCCAGCGCATAGATCGCATTGGTGAGGATATTCATCAAGACCTGATTGAGTTGTCCGGCGTAGCACTCCACTTCCGGTAGGCGGAGAGATCGGACAATATCACGAATGCGATCGCTCAAGAACTGAAAACCAAAGGTAAAAATATCCTGCCAGTTGTTGTTAGAGTGCTGGGTGAAGATAAGTATCAGGCAATTCTCAACACTCAGGTTCTGGATGCAGCAAAGCAAGCGAAACAGGACTTTGTTTGGTGCATCGTAGTAGACCAAGAAATGCAGGCACAGGTAGAGGTTGAGACAGGACAGGTTGTGAAGGTGGATATCACAACAGCCTCAGAAGAAGAGCTGGTTAGTGTTCTGGACTTTATTCGAGTTAGCAAAACAGGTTTTGGCAAGATTAGCCCTGAGAAGATTGCAGCAGCGATCGTTCAGTATCGGCAGTCTAATCAAATAACCAACCTGAACTTTTTGACCAAGGCAAAGTGTGGAGTGGGTAAGGCTAAGCTGCCAGCGCTGGCAGAAAGCTTGGTAACGAATTAATCTTTTTTATTTTCTTCAAGAATATTCTCGATCAGCTTGATAATCGACGGCAGTTTTTTGGCTAAACTCTCCTCTTTCTGGTTACTCGGTTCAACTTGTTGCCACTTCTGAAGGGCGCGATGGGCAGCTTTAAGCGATTGATGTCCTTTCTTTTTTTCAGTAATTGCGACATCTGTCGCATTTGAATCTTCAAGGTATCGCTCTACAGTTCTCCTGTGTTTACCGATCGCGGCTGCAAGTGTGGGAATCAGTAGTTTATCCCCTGGCGCGGGCTTGCCACGTTTCGACACGTAGCCAGCATCCTTCAGTCGTTCTGCGAGCGCTCGAACTTCGGATTCGGTATAGTCCTTTCTTTGAGCATTTTCAGCAGTTTCGATCGCCAGTGCCAGCCCCGGATCGGTTTCTGAGTCGAATGGCATGGTTAGAACTGGCACCAATCCACCGGGAAACTGTAGATCGAATTCGTCTGGACTGTTCTGCTTGACCAGTGCGATCGCGGCTCTCCTGTGGCTACCAGCTAACAATCGGTTTTTAGAGTCGATCGCCAGTGGCTCGATTAAACCCAAAACAGCGATGGACTCTGCTAGGGCTGCAACATGATCCTGGTTCAACTGCCTTGTGTCGTTGCCGAAGCGGTCTTTGATGGACTCTAGAGGCAGTTTTGAAGCACTGGCTTGCTGTTGGATTCTGGCGAGTTCTGGATCGATGCCCGCCTGTTTTGCCCATCGATCTGCTTCTGGTGGCAAAGATGGTTTGCCCGTTACCCTGGGTCGTTTCACCATACTCTCATCCCCAATAGCTTTAAGACATCTTTCGACATCGCCTTGATTTCTTTGGCTGCTGCGCCATTTGGAGTGGTCTCAAAGACGGTGTAGCCAGCGCTTGACTCAGCAAATGCAATTCTTTGCCCGATCGCGGTTTTCAGGACTGGCAAATCGAATTCTTTGAGCAATTCAATCACATCATCAGCGATCGCAGTTCTGGCAACTTTGCGGTTAAGAACAAAAGCCGCCAGAAGGTCAGGTTTGAATTCCCTGGCTTCCTTGATAAGCTGCGCTGTCTCAGATGATGCCCAAACATCGAAGCTGCTTGGCTGTACTGGAATCAACACCAGGTCAGAAGCCAAGATTGCCGATCTTGCCAGGGCAGAGACACGCGGCGGTGAATCGATCAAAATGTGGTCGTACTCAGTCATGCCCATGACCAGGGTGTGCAGGTCAGCCGATGTCATGGTCATGACCTCAAACGGCGGCTTATCTTCGGTTTGCCTGACTGCCAGCCAATTAGAAGCGCTGGCTTGCGGATCAGCGTCCACTACCAAAACTTTTCGCATTGCCAGTGCGATCGCACCTGCCAGATGAATGCACAAAGTTGATTTGCCCGATCCGCCCTTTTGACTCGCAAAAGTGATAACTGCCACTGCGAACGCTCAATGCAACACCAGCAGATTACCCCGCATTGCTTCCACATTCAACCCGATCGCCCCAGCAGAATGAAGGAGTGACAGCCCCCTTATCGGGTTTTGCGACTATCATCACGCGCCAAAAAATGATGCTTTGAAGCCTAGCAAATCCTAGCCCCCCGGATTGCTCAACCTGATAGCCTTGATAGCTTCCGTTCAAGCACTGCCACCCGATGAGACAGACTCTTCACCGTGGCAACCGTGCCAGATCCGATCGATTCTCGAATTAAGTTGTAGAGCCAGCTGGATCGGCTCTCTCCCAATTCCTCACAAATCCGATCGATTTGCTCCAATTCATCTGATTCCAATCGAGTGCCGATCGTTGGTTTTATTTTTTTCATTTTGAGAACACACAAAACACACAAAACTAACTGCATCCGGTCAATTTGCCATTTTTCTCATTTGGGGCGTTTTGACGGGAAACATATAAAACAATCTTATCAGCCAAACCCATGGAACGGATTTATAAGGGTTTCAGCCTTAGCGATCGATAAGTAAACCGAAATTAGCCCCTTCAAAAAACGAGTACAGGCAGTTGGACGCAAGAATAAGGCTTTGAGCCTCATGAAGTGTCTATAAAATAGCCATTAATTAGACAGTTCTGAGTTATAAAGGTCTAAGAGGATTAAAGGATTAGACGACAACCGATGGTCACCCGGCTAAAAAATACTGACTACAGATCTCGCGAGTATCTGACTCACGATGAAGTGAAGGAACTGATCGCAACTGCTGAGATTCGGGGTCGTTATGGCTTGAGAGACAAGGCTTTACTACTGTTGATGTTTAGGCATGGCTTAAGGGTTGGTGAGGCTTGCCTGCTGCGCTGGGATGCGATCGACCTTAAGGCGGGCACGATTTTTGTCACCCGATTAAAGCGCGGCAATTCGGGCAATCATTTCTTGCAGTCGGATGAGGTAGAACTGCTGGCAGAACTTAAGGGAGACAGACAGAGCGGGCATGTTTTCATTGGTGAAAGGGGAAACCCGTTGACGACTATGGCGATCGGCAAGATTGTCGATCGAACGGGCAATTTTGCCGAGTTTCCGTTTCGGGTGCATCCCCATATGCTTCGCCATGGCTGCGGTTATTGGTTGGCAAACCAGGGCTATGACACGCGATTGATTCAGGAATGGATGGGTCACCGAAATATTGTGCATACGGCTCGATACACCGCCATTTCGCCCGCTCGTTTCAAGTGCTTCAAGTGGGGGTGACATCCAGAGCGATCACTCGCTTAACCCAAAGTTCACCGATCGCTTTGCTATTTGGAACTGATTCGGGATCTTCGTAATACGCAGTCAGCAGGACTTGAAATAAGCAGTTCTCGCAAGTGTTTGGGTCTATCAGAAATATGCCTTCACTGACCTCGAACAGATGATCGACCATGAGATCACCCATCCACTGAGCAGGATCGTCAGACAGCTTTATGTCGTAAAAAAAATACATCGGATTTGCTTGGGTGAAGATGTGATACATAGATCATCCTTCACCCACACAAATGGAAAAGCCCACGCCATACCAGCCTTTACACCCCTTGACTCGCAAGCGTTCCGAATATAAAGGCTTTGTTTTTTAACCTCTGTCACAACGCGGATCGGATGAGCAGCGATCGCACTGCCAACGCCAGAAACTGATCCAGCCAATGTGTCAAAGATGCTTTGACCAATGCCTTGACCGATACCAGTCACCACATCACCAAAACGGCTTGCCTGTCTGGCAGTTCCTTGCAACTTGCCTTCCAGCTTGTCCAGATTGATTGAAGCCTTTCTTGGCAGCCTATCAGCAGCGAGCAGGTAAACCCCACTTGTTTTTCGGTAGGCATGGGCGCGGGCATATTAACCCCCGGTCGGCTGATGCGATTTTGAGGGAGGCATGTCAGCAAGCAGGAATTGAAGGGGTTTCAACCCACAGTTTTAGACGAACCGCACTGACAATGATGAGTACTGCGGGTGTACCGTTGCGAGTTATCCAGCAGGTGTCTGGGCACCGAAGTTTGCAGGCGTTGCAACGATATCTGGAAGTGTCAGAGCAGCAAGTTGCAAGTGCGGTAGCGGCGATCATCTTTTGAGTCAATCGGAAACACTCAGATAGAGGAATCGCAGTACTTCAAAACAGCAACAGAAGTTAACTTGATGCTTAACTTTACAGTGTGAATAGGGTTTTTAATGTCTTAACTTTTGCTGTGTTAATACCGCAATTCATTTTAGTGATTGGATTCAAACTCTTCCATTTACTCCTATCAGCATTGACTATTAGTTCAGATAATTTCTCAGGATCTACAGTGCCAAACCCGTCAATCTTGTGGATGACTAAATAATTCAACCGCTCCAAGATTTCTTGTTTTGAAGCCTGTTTGATACTCATGGTAGAAGGGGGAGAGGGTGGTGGTGGTGGTGGCGACAGATAAAAAGCTGACGCGAACTCATCCAATTTTTTGCCTTTGGTAATTCCGCACTTCAGCTTGGCAATAGGAGCAAAATCTTGCCAATTACTCCTGTCTTCAGCAGCAATCTTACTGGCTGAGATCGTGACATCCACACTTTTCAATGAAGTTCCTGGCTGGCTGGCTAAATACTTCAAGACTGACGTGATAGTTGCTCTAGAGGCGGTTGTAAGGTTTACCTTTGGAGTGACTTCCCCAGCCAGAATTCGAGCTTGTTCAATGTCTGTTGGGCTGGATTTAATAACAAGGCACCAGACCTCTTCTAGTCCTGCGTGAGCAGCAACCACATAGATGAAATGATTAGTAATGGCTCGGTATGCGTAATCTCCTGCCTCTTCCACAATTAATGGTATCCAGTTATGACCTCCCGTCTGCAAAAGAGAGGCCGCTGCTGCTGCAACAATGTACTCAGATGGAGCAGAATAGCTGTCACTGGGTTGAATAGCATCCAGGGGAAGGCACATTAGTTGCCCTACGTTATCAAAATCACTCATTTAAGAAGTACTCCCTGGCTAACGCAAGATAATATTCAAGCACTTTCTTGTGCTTATATACTGCTGGAACTCTGGCAAACGCTGAACTGGCAACAACAGCGTAGTCTGGAAGATTAAAAACTGTTTTGTTCATATCTCCGGGCTTAATCTTAGGAAAGAAATATGGAACTAAATTAATTTTGTCTACTGTCTTAGCAGTCGCAATAACCTGCTCAATTTCTTTCTGTGCCATGTCAATCGAACGACCATCAGCAGGACTGCCGTTAAAGAAAATAGGCAAAGCAATGGGTCCGCCGTCTTGTCTGATTTTTTTGACATCATTCAAGATAAATTCTTGAATCACTCTGGCAGCGTTTTGCAGAGAAGATAGGTCGTTATGGCGGGTTGGAATCAAGATTGCGTCTGCCGCATAAACCCCACTTTTACTGAAAAATAACCATTGAGTGGGACAGTCGATGAATATGTAGTCGTATTCGTTGGCAAATGGCTTTAGTAGATCTCTCAGTCTAGCTGCACCCTTCTGAATTCGAGATTGAGTCTGATGAGTAAAAGCTTCCATACCATGATCAGCAGGAATCACATCAAAAACGCGATAAACCTTGTTGGATTTGCCAGACTTTTGAGTCAGTTTGAATGGAATGATCGCGGATCGAATATCGAGAGAATTGTCTGTTAAACACTCCGACAATTTAACACTACTGGGTTCTAACCCCAATGATTTTGTTAAGTCTCGCTGAGAGTCGAAATCAACCAGCAGGACTTTCTTTTTCTGAGTCACTAATGTTGCCGCTAGATTAATCGTAGTGGTGGTTTTCCCTACCCCACCTTTGTTGTTGTAAACACAAACCGTAAGGCAGCGAGGGGTGTCCTCAATTAGATTTTTGATGTGATTGACAACCGAAGTAATGTTTTCTTCTGTAAGCTCAATGCATTCAGTAGCGGGTGTCACGACCTTATCGTGACATCGAAAAAGCTGAATGTGACTTGAATTAGTGATGATTCCCCAATGTGCAGATTTGCATTTGGGAGATAGCAGATACCTTTTTAGCTGCTCTCGCGTTGATACATACTGATGAGAGTTTTCCGTTAAATTAATGGCACCGCCCGCATTTGTAAATCGTCCTTTGACTTCTATCAGCAAATCAGGCTCATTTCTGGTGAAAAGAAAAACATCGTCAGATGTGTTCTTGCGAGCTGCAAAATCAACACAGTCGTTCCCTGCTCCAGTCGAAAATTGCGGTAACCTCTCTTTTTCACTGAAGCCTAACGCTTCAAGCAAGTGCGGTACAAATTGCGTACAAACTTCCGCCTCTTTCGCTTGCGGGGGAATATTAGCTAAAACCTTGCTCCAATCCATCAGGATCTATCCTTGTACCTTGAAATACCGCACATATCACAATGTTTCCTTCGTGAGGGCACCACGATCTTAAAATGCCCTATTTATGGGGGGTATTACCGATACTTCATCAATAAAAGATAAAAAGTTGTTTAATTCTTTATTGGTGCATTAATTCCCTTTCAACAGCCTCAGCTATCACCTGTCGTAACCACTTAGCTCGATCCGCTTTTAATCGTACATACGTGTCTAAATTTTTCGGAAGGAATACGGAGATGGGTTTATCTGCCAGTGCCTCATCCCCTGCTGGCTTGAAGCGGGTTTGATAGTCTGCGCGCTGCTTATTCATTGTTAATTTGCTACAAGTCTAATGCCAGTTTAAATAAACCAGCCTTAAATTCAAGAGTCTAAGTTTCCGAATGCTTGATTAGTATGCTGAAGCAAAAGATACAGCCAGTTTCGAGCATTGGAAATTGAGGATGAGTTGTACCGGATGAAGAAAGAGATGGGGTTCATTTAGCTTCAAAACCAGAGCGAGAATCAGTTGATACCGACATCACCCAACGTCCCATCTGCCCTTTGAAAACACCCAGTCCAGCGTTGACGCACATATCCATCAATCGCCACTGGTAAGTGATTACCTCAATTAATTCTGGAGATGGCAACTCATTCATTTTTAGAAGGCAGCATAAAGAATTTGTGATCTTTTGGGTAAAAAAACCAGTTTTTCTCTAAAACTTGCGAAAACTGAGACAACCCCTACGTATACGAAGTATGTTTCTCAAGCGTCTATCTGTTGCATTATCACCTTTTTTTCTCGCTCTTACCCCAGGAATTGCTTTAAGTGAAGCCCTTCCAGATGTTCCTTCTTCTGAAATAAACAACTTGGCTTGCTACGTACAAACTGAAGAGGGTCAAACGGTTGATTTGACAAGGTTGTGCGGTGGCTTTTACTCAAATAGCATTGCAAAGGGGAGCGGAATAGATAACCCTACAGGAGGTTATGCCAGAGCTTCAAGTGTAAATCCCTTGTCTGGTGCTGCCAGTTCTCGTTCCAGGCATAAACCTCTGAGGTCTAAATCAAGCTCTTCTACTTTTCAAAACAGTAGGCGCAACAGGTGGACTTACCTCCCTGTTGATAGTGGATTGGTCATTGATGGTTATGCTGACTTGGGTACATCTGGAGGATCTAGCGGAGGAGGATCTGACGGACCAGTTCAGGTGCACGGATATACACGCAAAAACGGAACCACCGTTCGCCCACATACACGCAGCGCCCCTAGCAGGTAAACTTGCCGTTGTAAAAAATGCTGGGAAAGCACTGATTGACGCGAGTTTTAGAACAAACTACAAGGATTGCTATGCAACAGGTCAATACCGGAACTGCTTACATTTTTTGGTGCCTTTGGCTTTTGGGGCTAGGCGGCGTTCATCGGTTGTATACCGGGCAAATTGGCAGCGGACTGATATATCTGCTTACGTGGGGATTGTTTGGTGTCGGTCAAGTGATTGATCTAGCTTTAATTCCGGGGATGGTTGATCGGCGTAATTTATACCTGCGAGGTGGTCATAGTGGATCACCGATCGTCAATCAGTCTGTCACCTTGAACATTGGTGATATTCCACAATTAAAAGAACTTCAGCAATTAAAAGCAACGCAGCCCAAAGACCAGTCAAACAACTCCATGCAAAAATTGCTGAAAGCGGCTAAGGAGCATGGTGGACAGTTGTCAGTTGCTCAAGCTGCTATGTATGTAGATCTGCCACCAGAGCAAGTAAAAGAGTTGCTACTTGAGGCGGTCAAGGCTGGATATGCAGACATCAACAACGATTCAAAAACTGGCGCAGTGCGATACTACTTTGATTTGTAACCCTTTTACTTGTTGAGATCAGAATCGTGTGCAATGAGGTTTAATACTTGTTCAATTTGATTGAGCTTGACAAGCATCTTAGAGACCCGCTCCGACTCTGACATCACCAAGGTCATTTGACCAGTTGCAGCGCTTTGGTGATGTCAGATGTGACTCGTTTAGCCGCGATCGTAGCGACTTGATTCGGGTCTTGCATGGGTTGGATTTGTTGATTTACTTGGACAGTGGTTTGTGCTGGTGTCGCTGTGCCCAACGAAATAATGGCATTGTGAATTTTTTCGAGTGCAAGTTGGCTGACTTTGGCAATGTCCAATTGTTCTTTAAGAATCAGTTGTGGTGGCTGTCGTGAGAGAATTGCATCTTTCAAGCTTTCCAGGTTCTTGCGATCGCCTGAGGATGATGCTTTAGAGATCCGGTCATCTATATCTTTAATTTGGGTTTTCTGTGCATCAAGCAATTGCGACAATTGCTGATCTTTTTGCTGAGCTTGTGGATTGGTGCCCCTGGCGGCTGCTAACTGTTGCTGGAAAGCTTGTCGATCGTCATTTGTGCCAGGGGTAAGCGTTGCGAGATCTGCTCTAAGGTTAGAGACTTTTTGCTGCGCCTCTGACACTTCTAGTTGTCGTTCAAGCTGCCTGAGCAGGCGATCGCCTGCAATGCCCTGTTCAAAAACTTGCTGTTGTTGGCTGACAGAACTCTCCCTTTGCTGTGCTGCACTAACCTGCAATCGTGCTGCCTCTAGCGCTTCAGGGGTTGATGATTTGTCAGCTTTTGCCTTAGCCAGGTCTGCTACTGCTTGGGCTGTTGCTGCCTTAGCCTCAATTGCTTGTAATTCGAGTTGGGTGCGTTTTTGCTTTTCGAGTGCGACGGCTTGCAATTCTTCAATCTCAAGCCGTTTTTCTGCCAGCGCTGCCACTTGCTCTGCTGCGGCAATTTCGGCAAGTTTGGCTTGCACCTTTAGCTGATTGATTTGATTCAGCCGTGCTTCTTGTTTGTCGAGTGCCTTCAGTTCCTCCGCGGCGGTGGAATCACCAGCCCCGGCACGTTCTTCCAGTTCCTTGCGTCGTTTTTTAGATTCAGTAATCCGGTCTTCCTCGGCAAACTGAGACTCTAAGAGTCGAATAGCATTAGAGAATTTGGACTGTTGAGCGCTGGCGACACTTTCTTGCAAGCGTTTTTGAGCATCTATTAGTTTTTTCCGGTTTTCCAGAGTCGCATTAAGAGAGTCCTGAAGCTGTAGCTGTTTCTGTAACTCTTGAGATTCGGCGGTGTAAGCGTTTAGAGTGCCCTTCAGTTGCTTATCGATCCGTGCTTGAATGGCACGGGTTAAGGCTTCCTGCTGTGCCCTCTCGTTCTCCACAAGTCTTAGGGTGAGTTCATTCGCTTTCTGTTTGGCTGCAGAGATCTGGCGTTGCCGATCTCGCTCTAATTCTGGTGTTGCGCCTTTGGGAATTTTTTCGAGTGCTGCAAGGGAAGCCTTCTCAGCTTCAAACTCAGCTTTGATAGTTTGCTCGGCACTTTTCAGCCGTCTTTGATCCGCTTCCTCTTTGGTAATGAGGTCAGCATTGATGAGCTTTTGAGTCTCAATGGAACGGCTCAATTCGGCGGCTTTGATGGCTTCATTTGCCTTGTCTTCAGCTTTTTGGATCTCGTTAATCCGGGCTTGCTGAATACGCTTCTCGCCATCAATCGCGGCTTTCTCACGCTCTGCCTGTAATTTGCGTTGCTGACTCTGCAAACTCTGCAATCGCACCTGGTCGCCATTCCCTTTCTCGATCGCGTCCTGCTCGCGTGAGATCGAGTCTTGTAGGTCAGCGAGTTGGATGTCATATTCCTGTTGCTTCAGTGCAGTGACTTGCCTTGCCCCATCCACTTCGGTGATGGTGCCAGCGGTAACGGCGGCTTCAATCTCGCTAACCTGGCTTTGCAGTTCGGCACGTTGTTGATCGAGTGCATCCTTTCGGATTTTGGCGATCGTATCGGCGGCATTCTGCTGAATGTCGATCGATGCATTGGCATTGCTTGCAATCTTTTCAAGTTCCGCCTGGGCTTGCTCAGGGTTAAATACCCCGGTTTTGACAGCATTCTGAATTGCCTTGATCCTGTCCTGCAAGGCTTTGGCAAATTCATCTTGTTTTCCACTGGCAGCATTGACGATGTTTGCAGTGCGTTCTAGTTCCGCATTAACCTGCTCTGTTTGGGTTCCCAGCCGGGTTAATGCCTGACTCTGGAAACTGGTAGCACTGGCTGACTTCTTACCCTCGGATTCCAGCTTTTTGCTGGTACGCTCTGCCACACTGCCAACATCGTCGTAAGCCTTTTTGAACTCATTCAGCCCTGCCTGAATTGCCTTGGTATCAATGCCTAGCGCCTTAGAAAGGGCTTTGAATGCTGGGTTGCTGATTACTTGCTCGATCGTTCCTACGACCTTGCCAATAAATGCTTTTTGGAACTCGGCTAGTGATTCGATGCTGCCTTTGATTGCAAAGCCAATTTCGTTAAAAACTGGGGAGAGCACCCTGGTAAGCAACCCTGCGACCGTGCCGATTACATTGGCGATCTCCTCAAAAGCCCCAACATATTGCTTCAAGGTTGAGACCAGTTGCACCTTCGCGAACTCATACAAAGCGCTAACTGCTGCTACTGCTAACCGGGTGAACGGTTCAAAAGCCTTGCTCACTGACTCGATCGCAGAATTGAAACCGCCAAACGACTCAGCAAGCCCATCAGCCGCCTTAAACAGTTCATTGAACCCAGATTGCAAGAATCTTGCTAAATCCCCGCCTAAAGTGCCGATGGCATTTAGCAAGCCACCGATCGCCCCGGTAGTCAACGACCGGATGAACTCATCAATCGGGGAATTGATGACAGTCCCGATCGCTTTTGCTGCGATGGTGCCGATGTTGTTGATGAGAACGCCAATAGGAGCGAGTAACCCGGTGATAGCGTTCAACGCTCCACCCAGCACGCGCCCAATGTCGTCACCAACACCAGCAAAAGCCTCGCTTAATAGCTGCCCCACTGCGAACACTTGCCTAAAGTTGGAAGCAAACACAGGTGCCAGATTTTTGAATGCTGCTTGCAGTCCTGGCAGCAAAGTAGATCCGAGACCTGCAAATCCTTGCTTCAGCGAGTCGAATACTGATGCAAACTCTTTTGTCAGGTTGGGCAACTGCGCTTTAAGAGCGGGTCCGATCGCTAAAACAACATTGGTAATCGATTCGCTAATACCCGTGGCAAACCCGATAAGGGAGTCCCTGTTGTTGTTGAGTAGTTCAAAGGTGGACTGCAAGCCACTTACCAGCGGTTGTAGCAGGGGCTTACCCAGCTCTCGCCCAAAAAGTTGAAACAGGTCAACCAGGTTAGAGAATTGACCACTTACCGACTGGGAAGCTTTCGCGTTCCCGACTACAAAGGTTTCTAACCGTTTTGATAGGTCGGTAACAAGCTGGTTTTGTGACTTCAACCGGGCAATGTCTTGAGGCGTGTAGCCCAGTTTTTTCGCTAAATCCGAGTCTTGGGTGATGTTGCCAGATAGCAAGGAGTTGATCTCGAATCTTGCTTGCTCTGCGTTAATGCCCAAAACCGAAAGACCACTTGCAAAGCCCTTTGTAAGCAATGTGGCAGCCTTAATCGGGTCGTTATAAGCAGCGTCCAGCCCTTTCGCTTGGTTGGTTAGGGCTGCAACGTTCGTCAGCGTCGTTTGAAACAGCGAGACCGCAGCTTCGGATGTAATCCCAGTGAGAAGGATCGTATCCTTCTCAATTTGCTTGAGGGCTTCTTCGATCTCCCCCTTGGTCGCATCAATCTTCTCTGAGGGGTCGGTAATTTCGATGCCGTCCTTGAACACCCTAGACGTAGCGGCAAGGCTAGTTTGAGAGCTTAGGATCTGCGAATTTAGTTTCTCTGCTGCCCCGATCGTGTAGTCATAGAACGGCTTTGCTGCATTGAGTGCAGTTTGGACGGCTGCAACGATGTTGTTGAAGGCAAAAGCGATGCTGCTGATGCTTTGAGCCGTGTTTTTGCTGCGATCGCCCAACCTCTCAATATCAGTCCCAACATTGTCCAAACCACTGGACTTTGTAGTGATTCCAGTGAGTTCGGACTGAATCTTTTTTAGCTCATCTGCCGCGATCGAGCGTACTTTGATGATAAGTTCGAGAATTCGCTGAGACGACACGATTAAAAGGGTTTTAGGATACCTTTCATCGTGCCGTCAATACTATTTTCGTCTCGGTTTTCGTCCGAATTTTGAGTATTTTACGCATGGTTTCCACTTTGCTGCGCTAGCCTGCGATCTTGCCTCAGACGCAATGCGAATTTGCTCTAATTCTGCATTGATTGCAGTAACTTCTTCATCGCTACAGCCTTCGCTCAATCTCGTCAGCAATTCGATGCAGCGATCTATCTCGGCAATTCTTTGAAAAGCATTCGTTTGGATAGCCAGCAATGTCTTGATTTTTCTTTTAGGCATACGGTAAAAACCTTATATTTCAAATGCAACCAGCAAGTCAGCATCAGAACGCGCTTTTGCAACCGGGAGATCGTTAGGAGCTTGCCAACGATCTCCCGGTTGCTTTTTTGGCGATTAGTCTACGATTTTGCTCAGACCCCGCTCGGTGCCTTCATTCGCAAATCGAGAACCGTTTAGCCACACTTCAAACTGGAATGCCTCGATCGTTGCCTCACCGTCCCCACAAATCACAGCTTCGGCAATCTCGTTCTGTTGACCCCAAAACTTACGCGCTTGAGCTTCATTTTTTGCGTTGACAATTAGCACTGGAGTACTGTTTTGCTTGATGCGATCGTGCAGTTTCGATTCTTGTTCTTTTGCGAGTTTTACCGCATCATCCAGTAGCCAAGTGATTCGATCCATTGCTGCAACTGCATAGCCGCCATGAAGATTTGTCCAATGCAGTGTTAAGCTCTGCTCCAAAGCTTCCAAAACTGTGGATAAAGGGAAACCCCGATCGTGCATTTGTTGGATCACTGGGTTGAGCACTTGTTGCAGTGCTGAGATCTGGGATTCTCTGAGGAATGCGTCGATCGACTCTGCTGATTGTTCCGCAATCTCTGCGGCTGTTTTTGGGGGCATGTTGTAGGTTACGGTTGACGGAATTACTTCGTATCCTTCTTTTGTCGATTTAGCCACGATTTTCAGTCCTTTAATTTGGTTAATTGGTGAACAATTTTCTAAGGGGCATTGCAGCCCCCTGACTGGTCGGTTAAAGACTACGGATCAAGTCGGCAAGCAGTAGTTTTTTGATTTCAGGCGATAGCTGCTCCCACTGCTCTTTAATCTGCTAGATCGCTTCACTCTCTGCGCTAGTCGGGATTCCGACCGGGCGAACGTTTTCCGCGATCTGTTGCTGTCTGCTTTTCATGCGGAGTAGGCTCCTTCGTCTGGCGCACCGTCCATGCAGATCGGCTTTACGTTATCGATCGACCGGAAGTAGTCGGAACACCCTTCAATGTAGCCATCGCGGTATTCCTGAATCTTTGAGTATTTTGGGTTGCGTAATGCGCCCGTAAAGCCTGCGAACCAACCCAGAGTTTTCAGGGGAATACCAGGAGTTGGTGTAGGTAGGCTGGCGATCAGTTCATCGATGTCGATCTGGTTGGAGTCTTTGGTCTGAGCTTGTAGCATTGGGTTACCTCTTCTTGGGGTAGGGCAGTGTTCTGATTGCGAGTCGGCACTGCCCTTTGATATTTCAATTCTACGTCACACGTAGAATAAAGTCAATGTTAAAAGTAGAAATTTCTACGTTAAACTGTGAGTAGTAACATTGAAGGGTTTGATTATGGTTGCTACTACAGTGATTAAGTGGAAGTTGAACGAATTGATGTCAGCACAGCGAAAGACCAGTAGAGATCTGGCTAATTTCCTGAAGATTCATGAGAACAGCGTGTATCGACTGCGGAAGGAAGATAAGATGCCACGATTGAGCCATGAAACGCTCAACGGGATTTGCAGATTCTTGCAGTGTCAGCCTGGAGACTTGCTGGTGTACCTGCCTGATGAAGGGGAATAAGGGAGGGGAGGATGGGAGTTCAGTCAAACATAAAATACTAGGAGATAGACAGGTGATTAACAAAAAAGAGATCATTGAAATCATCATCGAGAATTCAAAGCGCCCTATCACTTCAGAGACGGAGCAACGGGTTCAAGACTACATGAATCTCCCCAGACTCAAAATCAATGAAGACCTTACTCAAAAAAGACACAAACAAGCGTCATAACTCCAAAGGAGTGAAGTTTGCGATTGCTTAACATCCGAAGGGAATTTATGGCGCAAAAGCAAACAGAGATGATCAAGCATTTGCTTGTAGAAAGACAGCGATGGCAATTGGCAAGCAAGGATCGGAAGTAACGATCGCACCCTTCCCCACTCATCACCGCTTCCCAAAAGTTGAAACTTAGAAGCCCGGCTTATTGACCGGGCTTCGTCGCTTTTATGAAGCATTTATCGCGTCAACCAGAAATAAATACCGCCGGTTTGAGTATTTACTGTTATATTTAGTATGTACTCAACAAAGGAGTATGCATGACTGTGGCGCAAAGGATCACGATTACGATTCCCGATGCTTTACATGAGCGATTGCAACGGGTCAAAGACTCGCTGAATGTCTCTCAAATTTGCCAGAGAGAAATAGAACGATTTGTTCAGATTGAAGAAATTAAACAAAAGGAATCCCCGGCTATGGAAAAGCTACTTGAGCGATTGCGGATTGAGAAGCAGCAGTCTGATGCTGCCTGGAAGGCAGAGGGTGTGACGGATGGGAAAGAAGACGCTACCGATTTGTCTTACGACGAGTTCTGTCAAATCGAGACCGAGGGACTAAGTGAAGACTTACTTGATTGGATTCGGAATAAGCGGATTCGGTACTTGGAAAACCCAACCGAAGAAGCGTACTTGGAAGGCTGGAAGGAAGGCACCTTGTGCGTCTGGAAACAGGTAAAAGAGCAATTGTAAGTACGATCTCGCCCTCGCCAAACAAAGCACTCCTGGACAGCCAGGGGTGCAGACTCAATCATCAAAAAAGGTACATCACTTTGCTTCAGTATTCCCAAAGCTGCCGATAGTAACCAATGGGCAGGAGCAAAGGTTAGTGGATGACCACTGCTTTTGCTCGGATTATTCATGACGATTTTGAAAAATCCTCAAAAGCCCTGCGCGGGCTAGTAAATGCTAGTTTTTGCTAAGGTTGCGATCGTATTTTTGGACAAAAAAGCTAGCAAAAGCTAGCCCCATCGATCGTATTGCTACAGATGATTACTTCTTTTCGCGTCGGGCTTTGCACTGCTCTGCCCATTTTTTTAGGATGGCTTTTGCAGCCGGAGATAGCTTGATTCTAGGCTTTTGCGGTTGCTCTGAGTTTTGCATTTGTCGATCCTGTACGAAGGTGAGTCGATGATCAGCTTTCTGCGATCGCTTGCTCTTTGTCCTGTCCAGTGAGGCTGGGCAACTGGCTGGCTGGCATCGGTGGTAGATCGGTTGTTGCTGTGGACTTAAGGCTTTCCTGAAGTTCTTTTGCGCGTTCCAAAATAATGCGCTTAACTGCCGGGGATAGCTTTAATCTTGGTTTTTGGGGTTGATCTGTGTTTTGCATTTGTCGATCCTGTACGAATGTGAGTCGATGATCAGCTTTCTGGATCGCTATGGTGATCCATTGCCATGGTTAATTTCCTTTTGTTCGTTCGTTTGTTGCTTGCTAGCTGATATCGGTGGCAGATCTGTTGTGCTAGTCGATTTGAGGCTTTCTCGATACTCCTGAGCGCATTCTATAAAGATCCGCTTCACGGCTGGGGATAGCTTGATTCTAGGCTTTTGGGGTTGATCTGAACTTTGCATTTTTAGATCTCCGTAGGGTGTGAGTTGATCGACGTATTCTACCAAGTAATTACTTTGCCTCTCTTAATAGATAGATTATTTCTTAATAGAAACTCAGCTATTTATAGCTGCTGATAATTTACTGATGGAGTGCTGATAGACCACTGATGCGATCGCTGATGGGCTACTGATGGAGTGCTGATATCAGCGCTGATTGAGGCTGCTGATGCTTGAATCAGCGTACATCAGCAACCCATCAGCACCTTTTTTACCATCAGCGCTGATGGGCATCGGTGGCTTATGGTTGCTGATAGTAATTCGCTCCAGAGCGTCTAACTTTGCCTTGTCTCTCAAGTAGGTCGATCGCTGTTTGCAAATCCGCTGATGTTTGCTGCTTGAGAAGTTGTCTTTGCCCTTGCAATTTGCTGATCGTCATGCCATTGGGATAAACCTTTTTCAGCACGTCCAAAATGGTTTGCTCTACCTCTCCCAGTGGTTGACTTGCTGGCGCTTGTGATTGAGATTGCCCGATCGAGTAGAGCCGTTCCAATTCCGCACGATCGAGCGCAAATTCACTCACCAATGCTTGCTGATTCTGTTGCTGCTGTGTGGGGGCTGGATGGGCTTGCGCTGACTTTGTCGGTTCATATCCTGCCTTTAATTCAGGAATGCGATTAAGCACCCACAGAACCGGGTCAGGTTGTCCAAACTGATTCAGGTCAGAAAGCATCCAGTTTGGTACTGTCCATTTCTGTATTGCCTCACCGGGAAAAGTAACCAGGTATTCTCCGGTCGGATGCGGTTCCCCCATGTCATCCTCGGCGCGAACTGGTGCAATCAGCACACGGGCATAATCGATCGCGTGCCTAGTTCCGCTCAAGCGATGGGCTTCTAATGTGTCAAGCTGGCTGATTATCGATACCTTGCCTTTTGTCTTTGCACCTTTCGCCAGGATTTGTACCATCAACGGGTTAAGGTCAACGCCTTGGGAAAGCTGGTAGAACTCATCAAGAGTCCAACAATCTGCATCAAGCGACCCCTTACCAGCTTCTTTCAGCAATTCAGTTAGGGTCTCTAACATCGCGCTATAGCCTGCGCTGTCGCTGACCAAAGTATCCCAGCGCAGGGGCGCGATATCGTCGTCTAAAGTCCCATAAGAGACCCGATACCCCAACCCCAACCGTAGGCAGTTCACCAGATTGGCGATCGTGCTTTTACCGCTTTGCGACTGCCCAAAAAACCATAAAAGAGGGTGCTTAATCAAGCGCTGGATGGGGAACCCCTGACTTGCCATTGCTGCTATCAAGAGTGTGACTCGATTCTTGACACTGCCTGTCAATTCTGGCTCTCCATCTTGCAGGCATGGCGCATTGGGAATCACGGGTTCTGGTTCTGGCGCGAAACTTTCAGCCGGTCCGATCGTATCTGCCTCCACATCAACCGCGCCAGACAGCAAAGCATTTGCCCGTTGCCAACCCTCCGACTCTGGCAGCGCCGGGGAAGATTCAAGCGCCTTTTTGCGACAGTAAAACAGGTCATTGGCAGAAATCAACGCAATCAGCGCGGCGGCTGGCAAGCCAAAAAAGGCACATCCGATAAATGCTAACGCCAGGGCACCAACCGCGATCGCCCCTGCATCGTCGGTGATATGCGCCAAAAGTAGGGGATTTTCGCCTAGATCGTTCTCAAATGCGGGTTTAGTAGAATGAGACATATTGCTTTGTACTCCAAAAAAGCGATATAGAAAGCCTGAGAAGTCCTACGTCTCAGGCTTTCATTTTTCTTTAGCGTAGATACCGGATGCCTTGCCACAAGCGCAGAATCAAGCGCAGACCGACTTCAAAGCCAAACATGGTCATCAAAAACAGGGCAAGTTGCCACCACAAAATCAGAGATGGGTCAAAGTTGGGGAAGTCAGCGACGATCGCCTCTACTCCTCCCTCATATGGTGGGAAACGGAGGAAGCACACCAAAAACTCGATCGCATAGGCGGCTGCTCGGTACTGTGCAAGAGAGGCAAACCACTCGGTTGGGAACTGGTTAAAGATTGTCTTGAGTTGGTCAGCGGATGACCCGTCACCCCGAACCCGAAATTCTTTGCCGTCCCAACGTTCGACCCACATCGCAACGATTTGCGGGTCTTTGGCAACCATGGGGATGATTTCAATTAGTTGGACAGAGAACCAGAGCAGTAAACCCAAGATTCTTGCACCATTCACTGCAAGCCATTGAATCCAGCCACCCAGATAAGGGATGAGGATTAACGAATCAAGGAATGGGATAATCCTGATTTGACCTGCGATTTGGGTGGCAAGCTCAAGCCATGGCTGACAGTTCAGCAACATCATTGCTCCCAAGCCCATAGTGAATAGGAACTTGCTAAAACCCCGAATGATACCCCATGGATTCCGACCCACAACGGTTGTTTTCGTGCTTTTGGTGGTCGTTTGGTTTTGGCGATTGCGATCACTCTGTTTTTGACGATCGCTGTTGTTACTGGAATTGTTGGTCGTGGTCGTGGTCATCTCTGAAATCTCCCCAACGAGGTTTGAGCTAACAATGCTTTCATCTGCGGAATGTCTTCGGTAGAGACCCGTGCAATGTCGGTAATCGCGCCATGGGCATCAATTTCAGCGGTATCACCCAACGAGTTACAAACGATCGCGCCTTCTCTTAGCATCCGGTTGGTGCCTTCAACATCCCCGACCAGTGCACCCTCTTGGAAAAAAGCTTCTTTGCCCGTGGTTGCGTCTGCAACTAGGATGCAGTTTGCTCGAAAGCGGTCTAATGCAATCTGAGAAAGCTTTTTAGCGTTGCGCGCTTCCTCTTTGTTCTGCCGTAGTCGATCGTTGAATTCGCTTCGCTGTTCGTTGATTTGCTGCCCTTTCGCCATGGTTTTGCGGACATTTTCACCCTGGCTAAGGGCAAAGAGGGCGATCAGAATCAAGATGATGTGAGAAGTTTTGAAAGTCATAGGTCACCTCGTTAGTCATTGCTGCATGTGGCTTACAGCAGTTTGGTAATCGGAGATCGTTGCACCATCGGGGAATTCAACCGCAAAATCCTGTTCGTATGGATCATCGGCATCAGGCACAATAACCACTTGTCCATCAACTTCATCGGCAATATCGCGGGCATCACGTACTTGCATCGTTTTTAGCTCCAAAAAAAGTGTGTTCTCGGTCGGTTGGCTCAATCCTTCAGCAGTTCGATAGACCTCAGAAAATCCAACACCCGATCGACTTGCTCATCATTCAAAAATCCGTTGTTTGAATCGATTTGATCGGTGTCTGCAACGTCCAAAACATCAGCATGGGTGCCAATTCGGTAAAGTGCGTCATGCTGCATCCGAAGGTAGCGATCGAGTTGCTTTTGCAGGTAATGCAAGTTGTAATTTGTGGTGATCATGGCTGGTTTGAGTTCTGTTTGTGAGTTGAGTGGCAGTGAGTAGTTGTTGCCATGGCGATCGCCCCAATCCCCACCCCAAGCAGCAGAGCCAGGGTGAGGATCAGGAGCTTCATTCGCCAGCGGGCTTTCCCAGTTGTTGCAATGCTGATAGAGCAGATTGCAATCCTTGCGTTTCCTGAGTTTGAGCATTGTCGATTTGCGCGGTCTGCAATTGGTAGAGGCGCGCTTCAAGCTCTAATTGCTGTTTCTTGGCTGCGATCGTGTCTTTGGCTTGCTTGGTTTGCTGCAACTTCTGCTGACGGATCTGGATGTCAAGTTGCATCGCGCTTGTAACTTGGTCTGCAACCTGTAAGAAGTGCTCTGCCACTGCCAAGGGATCTTCAAAGCTGACCGCTTCAGACTGGCGCAAACCTTCAAGGCTATAGGTTTGGGGTAGCTGGGGGGTTGTCAGAACTAAGGAGTGATTGCCAGTTTCAACAGTCACCGGAGTGACTGGAGCTTTGCTGCTTGTTGCGTTTTCACAGTAGTGACTGACCAGCCATCCGCGCTCCTCATCGTTGAATCGGCGGGTTCCGTCGATCAACTCGCCAAACTCACCGCGATCGGCTTTTTCTGCTGAATACCAGGTCTGAACAGTTCTCTTATCGCGTCCAAGCTCATCAGAAATGCTGCGTAGCGTGTGGGGTCGGTTCATAGGGGTTTCATACCTTTTTCGTACTGATTTCATAGGGGTTTCGTACTGATTTCACACCGTCTTTCATATGTCATTCATACGAAACGCACCTGTCATTAATCAGATAATGACGTATCATGAATGAAGTGTCAAGAATGGATCAGTGATCGATGAATGATGAGCGTGTAATATTGAGTCAAATAGCCGAAAATGAGAACTTCCCTGATATGGATTGGAGCAAAGTGGATTTGCCCGCGCCAAAGAACCCGCGCCCGCAGTGTGGCGAGTTGGGAGACTTGGACTACTGGAAAATGGTTGTTGCGTCGAAGCTAATCAAGAAGTCGATCGCGGCAATGATCCAGACAGCCGTTTATACCTACCTGTCTAGAAATTGGGAAGAGCATGAAAAAAGACTCCAGATTGAAGCCACAAGGGAGGGAGTTACACCTGAAGAAATGTTTATGAAGCTTTCCAGTGAGGATAAGTGAGGGGCGAGCGCCAATGCTAAGAGACCCTGAAAATCCATATGAAGAGTGGGAGGATACGGTATGGGCACCAAATCAAGATGCAGCACGTTCACAATGTGAGCGCATCGCTGAAGAGTATGACCTGACTGAGGTTATCAACGTGACCCAAGCAGTTAAAAAGCAAAGCAAATCAGGCAACTATAAATTCATTTGTTGGTTCAGAACGGAGATCAAGCCATGACTACAGCAACGATCGAAGGCATCAAGACTTTTCGCGCCATCCCAGAACCAGGGAAACGTTTTCTGTCTGTTAACCTCGCCTTGGTTGATCTATCTGAGTTATCTGAAATCGCCAAAGAATTAGAGTTGAAGCCTGAATTGGTGCAAATGCAAAGTAAGTCGGGTGTTCAAATCCACGCTCTGCTTTGGCACGGTGCAATTTCAGACACCCCAGCAGACATGGATGAAAGAGTTGATGTATTGGCAGACCGCATCAATACTGAAGCCATCCGTTACGCGACTGGAGGATGGACTCACAAAGCAGCGTGAATGATGAACTAAACTGCTGCATTTAGCCAAATCTGCGGTCCGATCGCTACACTCCCCCGCAGATTGCCAAAGTTTTCCACTTGAACACGGAGGATGCCAGATGACCTAAACACCCTTTAAAAGTCGAAACCCCGACCGCTGCGAACGGTAGGGGCGAAAGACTGTATTTATTTTTGGCTGAGACTTTGGGACTAACCAGCTTTTGATCGGGCAAGTGTTAGATCCAAGTTTTACTATGCCTAATTTTAGAGGACATTCACCAAATGACGCAACTATTTGGCAGAGTGCCCTAGTTTTGTGATGCAAATTTGTAACGCAAAATAGCAAAAAATAGCGCATTCTGTCGCCTGCGATCGTCAACCGGGTTAACCAAATGGTTAACACTTAGCTGCCAAAAGAACGCAATTTTGAACTTATTGTGCTGTCAACAGTTTTTGCGGTTAACTAATTGGCTGGCAGGCTGGAATCCTCCCAGCGATCGTGATTTGGTATGTATCTTTTTATTTTTTATGCCTAAATCACTCTAATTTCGACATTTCTGGAGAAACCATCTCCCTCTCTTTTTGGTTTATGGCATCATGTGGTTAGATTGTTTAACGACGGGGAAGAGAAAATGAATAGTCGAGTCAACAAAAAAACTTGGTTTACTGCTTTTCGTGTGCCTCTCCACGTTCCCAAAACTTTGAGTTTGCCTGACGGTCGGGTGACATCACCCGCGCTGTTGGCGCGTGAATTATTGCTTGATTACCTGGCTAAAAATCAAAAAGCCAGCTAGTAAAAACTAACTGGCTTTGTTCGATTCATTCACCCGTCGAAAGCTTTGAGTTTGGCGACCGGAGCTTTCGACGGTTCGCAAAGGAAAAATAAATGGACTCAGTCTCCTTTACTTTTTTGGGAAAACCAAAAAGTTTTGCCCGTTCCAAATGTAAACCGTTGCCTACAAGATCGACAACCCCCCTTCTTTCCCCTCCATCTGATTATACCCTAAGCCCACGTATTTACCGGGGATTGGTGAAGGGGGTGAAGCCATGAGAACCCCTAATCGCCCTTCGGATAAGGATTTTCAGAGTTTAATTGCCAGTTTCGAGCGGGTCAACTCGATCTCAAATCCAACGCGCAGAGAGTTCGAGTTAATCTGGCTTGCACCCTATCACTCCATTCCCAGAACGGAAATTCGGCGGCTTTATAGGCTATGGATCATCGATCGCGCTGCTAGCAGTGCCGGAGGTGCCGAATGATTTGTACCTGTGGAATTCCCTTCAAACACCCAGGTTTGGATCACAGCTTTTGCGTCAGGTGCCAACTTTGGCGCGTAAGTCCTGGCGGTTGGATGCCAGTGTCCAGGACAAAAAATGAAGCTACCCACTCGTCGAAGCCACCAGCAGCCCCGATCGGAGGTGCTAGATGAAGCCTCAAAATTCAGCCATTCCCCTCACCACTCCCTTCACCCCCCAGAATCCAGATATGCCGGAAGCAGTTGCCTCAAACCCCAAAATCTCAGCCCTTCTCACCCACCACAGAGATCACCTCCTGTCAGAAGGCTTTACTCCTGAGCACATCGAACTGTTTGAAACGATTGGAGTAAGGTCTATAACCGAAGCAGAAGCAGTCAAGCTTGGCTTTAAGGCTAAAGCTTCAGACGGCTCGATCAGGTCTTCGAGCGGCTTGCTTTTCCCGTTTGATGGTAGCTTTGCTCAAATCCGGTGCGATCGCCCGATCGAGCGCGAGAACGGTAAAGCAGCCAAATATTTGACCCCGATCGGTGAGGCAGCAAAGGTATGGAATCCCCCAAAAAGCTGGTTTGCTGTTCAATTATCGCGAGTAAAAGTTATCACCGAGGGATGGAAGGATGCGGCGGCGGGTTCATTATTTGGCGGCATTTCGACAAGTGCCCTTGCTGGCATTTCTCATGCCAGCAAGGCGATCTCCAGTGGCAAAAAGCAAACTTTTTTGGGCGATTATGATACCTGGACGAATCCTAATCTGATCCGATCGATCTCTACTGCTGCAAGTCATTCGGGTGGCAAAATCCAGATTGTCCCTAAAGTCGAGGGTGAGCCTAAAGCGGGACTCTGCGAATGGTTCAAAGCCTTGAAGCAGGCAGGCAAAGACACAAAATCCGAGTACGAAAAGCTGATCGGTTCAGCTATGTCGATCGAGGCTTTTGTCTTTGCTTGTGTAGACCACTGGCGCGAGATCGACCAAGAAAAATTGAGTGAATGGTTGGGTGCGTTGTTTTTTGTTGCAGCAAGGCACTTTTCGGATTTGAACAAAGAGAATTTGATCGAAGTCGTCAGCCAGACACTTAAGGGCTTCGGAAAGAAAGCTTTAAGGGCTGCGCTAGCCAAAAAAGCGAAGGGCGTTGAAGCCCTTAAGAGAAAGGAACGGCAAAAGAATGCACCAAAACGACAACAGGGCATCATTCCGATCAAGATCGAATACGACGACGAGGGGGAACCCTTTGTCACAATGCCTGAAACGTCAACGGTTGCAAATGTTCTTGCTGAGCATTACAGGTCGAAGCTGGCTTTCTCAACTGAGGATCAAGAATGGTATCGGTACGAATCGGAATTGCCAGGGGTTTGGAGTCGAGAGCCTGATGCATTTATCGAAGCAATGATAGCGACCGAGATCGATGCATCGGGTGGGGCAGATCATTACAGCTTCGGTTACATTGCCTCATCCAGAAGCTTGCTTAAAGCCAAGCTAGCGGTCAGGCATTGGGATGAAGCAACCGACCTTTTGCCGCTTCAGAATGGCGTTTTGAACCTTGCGACAAACAAATTAGAACCCCACTCACCAGGTTATCGATTTACCTGGCAACTCCCCTACTGCCATGATCCGGCTGCAACCTGCCAGCCGATCGTTGATTGGCTGCATTTTACGCAAGACGGTGATGGGCAAAGGGTTCAGCTTTTGCGGGCATACCTGAAAGCGATCGTAACTGGCAGATCCGACCTACAACGATTTCTGGAAGCGATCGGACCGGGCGGCAGTGGCAAGTCAACCTTTGGGAATCTAGCTGTAGCTCTGGTAGGAATGCGAAATGTGTTGCCAACCTCGCTTGAACAGTTGCAAAACAACCGCTTTGAAACTGCCAACCTAAAGCGGAAGCGGTTGCTTTACATCACCGATAGCGATCGCTACGGTGGCTCGGTGAGTGTCCTTAAAACCATCACCGGGGGCGATATCCTACGGAATGAAGAGAAGAACAAGCAGCAAGGGGATGGATTCATAGCTCGGTTAATGGTGTTGATGGTCGCCAACGAGCCGATTCAGTCCACCGACTATACCAGCGGATTGGAGCGCAGACGGATCACGGTTCCATTCCTGAAGCCCGTGCCAGCACATCAGCAAAAAGACTTGCTATCCATCACCAGCGCCGGGGCATCGGGTGAATTTGTTCCCCATTTGCCAGGGCTGCTTAATTGGGTTCTCGCCTTACCAGACAACGAAATGAAGCAATTGATCAAGCAAACAGTTGTCAACGTGCCAGCACTCGCCAAATGGAAAGCAGAAAGCTTAGTCAATGGCAACCCGATCGCGGAATGGCTTGATGCTCGATGCATTTTAGATCCCAATGCCATAACCCGCATTGGCGATGCGAAGAAACAAAGATTCTCAGAATCCGAAGGTGGGTCAGGCTCAAGCTGGGACGTTTACATGAACGCAAGCACCTGGCTCTATGCAAACTACTGCGATTACTGCGATCGCGTTGGAGCAAACAAGCTCAAGATCCAGCGGTTCAGTCCATTGCTGATCGACTTACTCAACAATCAGTTAAAAGTTCCAGCGGTCAAGACGCGGACTAGGGATGGTGCTTTCATTTCTGGAATCGCGATCAGATCCGAATCGCACCACGGATACCCCACCCCTGTGACGAACTTTGTGATGGACTGTGACGAACCTGTGACGGCTGAAACCCGCACTGGTGATAAGCGTGAGGGTTGTGACGATTATTTTCAAACTCAATCTGATGTTGAAAATAATTTTTCTTGCAGCCCCCAGATCGAAGGCGATGAGAAAAAAAATAATTTTCAGCAGCCACCAAGTTCAAAACAACCGTCACAACCCTCACAATCATCACAGTCAAGGGTTTCAGCCGTCACACCATCCATCACAGATTCGTCACAGTCCATCACACTGCCCA
>JAHHIA010000026.1 GCA_019359045.1 Scytolyngbya sp. HA4215-MV1
TATTTCAACTGGATTTGGCAACACAGTCGCTTTAAAACCACTGCCGCTCAGAGAGCGGGATTAACGACGCGATCATGGAATTGGCGCGACATCGCTACTTACCCCACATTAATTTGACGCACTACCGAGATTTCCCTCAACATCAACGGTAATATTTTCCAAAAATGTATTGAGTGGAAAACTGGCAATCGTCCTCGCGGGGGCGATCTCCGTTGGGGTCTGGATAAGAATCGGTGTTTTCAAATGGGTGAGAAAAAACATGAAGGAGAACAGGTTGCATCCGGGAATTCTAGTGAATGAACCTTAAAGCTGATTGCGGAGCGATCGATGTTCCATTGCCTTTACACACGCGGAGGAGGACTTCCTCCCCATTCTTTCTACGTGGCAGACGATGGTGAAACTGTATTTAGTTGCATCCACGTGGGTGACCCTCACGATCGCAGCACTTTTCAGACGGCAATCAAAGGTTGGAATCTGTATAGCGGAGAATGGACCTACACCCTTAACAAGCGCTTTTCAGGGTGGATTGAAGCCTACACCAGTCCAATGGGTATCGTCCTGGCTCAGGTAGATGAAACATCGGTGGAAGTCTGGGATCTGCAAACGGAGCAAACTCGATGCAGAATTGCCCAGCCGGGTTTTGATGTCCACAGGATGGCAGTCAGTCGGCAAGGACGCTGCTTGGTGGGGTTTCAAAGCACCTTACAACAGCGCCAGGGTAACAAGAGCTATCCGCCAGAGCGAGATTGGACAGGATTTATTCGAGTCTTCGACTTAGATACAGGACGGCAACTGTATGAGTGGACGGTACCAGGGAGGATTGAAACGGTTGCTATCAGCGCCAATGGACAGTTTGTGGCAGTCGGATATCGGGCGACCCATGCAACCACATCTCAAACAGATGGATCGACCCAGGGTAGCCTGATTCAAGTGTGGGATGTGTACCGCAATCAGGTGATTTATCAGTGGGTTGCCTCGACTGGCAAGGGCGTGGACGTGAGTTCAATCGCCTTCAGTCCAGATGGGCAGTGGTTAGTTGCCAGCCTTCACCGCAGTAAATTGAAAATTTGGAACCTGCACACTGGGGAATTTCATGGCATTCTCCCCTCTTACAAATCCTTCCCCAAACCCACCTATCGAGCAAGTGCCAACCAATATCCGACCAAACCGATCGCCTTCACCCCCGATAGCCAGTTCCTCTTCAGTCCTGATGGCACTCAGGGGGCTGTCACAGCGTGGCATATTCCCTCGAAACGCAATATTCGGACATTTGATTCAACCAGGGAGTATCCAAAACATTTGCACGAATTACAACTACTACCCGCCAGTCCTACCCATCCGGCTTACCTGGTAGCAGAACAGTTGAACGTGTGGGATTTGCAAACGGGGCAATCGCCCAGCGCCTCCGTCAGCCAAAAGTATCCCGGTCAAAAAGTTGGTCTCCGTTGGCGGCTGTTGTCATCCAATCAGCTATTCATGATCGCGGCTTCTTCTATGGAGATTTCAGTTTGGGAGGTGCAGACGGGTTCGTTTCACCGTGACATGACAGGATACATCAAGGTCAATGCTGTCGCGCTTGTACAGGATATCGTAGGCTGCCTCAGTATTCCCGATGACTACTATAATGCTTCTCCGGAGCGGAGATCTGCGCCCAAAGCGATTTATCGCTGGCATTGGCAAACGGGAGCCATGCTGCCACCGATTCCTGCGCCTGGAGAACCTGTTGCACTAGGAGCCAACGGAACCATCTTTTACCGTAATCCACAGCATACAGAAATTTGGTCTCTGCAAACGGCAACGCGATGGCAGGTGATTCCCGAAGCGATCGCCAAACTTCCCGCCACCCGTTGTCAGTGATGATGGCGGAGTTTTGGTTGGCAAATTTGGTGAGCGATTGAAGGCATGGAATCTGCACACCGGAAAGTTGATCTGGCTTTTACGCATTTCAGGCAATGTTAATCGACTGACTCTCAGCCCAACGGGTCGTTATCTCGTCTACGCTTACCAGGATCAAGCAGAGCAGCAAGTGATGGATGTGTTCAATGGCGACGAAGTATCCTTGCAAGATTCTGAACGCTTTCGGACTTTCACAGTCTCAACCGATGAGCAACAGATCGTCAGTCCGTTTACGCCCTTTCGGGGTAATAACTACCATTCGCCCCATGCTCATGAAATTCGAGTATGGGATGCTTCTACAGGACGTTTACTGCGATCGCTCACCTATCACCAAGCACCTGTGATTGCACTGACAATCAGCCAGGATGGACAGTGGATCTTGAGCTGCGATCGCGATGGCATCATCAAACTGGGTGATTTGCACACCGGAGACGAACTGACAACACTAACAGATCGATCGGAAGGTAGACCATTACTGACCATCACACCTGATCAGCGAAACTTGATTGTTATCACGAAGGCATGGATAAAAGTTTGGAGCAAGCAACCAAAATCAAAGGTACAATCACAGCGGTCATTGCTTCCAGGACAGCCGCTAGAAACACTGCTGAACGAATGGTTGCAAACAGCAATGGAACCACCTTTAGAAGCAGACATACAGGCAGGGATTACTCAATTTGAAGCGTTTATGACCTACTTTAAACGTTTATCTTCCTTGGAGCAGAAACAATTAGCTCAGCAAATTCAGCTTCCCCCCTCTGTCGTGCATGATGGCAGTTTACCCATTAGAAAGTACATCCTCATGGGAGAACAAGCAGGGTTTTCCTTCGATGCGAATGCCGTACTCTACTCAGACAAGTGGGATGAGATTCAGGTTGCCACGGAAATAAAAGATCTGAATGCAGAAGCAGGAAGACGAGCGTCCGAGTTGTTCAATTACCACGGACAGGAGGAAACATTGCAGAACTCCTAATTGAGAAGTCTCCTAAATCAATTTATGTAGATATATGTAAGATGCGGTCTACCTTCCCTCAACTACCTGAAGACTACACGATTCGGCGATTACAGTTGAACGATCGCGATCGACTGACTCTCCGACTGATACCCAACAATCCTCAACACCTACTATCTCGCCTACCAATTAATCTGCCAGTTAAAACAATACTCACTCTTTTCAAAATTAGAGACGGAGTTGTTTTCACCCTATTTGTCACGATCGTTCTGACTGGTGCGCTTTCTCCTGCCATTGCATTTTCAATTGTCAGTGATATATCAATTAATGTCCCGTGGGTATGGGTATGTGTATGGGTAGGCATCGGTTGGCTGATTCTTCTGGGAAGCTCGATCCGATTCTTTTTAACTTCTGATGATGATTGGCATCAATTCTGCTGGGTTGTTGAGTATCAAGAACAATTTGTTGCCTATGGTGTCCTGCGTCCATATCATCATTACTCAATACTGGAATTTCTGCATGTGCATCACAAATGGGCAAGAAAAGGAATTGGTTCAGCCTTAGTCAAAACATTGACTCAAAACGCAGTAGCACCAATTTATGTTGAAAGTGCGATTCGAGTGGTTGGCTTTTACAAGCGCCTTGGCTTCCGGAAGATTAAATTCAAAGAATTACCACGAGATGTGCAACAACACTTCAATTTTAGAGGTGCTGCAACGCTGTTAGTTTATGAAGGTATTCAAAATGACTGATAGTTCTTCACTCCCGGATGGTTATCAAATCCGCCGATTGCAATTAAACGATCGCGATCGCTTACGTCTCTACATGATGCCTAATAATCCTCGCTATGTATTGGCTACTGTACCTATTAAAACAATACTCCTCATCTGATAGACACACACTATGGATACCCTGAGAGAAGCCTTAGATTTCATTTCCGATTTTGTTCCATCACCTTCCGTAAGTGGTCAAATGAGCTATCCACTCCTAAGTGCAGGATTGGAATGGGAGGACATTGAACAGCAGGTTTCAGTTCTACCATTCAAGCTGGCAGAAGAAGTGTACGACCTGTACCAATGGAGTAATGGTGCATACTTAGGCAGTCTTCCTTATCCCAAGAAGAGTGATTGGAGCACCTATTATCAACCCATTTTTAACATCCTGCCTTTAGAACGGGCGATCGCCATTGCTCAAGATTGGGGAAACGGTTCTTTCCCTTTAACGGAGGACGAAAGCGCCTATGTGTGCTTTACCGTTGGGGCTTCAGAACAACAAAGAACTTCACCCATCTTTTGTAGCGATGAATCTTGTGATACACGAAATCAAACCCCCTGTTTTGAAAGCTTAACTAGCATGATGATTCGTTTAGTAGAAGCGGTGAACTATCAAATTAATCTTCTAAGGGAGAACACAAATGAACAATAGACAAACAGTGGTAAGACAAGCGTATGAACAAGCGATCGCTCAATCCGATTACTTACAAAACGGAATGTCTGAATTTCTGCCTGATTCGAGAATTGGGCGACTTTCGTTGGTTGTGACAGGTGAGTATTGTGATTTTGATTTTGATACCGTAGAAATTGAAACCCTTGAGCAACCTGTACCCCAAACCGTTGTTGATGCGTTTGATCATCATCTCTGGTTTTCGCAATACTGTTTGACCGAGATATATGTTCTCAAATTACCTGTTGCAGATGAAGATACTTGTGCGATCGCTGTTTCAGGATTAGTTGGGGATGGTTGGGAGAATGCCTGTAAGTTTCTGGAGGTCTTTGATACATCGGGTGAGTTTGTCGGTGCTGTAGAAGTGCAGAGTGAGACAGTAAGTTGGCGCGATCGCCCCTTTGATGGGAATGACTTTCCAACTCCTGCACCGTTATGGGCAGAAATAGAGGACGGAGAGAGCGTGCAGCGAAGCTGGTCCCTTCAGGATCACCCACCCATGTAGTCAGAAACAACAGCGCCTCAAATTGAACGAAATGGTTCTCTCACGCGATTGTTCTTTTCCTTTGAAGGTGAGTGAACAACTGAGTTCATCCAACTGATGGCTGCATGAGAACAACCCATAAAAAACAGGATGGTTGATAGTAATGACCCATGAAAATCAATTACCAGAAGATGAAGCAAGCCTATCTAATCTGGCAGAAAATAACCCAACTTCGCCCTCAGAGCGCCGTCGAATGGAGGCTGAAGAACTGCTGAGACGCTATACCGAGGGGGAACGCGACTTTTCAGGCATTGAACTCTATGGAGAGGAGTTTTCTGATCTGGAGCCGCTTCTGTGCGGTTGTAACCTCAGTGGCATCAATCTGAGCCACGCCAGGATAAGGTTTGTGGAGTTCAGAGAGGTCAACTTTAGCCATGCTGACCTCAGCGAGATTGATGCAGACGATCTGAATTTCAGTCGAGCTAATTTCAGCGATGCCAACCTAAGGGGTGCAATTCTTCACTGGTGTGACTTTGCGGAAGCCGATCTTAGTCATGCCAACCTGAGTGGTGCAAATTTAACCTCAGCCTGGTTTGCTGGTGCCAACTTAACGGGGGCTAATTTAGAAGGAGTTCAGTTGGGCGGTACAAGTTTTGAAAGGGCGACGATGCCAGATGGCAGTATTGCATCGGGTAGCTATCTTCCTGGCGATCCAACCAATGTTGTTGAAGAAGAGTGGGTTGATCCAAACCATCCTCCAAAACGCCCTTCACTGGAGGCTGAAGAACTGCTGAGACGGTATTCCGCAGGAGAACGCAACTTTGCAGGGATAATCCTATCCGATGGTTTTGGCACGTTTGAACTGTGTGGCTGTGATTTGAGTGGAATTAACCTGAGTGGTTCCAAAATTAATGCAGATTTGATGAATGTCAATTTCAGCGGAGCCAATCTCAGCAATGTCCATGTGCCCGAAACCAATTTGAGTGGGGCAAATTTGAGCCATGCCAATTTGAGCGGAGCATTCCTCTGGCAATGTAGTTTTGAGGGCGCTAACCTCAGTCAAGCTGATTTGAGTGGTGCAGATTTAGGAATGAGTAGTTGGCAGGGAGCGAATTTGAGTGGTGCGAATTTGAGTCGGACAAGACTGAATGGAGCCGCGTTCGATCGCGCCAATTTGAGTGGTGCGAATCTAAGCCATGCTGATGTGGAAGAAGGTGGATTTTCGTTACGGTTTGCCGATTTAACGGGAGCCAATTTAGAAGGCACCGATACAACCCGCGTTTGGTTCCACGAAACCATCATGCCGGATGGTAGTGTTCAGACTGTTGAACGATAAACGTTAATTCCAATAGAGACGAATTTCATGAACATTCAAACGTTTTTAGAGCGCTATGCCAACGGACAACGAGATTTTGCAGGAATACGATTCCGTGAGGGTGATTTGAGTAACTTAAATCTAAAAGGCATTAACCTCAGCAAAGCGAATTTAGAAGGGGCGAATTCAAGCGGTACAAACCTTCAAGAGGCAAGTCTTGAAGAGGCTATTCTGTTTGACGCAAATCTTGAAGGGGCTGATCTGAGCCGAGCGAATCTAAGAAATGCCAATTGCCAGCAAGCCAGTTTCAATGGTGTGATGTTAGTTGAGGCAAATTTAGAGGGTGCGCTTCTTGCAGAGGCTTATTTAGATGGGGCGAACCTTCAAGGCGCAAATCTTCGTAATGCCAATCTGGTTGAAGCGTCAATTGCCGAAGCGAATTTACAAGGGGCAACCATTGAAGGGACAGATTTGGGAGAATGTTTCAAATCTCGAACCGTCATGCCCGATGGTTCCATTTTTAGCGATTGGGAAGAGGAAAGTTGAATCGGTGGCTCCTATTAAGGTAGGAGAAAATCTTCACTCAAACCATACTATACAACGAGTAAATACCTAAAATAATGAACCAACCCCGAAAATACGCCAATCCCAGTGCATTTATTCTTCAATCCGATGGTAAAACTCTTGTGGGTTGGCTTGGCTCCGGATCACCAGTTGACATTGGAATTTGGAATGTGAGGACGGGTGCATTATTGGCAGTTCATAACCTACCGCGAGATCGCACCATTTCCTACAAAGAAGTGGAAACTTGTCCCGATCAATCTATTGTTTTTCTGGAACGGGAAGATCACACAGTAGAGGTCTGGAATTTTCAAACCCAAACCCAATTCTGTTGCTTCCAGGGTTTCCCTCGCCCCCATTCCAACTACATCATCGATCGCAGTCAATCCGTCATTCTATCAAGTCGCTATTTTCCTCACAAAGATCTGAATGTTTGGGATGCTCAATCAGGTCACTTGCTACATAGCTTACAAATGCCTCATGCCACAACGCGACAGCGGCTTGCAGTCAGTCCAGATGGACAACGGGCATTTTGTGGCAGCGAGGGAACTTCAGACCATCCGTGTTTGATTACAGCGTGGGATCTTCAGACAGGACAGGAGTGCTATACGCTCACTCCAACACGAAAGAAAAGCATCTACATTGATTGGGGGGCGAATGAAGGTGACATAAAAGAGCACGGTGTTTGTACAATGCTCACTAGCCGAGATGGGCGGCTACTCATTAATGCCTTATATGAGGGAATCATTCAAATCTGGGATTTACAAACCGGGACGTTTTTAAGACAGTTTCCAGTTCCACACAAGTATACAGATCAATATTTATCGAGAGGTCTGAAGATGGCACTCACTCCGGATGGTAAAACTCTCTTCTGTCAACGATTTGATTATCAAGACATCGACTGCTTCATGCTTAACGTTGAGACTGGAGAAACATTGAGTCAGCATTCTTTAAAGCCAGCAGCAGCAATTACTTTCTTAGCCTTTAGTGAAGATAGTCAAACGCTCATTCTGGATCAACCTGCCCTTCCACAGTATCAACGTGGAGCTTCCTATCCACCTTCTAGCGAACCTCCCGCTGCTAAAAGCTGTGCTACTCTCAGTGTTTGGAATTGGCGATCGCAGCAACCACCTTCTCCCCTCATGCTGGAAGCAATACATCCCTAACCCAGGTTTATGAACGTGCCTGTAGTTACAACAGTTTGCTCAATTGGTAATAATTACACCCTTCGATGAGCCATACTTTTTAGTAATTGCAGCTAATGTTTTCCATCGCTCTTTCTCCTCGTCTGGATCAAGATACGTGTCACCATCTTCATCGGGGGGAATAAAGGGTGGATAGATGCTTCTTAGGGTTTCGAGGGATTCTGCGATCGCCAGCATCATATTCGTCAAACTAGGAAACCACAGTTCGTATTTACGATCCTCTTTCTTGAGTACGGGTGAAACTTCGGTTGGAGTTTCAGAACCCGCAATGACTAGCTCCCCATACTCATAAGAAACAAACGGAAGACACTTCGGATCATAAATATCTGCGTTGTTTGAATAGTTCGGATAGAATTTTTCTGCCTCTGCCAACGATAGAAAATGAATCACATCCGATGGAAATCTTAAATAATATCCAGGGGGAAATTGGTAAGTCGAGTTATTGTTATCAGAAGCATCCCAGTCATCAGGAAAGCGATCGCCCGTGGGTGCGCCCGCCCATTGATAGTATTCGTACACCTCATCGGCTAATTGGAACGGAAAGAAGCTGAGTTGTCTCTCAACGTTTTCTCGGCTTCTACCTGATTGAGTCAAGTTACAGTAGGTGCTAATCCGCTCAAGTGTTTCCGACATCAACGACATACTTTATACTTCTCCTGAATCTGTAAATAGAAAATGCCTTAACGCCAACTTCTCGAAAACCGAAAGAAACATAATGCTGGTATTAGCCCAACCACCATTCCAAAGATGGTATATAAACTTGCAGAATTGAATGGATCAGTGAAGAGTGAAGAAGCTAAGCTTGGCAGAATAAAGGGTGAAAAAAGGATATAGAGGGGCATCCAAGATAACTGGTCAACAAAGAATTCAGCTCTAGAGCAGGAGGGAGCGGGATCTATGGTAGAAATTCCACAGGAAAAATCATTATCAAGAATTGTTTGAAACGCAATTGCTACTACGACAGAGACAAATGAAAAAATGTATATACAAAGAATAAGTCTAAATAATAAACGGAACACGTTAAGAGGTATGCGGTTCAGAGAGTGACCATCAGGCATGATGGTATTCCAAAAGCTGGTTCTACCGAGAGAGGCACCTTCTAAATTGGCTCCGGTCAAATTCGCTCGTTCTAAAGTAGCATCTAGGTCTACTCCTCGCAGGTTTGCTCCCGTGAGATTTGCCCTGGTGAAGTTTGTATCGTGGCACTCCACATCCCTCAGGTCTGCATCCGTTAAATCTGCCCCGCTAAATGAAGTTCTCCCCAGTCGGCAACCTCTAAGATCAGCCCCAGCCAAGTTCGCTGCATTTAAACAAACCTCTATCAGTGATGCGTTACGAAGATTTGCTCCGCTCAAGTTGACATGAGCCATATAGCAGTCTGACAGCCGTGCATGACTCAAATCTATTCCACTCAAATCGGCATAGCTTAAATCTCCTTCTACCGTGGCTCCAGAAAAATTACGCTCTCCGGCACCATATCTCCTCAATAATTCTTCAGCAGCAATTAAAATATTCGACATCACTGATTGTCCCAGCTTTCAATATGTATTGAGGACGCTCTAGGCGATCACCATGACGTGCAGATGTTTTAATTACACCAACAAGCTATACGGCGACATTTGTACAGTCTAAAAACTAAGATTCTGTCAGACCTGCAATCAAATCAATCATACTTTTTGCCTGAGCTAAATCTAAGCCTGTCTTCACCCTACAAAACTTGATCGCACCTATGTGGTCACCAAACCGTAAATAATTACGTTGGATAATCTCAAGATCCTCTTCGCTAATCTGATTCAATAAGTTTTGGGGTATTGTTTTGCCCTGCTCATTCTGCTTGAGAAAGTCATCAGGTAGAATAGCTCCATCCAGGTTTACACCACTCGTTTCGTTCAGCCCCCAGGTTTTGATTTCACTTAAATCAACTTCAGCTAAATTAGCACCCTCCAAATCGGTATTCGTTATCCACAAACCCCATAAGTTTGCTTGAACTAAATTCACGGTTCGCAAATTTGCCTGCTTGATAATGGCTTCACCCAAATCTACACCCACCAAATTTGCCCCCTCTAAAGTTGCTTCTTCGATGCTCAGTTGGGTGAGGTTCGCAAAGCTTAAATTTGCTCCTGATAAATCGGTTGCATATCCTAAAGTTGCTTGACTGAAGTTGACCCTGTTCAGATCAGCGTTTCTGAAGCGGGTGAACTGGCAGAAGATTCCACTGAGGTTAGCACCTGCCAGGTTTACGCCACTGAAATCAACGTTCTGGAACTGGCATCTTTGTAAGTTTATACCTCTCAAATCAGTTCCTGCGGGTACACTTAACTGCTTGAGCATTCCAATTGATGAGAAGTCCCGCTCTCCATCTGTGTATCGATCTAATAGTTCTTGGATATCTATCATGGCTTGTCTATATAGGTTTTTAGTTGCTACAGCGTCTACGCTCATCCCTGGTTCTTTATAGACCAATTATTCCAGTCGGATAAATCGACAGAAAACATTTCAGTTAAACTATTCCATACCATGCGCATTGGATTTTTCCAAGATTCATTGTCACTATCAGTAAAGGTAAAAACAGGAGAAGTGAGTTGCTGTATATCACTTCCCACAACAACCCAAACCGTGTGTTCAAACGCCATGAAAGGAAATGCTTTTGGCTGCATATTCAACTGATAATTAACCAGCTCTCGGTAATATTCCATCGCATTCTGAAGGGGTTCCCAGCTAATATCCCCATCGAGAAAATGGAAGTAATTGACATAGCAATCCCAATCTGTATCTCCGACTCCGATCGGTAAAACTCCATTACCTCGCTGATATAGGTCATAGAACTCGACTGAAAGTTTGTAAGGATAGTCTGAGAGGATGCCATTGATTTCGTCAAATGTGAGACGGGGTGGAGGCAAGTGCCCCAGTTCACGAATGCGTTGATCCAGTTCTTGAATTCGTTCTGGAGATAGGTCTTCTGGTCTTGTTTCTTCCGGTGTCAACAGTCCGGAAAACCTACTCATTACCCAAAGAAGGTTGTTTTGAGACTTTTGCTCTGCGGCGATCGCGATTTGATCAATGACATCATTCATGGACATGGAATAACCTTACAACAGATGAGTTATCAAAAAACAATTAAGGATTAAATCAATCCTGCATCTAAACACTTATCCAAAGATTCATTATTACTAGTCTCCACTTTTGTAGGAAAAGCAAATTTGTATTGCTACGCTCACCAGTTTCTCCAGTTCTAAGTTGTTGGCATATCTGTAATTTCCTAGAAGAGGAAGCCAAACATCATGAGATTTATACGGACCAATACATTTCTCTGAAACAGCTTGTATGGTTGTTTCCATATCACCAGTACCGAAGCTATTTGCAACCAACTCTCCTGTGTTCCGTCGCCAAACTGCTCCCCATTGACCATCATTGCAGTCAGCGTCACCCAAATTAAAGACCATTCGTAATTTTAGAATTCCTCATCCAAGCCAATCAGGTCGAAGTCCAGCCAATAATATCTACCAATGCGTTTCAGATATTGTGATGAATTTCCTCCATACTCTTTAGCGTATCTTTTAGCATTTTCTAGGTGATGCTTAGGAATATTTGGGCAGTCAATGTATTGATCAGTACTACATTTCTCTAGAACTGAGATCGAATGAATCGGAACAAACATTTCGTCTTCATTAAAAATGTCTCTTCGATTGAAGGCATCCTTCATCCACGGAGGCATTTCCGTTCCTAAAACATTTTCAATAGGCGATAGATTGTTAATGCAAGTTGGCCAAGCCACTTGTCTATCCTCTTTGTCATATAAAATCCATTTTCTCTCCATTCGTTCTCCTTTTGTAGTTTCTGGTCAGGTGTATGAGGGGCGTTTGCTGGATTGCTCGGCTATGATCGATTTCTGACATTCATCGTTGCTATATGATATTGCCCTTCTCCAATCATCCTAACTACACAGGATTTCAGCGTCTATCGGCGCTCAGTAGCCCGAATCTCAATCAAATTGCTCTTACTCCTGATGGCAAAACGATTGTCGGTCGAGAAGTGAATGGTAAAACCCTGCGATTTTGGGATGCAGACACGGGGGCATTGTTACGAACTTTTATAGCCGATGAATCGAGCCAACACATCAGTGTGGCGAAACATGGAAAAACACTGATTGACCTCAAAAATGACGGAATGGTGAGTCTATGGAATTTAAGCACAGACCAACCAATTTGTACGATTGATGGGCGAGATTTTGAGTTTTCTGATTGGGCATTGAGTTGGAATAGTCAATGGTTTGCAGGGCGCAACAATAATCTGGTAAAGGTTTGGCAGACTGAGACGGGCAATCTGGTTTATCAGTTTTCGCTTGTGCCCGACCTGCCGCATCAGCCTGAGGGCAAGTCCTACTATCCCAAGCCTTTTCCCCGCCATACCCTGGCAATTCGGGGGGATGGTAAGGCGATTATCGCGATCGTTTATGGAGGCATTAAAGTCTATTTGCCGGATGCTGATCGGCTCTATGAGTTTTTTCGAGATCAGCGCAACAGGTATGAGCGTTTATGGCTTGCTCCTGAGGGTACGTTACTCATTGCTGCCCACAACGAACGTACCCATTTGAGGGTTTGGCGACTAACCGATGGGCATCCTGTCTTTTTTCGCCTTGAACCTGGATGCTATCGTCCGATTCACAGTGCCTATACCACTCCCGATGGGCAAACGTTGGTATTCGCTGAACAGACGAATCTGGTAGATGGATTCTACGCTCAGGCAATCGACCTCACGACCAGTCAGGAGATTTGCCCGCCGATTAAAGCCCACCGTGCCCCACTGAGTGATATTGTCACTAATCAGGATGGCACACGAGCCGTCACCTGTAGTGGGCAGAAGCGTCCGAAAGATCAGGAATGCGATCGCAGCATTCGCCTGTGGGATCTGCAAACTGGTAGTTGCTTACAGGTCATTGCAGGGTGTTTCGAGCCAACGTTCTTGGCAGTAACGGCTGATAGTCAAACCCTCATTGCAGCAAATAACAGAGGCATTGGGTTTTGGAAATTGCCTTCGCTCGAATGGTGTGGAGAAATCGCAGAATACCCCTGGGATTATACTGCGATCGCCCTGAGTCCTAATCGTCAAAAGCTGGTTTGTTCGTTTAAAGGAGTTGCAGGGGTATGGGTGAGCGAGAGTAGTTATGCAACGATCGGTGGTTTATCCGCTAGGCTTGAGGTGTGGGATGTGATGACTAAGCAACGACTGCGGCATTGGGATGTGGTTGCTGCCCAGACTAAAATTGCGATTAGCGATGACGGAGACTTTACGTTTAGTGCTGTCTCTACCACGATTCGAGTCATTGATCGACAACGCCAGGAACGCTTACTGGAAGGGCATCAAGACCTCGTTACCAGTCTTGCTCCCTGCTCCGATGGGCAAACCCTGGTGAGTGGTGGAAAGGATGGTGAAATTTGGTTGTGGAATTATCAAACGAGCGAACAAATTCGTAAGTTGTCAGAACATCAGGTGGCAGTGCGATCGCTTTTGGTCACGGCGAATCAACAGCATTTGATCAGCGCAGATGAGGATGGCTTTATTTACATTTGGAGTTTACAATCAGGGCAAATGATGCGATCGCTACCCGATCATACAACTGGTGTGCATTCCCTCAGCTTTGCCAGAGATGAACAAATTCTCATGAGCAGCAGCACAGACGGCACCATGATTGTTTGGGATTGGCAAAATGCCCTTAGCTTACACACCTTTAGCTCCGAGGGTAAGCCTTACCATACCAGCACCATTAGCCCAGATGGTCAGTTTATCCTTCAGGGTTTGAGAGACGAGTTGCTCATTTGGGGAACTCAAACTTTGACTTCATCGGTTACAAGTAATCTTTAATCCTCAATCATAATAAAGATGTCAAAGCCAGACAGCACAAATAAATGGTGACAGTCTACAGAAAGTAGACTAGACACCATTGGATTTTACAGATTGAGAGATTGAATGCTCAAATCTTTCAAGGTGATCGTGAAATGCCGTTGTTCTCCTGTTGCCACAAAAGAAACGTTGGCGAAGCCTCGCCTTTGGAGAATCACTTCACAAACCGTAGCTACCGTTAGCATCACTAAATTACGTGCGAGTGGATAATCACAAACATCATCATTGACATCAGATGGAACTCGATAGACCTCATTCCAGATCACTTCTCCATAGTCGGTGGAGAGTCCCGCATGAAGACAAGGAGTTCGAGTGCAATCGCCATACTCCTTTCCTGCAACGAGCGTTGCAGTTTGTTCATGTGTCGCCTGGAAAAATGCCCCATCCTTCAAACTGCCAAGGTTTAGGAGTGAAGGTGTAAACCATTCCTGCAACCCGTGTGCGAACTCGCCCACCTTTGACGCGAGGTGCGAGAAATTGGGTTGTTTGCAGTTGTGCTGCAGCATTGGAAATCTGATTGAGTAAAGTGTGGATGTTCATAGACTTGTATCCAAATTGGCAACGGAAGCTTATAAACAAGCATCAATGAATAGACTCGAAACAACACAAATTTATTGAATATGGAAATCCGATGATGCGATTACCCCTTGCCCTGAGTTTGCTGATTGGTCTAAGTAGTGGTTTATCCCTTGCTGTTTCCAACTCCCATCTGCTAGCGGCTGAAACGATTCCTTCACAGCCAAGTACAACGGTTCAACCTCAAAGATTGTCACAGCCAGTCATGTTAACCCTTGAGCGAACTGCTTGTTTCGGGTTTTGCCCTATCTACAAACTCACCGTTTACGGAAACGGCAAGGTTGTGTACGAGGGGAAGCGGTTTGTCAAAGTCACTGGCACCCAAACGACTACGATTAGCCGAGCAGCCGTGAGAAAGTTGGTTTCAGAGTTTCAACGAATTCAGTATTTTAACTTGCAGGACAGCTACACGGGTGGACACACAGACGCACCTTCTGCAATCACATCGCTGGTCATGGGCAAAAAACAGAAAACGGTGAATCATTATTTGGCATCACCTGATGCTCCTACAAAACTGACCGACCTGGAAAACAAAATTGATGCTGTTGTGAATTCAAAACAATGGATTGGAACGGATTCTGAACGCGCCCCTCAAGGAACGAGAAAATGATTGTGGTAACGATCGCCTTTGTTCCAGCACTATAGGCGATCGCTTCCACCTCATACGCTTTCGACCTGTCGCTCATCAGAATCACCTCCTCAGTTGAGCGATCAGCTGAATCTATAATACAATTTATATTACAACATGCTACGAGCAGGTCCAGGAAATTCCTGAGAAATAGGGTTGCCAGCACTGCAAACGCTAAGATAGTTATGTTTTAAGCTCAAAGAAAACCATGCGATATCAAGACATCATCACGATCGAGCCTGGAAAACGTGGGGGAAAACCCTGCATTCGCGGAATGCGAATCACGGTTTATGATGTGTTGTCCTATCTAGCTTCAGGTATGACCTATGAGGAAATTCTGGATGATTTCCCTTATCTAACGCAGGAAGATATTTTGGCTTGCTTGAGTTATGCGGCTGACCGAGAACGACAAACTTTGACAATGCAAGCATGAAGCTACTATTTGATCAAAATTTGTCACCTCGATTGGTCAATCGTCTTGCTGATTTATATCCTGATTCTCAACATGTTTCTTTTATTGGCTTAGATCAGGCAGACGATCGTGCTGTATGGGAGTATGCCAATCAAAATGATTTCACTGTTGTAACCAGAGACTCTGATTTTAGTGAGTTGAGTGTTTTAAGAGGATTCCCACCCAAGGCTGTCTGGATTCGACGAGGCAATTGTTCAACCAATCAAATTGAAGAGGTTTTGCGATCGCATTATCAAGACATCATTCAGTTTAATGAAGATCCCAATTTGGGTGTGTTGGCACTGTATTAAGAAGGAAAGAGCGATCGCTGCCACCTCATACGCTTTCGACCTGTCGCTCATGACAATCACCTCCTGTGGTTGAGCGATCTTTATAATGAGTCTTTTTTCTGATCAACTGCTACTAACACATGAAGTTTCACTTCTTACCAAAGCCTTTTGAAGCTGATACTCTTTTGGATGGTAAGTTAGTTGATGAATCTGTTGATGCAGAACTTGAATCAACTTGTTGTTCTATTTCTGATGACTCTAAAACTGTTTTAGACTTCTCTAGTATGTCTGCTGAACTTTCCTCAATATTTGATGCATTACTTGAATTTTCACCACTCGGCCAACATGAACATAAGTAGCCGCTTTCCTTAGAATTGAGTGGCAGTCTAGCTGTAAAAGGCGGTCGAGGAACAAAAATGGTTTCTTTTTGGAGCATAAAATTCAAAATTTCTGTGGAGCCGCTTACGCCTATCTTGTCTCGAATCTTCTTCAACAAAAAGGCAACATCAACAATTTGATTCAACCAGATAGCTGCTTCCTCTAAAGGTACTGCAAGGGAAGGGGGATCGAAGTGCATCGTATGGTTTCTGATCTCCCTTAGGTTATGGAATGAAGATAACTCACCACTCGCATTATCTAGGGGATTACCAGTAATCTGACCAATCCACCTCAATTTATCTATGAATCTTCTACCAAACTTTTCACCAACTTTCTCTTTATCAAAACTCCATCCAGGAAGTGGATCATACTGAGCTTTGTTATAGAACTGATGCAAAGTTATATCTACAAGAGAAATTGTATCTCCTATTAAACTTCGCAAATCAAACATCCAATCACTAAATAAGGCTTCATTTGACTGGATTACAAGCTTTTTCCGAAGATTAATAATACGCTGAGCTAAAGCTTTCTGCATCGAACTGTAAAGGTGCCCTTCTCTATCTATTTTCAGGCTAATGGGATAATTGCTGCCATACATTTGATTTTGAGGTAAAACAATTGTTACAGCCTCGGTTGTACCTGGATCAAATTTGTGAAAATCTATTTGAACATCGATGGTATTGTCAAGCCAAAAACACTCATATGGAAATAGATTAAAAGCTTCAGGCGAGAAACAACTATTTTCATATATGTACTTAGATATTATTCCATAGCTAATTGGATCACTATTTCTTTGTCCATCATCATCTACGTTGGATTTGTGGTTAAGAACGAATGCTTTTTCTTTGACCCACTTTTTCCTTGATAGACTTTTTTTAGAGTAGAAATTCAATAGTTCAACAGTGACTCTTGGTACAATACCGGAAGGAATTTCATCTTTAAATTGGAAATAATAGTGAGAATTGGGCACTTATTTTCTCCTATTTGTGATCTCCTACATCCTGTCAAATTTCCAAAGTTTCAATACCTCAGAAATTTCATGAGATGCTTGGAATGTGGCATGCTTCCCAGGAAATTGATTGGCGATACCACATTTTAACCTCACTTACCCGCTCGTACAGGCAGCAGTATGCCTAGAATCTCCATCAGCAGTTCCAGGCGAAAAGGACGGGTCAGCATAGGCATGATTGCCAACTCCTGGCAGTTTAATGATTAGTTTGTGGATTTCTGCTATTTGCTCAGCTTGCAGTGAGCAATGGGAAGTCACCGCGCAAGTTACAGAAGCCTGGCTGAAGGTAGAACTAACCCCCAGTTTTGCCTGCTATAGGTGTCGGGCTTGCAGCGTATCCCTCCAGATACGCACCTTTGTTTGGTGGAGAGTATGTAAGCTTCTATGATGAGGGCGCGGCAACAGCTGCTAAATAAAGTTTCAGATTGCAGAGACGGGCTTGGTATGTCCTTTAGAAAGTTGATCTGCCTGACGGGTCGTTTCAGGGAGACGATACTTGGGGGCACATTTCAAGACAACATCGATCGCACTGTTTAAACTAATCCGATGTCCAACCGAGACATAAACAGGCTTGATATTGGACTGCGTGCGAACGATCGCCCCAATAACTTCCCCGTTATCTCGGATTGGTTGCCATGCGCCTCGCTGCTCTTCCAATGGTTCATGTTCCCCCAGGTAAGGCGTTTTTGCCACACCGATCGACGGTAAACCACTGACAATGCCAAGATGACAGGCAAAACCACAGCGACGTGGATGAATATAACCATTGCCATCACACAGCAGCAGATCGGGTTGCGTCTTCAATTCTGCCAACGCCTCCATCACCACCGGAACTTCTCGAAATGCCAGCAAGCCTGGAACATAGGGAAAGGTTGTGGGACGACGAACCATCACCGATTCCTGAAGCGTCAGGTCGGGAAAGCGAAGAACGGCGATCGCCGCACAAGCAACGCTGTCATCCTCTTCAAATCCCACATCAACTCCGGCAACGGTTTTCACTTCACCAAAGTCATCCTCCCTTACCACTAACGTCCGTAACTCCTGCTGAAGGGCGATCGCTGCTTCAGGAGTAGCTGTCTGGGTTAAGGTCAGCAGAGGGTGATGCATGAGAAAATCTTCTATCCAGGAGTGAAAGCGTGAATTGAAGAATGGACTGAATTTATCACTGAAATGAATCACTTCATGCAAGTCAAAAAAGCAGTTGGATCATACACAGGATTTGAACCTGTAACCAATCGCTTATGAGGCGACTGCTCTACCATTGAGCAAGTATGTAAGCTTTTTTAGTCAGGGCACGAAGTGCAAGTTAGATTTGTGATTCCGCACAAGTTAAAAAAGCTGTCACCACATTCGGATGCTCTACTGATTGAGCTATCACCCCAATCGGAGTAAGCAGGAGTCGCACCTGCAACCTTCTGATCCCTAAGTATGTAAGCTTTTCAAGTCAGGGTGCGGAATTGAATGATTAACCGTAAACCGCCTCAGGGCGAATGATTAGATCACCGCTCGGACGGCGATCGACTACATACGCGGAGAGCCGATTGGTGTTGACATCCAGGTGCCTGGAAACTTGTTCTTTAACAGCCACATCATTCATACCTGTGGTAATTCCTAGCTGAGTTTCTGTAATGTCCAGCGATCGCCCCTCAAATCGAATATGTACCATTGCTATCACCTCTTGCTTATCGATAAAACAACGGAAGGAGGAGGAATCGAACCCCGATAGCGTTAACACTATCCTCTGGTCTTCCAAACCAGTTGCCGTCCACACAGCCGCACCTTCCATCAGCGGAAACTGGAGGAATCGAACCTCTACAGCATGAACTGCACGCCTGTTTTCGAGGCAGGTTGCTGACCTTCAGCCGCAGCTTCCATTTGAGGTGACTGACGAGAGTCGAACTCGCTAACACTGGTGTCACAGACCAGCCCCTCCACCACTTCGGGTTCAGTCACAGTGGAGCCAAGGGGACTTGAACCCCTAACCTCCTGTTTGCAAGACAGGCGCTCTAGCCAGTTGAGCTATGGTCCCATTTGGTGGATCTGATCGGAATCGAACCGATCGCCTCCCGATGAGAATTGCACTCATCCCTCGTACAAGTTCACAAAGCTGTTTTGGCTTCTTAACAGGAAGTTAGTATGTAAGCTTTGCCTGTTAGGGTACAAGGTGATTTAGGTGCTCTGCCACTAGAGCTACAGACCCAGGTTTGGTGGATTCTGGTCGGATTTGAACCGACATCTTTCTGCTTGCAAGGCAGACGCTTTCCCAGTTAAGCTACAGACCCATGATTGCCCGATGGCAATAACTTGAACAAATGGCAGGAGTGGTAGGAATTGAACCTACACTAGTCGATTTAGAAGATCGATGCCCTCATCCATTAGGCGACACTCCCACAATTGGTAGTCCTGGCAGGATTTGAACCTGCAACCCTCTGTTTGTAAGACAGATGCTCCACCATTGAGCTACAGGACTACGAGAGCGGATGATGGGACTCGAACCCATGCGCTGAGTGTGGCGCACTCAAATGCTTGCCGCTACATCACACCCGCATTTTTTGGAGCGAAAGACGAGACTCGAACTCGTGTCTCCTGGTTGGAAGCCAGGGATGCTTGCCGCTGCACCACATTCGCATTCTGGGGCTGGTGACAGGATTTGAACCTGCAACCTTTCGCTTACAAGGCGATTGCTCTTCCGACTGAGCTACACCAGCACAAGCAGATGGCGAGGCTTGAACTCGCGTCCAGGACATACCAAATCCTGATGCTGACCGACTACACCACATCTGCATTGGGAGCAGGAGACGGGATTTGAACCCATACCACGAGCTTACGAGACCCGTATGCTTTCCCATTGCACCACACCTGCTCGGTGACGGGGGCGGGAATTGAACCCGCTGATGTAAAGGTTATGAGCCTTTCGAGCCGCCGTTGCTCCATCCCCGCAGTACCCCTGGCGAGACTCGAACTCGCAAGATTCCAGTTTTAAGCCGGACACGTCTGCCAATTGCGTCACAGGGGCATCTTTGGTGGGCGCTGTAGGAGTTGAACCTACGTCAGTCTCCTTAAGAGGGAGGTACATCACCGTTCTGCCAAACGCCCATTTTTTCGCTGCTCAACCAAAGGTTGAATTTGGTGGGTCGTCCAGGGGTTGAACCTGGATCTCTCCGCTTAAAAGGCGGCTGCATATCCGCTCTGCCAACGACCCAAATGAAATGGTCTGAGTGGTAGGGATTGAACCTACGACCTCCAGTTCCCCGAACTGGCGTGCTCCCACTGCACCACACTCAGATATGTGGTACACCGAGCAGGAGTTGAACCTGCTAATATCACGCTTATCGGGCGTGCGCGTCCACCACTTCGGCCTTCGGTGCTTGGTACTCCAGGTGGGAATCGAACCCACAAAATCTAGATCCTCGGTCTAGAGCGTCTTCCCTTCCGCCACAGGAGCATCAGTACCCTTGGTGGGATTTGAACCCACAAAATCTGGTCTCTGAAGCCAGCACGTCTGCCAGTTCCGTCACAAGGGCAAATGTTTTTTGATTGTGTTGAGTGAAAGCAAAGCTTTCACTCAACACTCAGGTAAGGGCAAATGGTCGGGATGGTAGGATTTGAACCCACGACTCCTTGGTCCCAAACCAAGGCTTCTGACCACTGAATTACATCCCGATAGTTGGTACTGCTGGTGGGAGTCGAACCCACAACCTCTGGCTTCTAAGACCAGCACCTCTGACCGTTGGGCTACAGCAGCATAGTTGGTCCTCCTGGCGGGATTTGAACCCACACGTTGACTGGTTTTGAAACAGCCGCCTCTTCCGGTTGGGCTACAGGAGTGAGAAATGGGAGGCATACAGGGGATTGACCCAGGCGACTGTTTACCTCCCAACTGCCCTGCCAGGGTTTGAACCTGGAATCTACGCTTTCAAAGAGCGGGATGTTGCCAGTTACACCACAGGGCATTGAATTGGATGCAGGAGTTGGGGTCGAACCAACCTCTCTCTGATTCAGAGTCAGAGCGACTTGCCAATCGTCCATCCTGCAATAAATGGCTGCCCCGGCAGGGATTGAACCTGCGACCGTTCGCTTAACAGGCGACCGCTACTGCCACTGAGCTACGGGGCAATGAGTGGGAAGTGACAGAATCGAACTGCCTTCTCGCCGTCTTCAGCGGCACGTGAGCACCAGCTTCACCAACTTCCCACAAGCGGAGAGCAGAGGAATCGAACCCCTAGCCCAAGGACTACCCTGGTTTTCAAGACCAGTTGCCGACCATTCAGCGGTGCCCTCCATGATTGGCGAGGACGGAGGGACTTGAACCCCCACTCTTCAGGTTCGTAATCTGAGATGTTCATCCAGTTACACCACGTCCTCACGTAGCGGAGAGCAGTGGACTCGTTCGCGTAGCGTCTCCGAAGGAGATACCACAATTGTTCATCCATCTGTTTAGCAAACAGCGCCAATTGCCTAATTGGTTTACTCTCCATGATTGGTAGGTCGGGCAGGAGTCGCACCTGCAACGCAAGAAGCGGCTGTTTTACAGACAGTTGCCCACGCTGATAGGCGAGCCGACCTATGTCGAATTTGGCAGTGCCGACGGGAGTTGAACCCGCAAACGCAGCATTGAAAGTGCTGTGGCTTTACCAATTTGCCTACGGCACCAAACTTTGAGATTTCTACAGCGTGCAAGTTTGAGAAGCTGTTTTTTCAGCCTCCAAGGTTGGCGGAGGCTGTAGGAGTCGTAGCTTGCTTCCCGCAGGGTACCTACTTCGCTGTTTAGGCGAGTGACCAGTATGTAGGCTTCTCGGATGAGGGCACACCGTAGAACGCACAGACCAGGATTTGAACCCGGACAAAAGGCTTTGGAGACCCTTGTGCTGCCGTTACACCATCTGTGCATTGGTCGCAGTGATGGGAGTCGAACCCATATATCCTCGGTTATGAGCCGAGTACCTTAGCCGTTAGGTGACACTGCAAGGATTGGACTCCAGGGTGGGAATCGAACCCACGAATAGTCGGTTTTGCAGACCAACGCCTTCCCATTTGGCGACCTGGAGATTTGGTGGAGATGTGGGGAATTGAACCCCAATCCTGCAACCGTCCGTTTGTTGGTTTCGGAGCAGGTGATGCCAATCCACCCCCACGAGCGAGGATGACAGGACTTGAACCTGTGACCACTTGCCTCGGAAGCAAGCACTCTGTCCATCTGAGTTACATCCTCATTGGGAGCCTTGACGGGAGTTGCACCCGCTTCTTTCTGGCTGAGAACCAGAACGACTTTTCTATTCGTCCACAAGGCTGCACGGCTTTTTTAGTTGTTGTTTAGTGCTTCGCACTAAACAACAACTAGTTGAAAGCTGTACGGGGATGATGGGATTTGAACCCACGATCTTTCGCTCGACAGGCGACTGCTTTGAGCCACTAAGCTACACCCCCAAGGTGGCGATTCAGTTTTCAAGGTTCAGGTTGGCTGATGAATCAGCCGGAATTAGAGAAAGCAACGCCGTTCCAGAGAATAGGTTTTCTGAAGGTGGCGGAGTACTTGCGTGCGTTGAGTGGAAAATGACGTTCCCTGATTCGATGAGTCGTCTTGAAGTGGCAGGTCAGTGCCAGAGAAATGAGTGGGTAAGAACTCTAAGAACTTCAAGAGACCATTGTTTTGAGTAAGGGAGTGAGTGTTCATTGGATTCGCCCCTCTGTGTCTCATATCATACTACAAATATAATACAAAATACTACAAGGTGTCAAGCGGGTACTACAACTTTTTTGAGATGGGAGAGAACGACTGTCAAAAAATCCTTGTGTCGCTCTCTCCCAATGGACTTGACCCTTAGGCTGGAGAGGAAATGTGGACTTCACTCATCTGCCACAGCTTGTAGATGAAACGCTCAATTCGTTCACGAAGTGTCTCTGAAAGAGAATCGCTCATCACCGTCAAGAACATCCCTTCATGAGCGTCCTTGTCCTCCGCAATCCAGCTTCCGCTGAGTCCGACTTCCACAAAGTCCTCATCTACAGCAATGAGGGTGACTACTGAGCCGTACTCCTGATGTAGTGCCATCTCTAACACTTTCAGTTCGGGAATGTCAGCAGGCAGCAGAAAGGAAGCGCGACCGGGTTCGATATAGAGCGTTTTCCCTAACCGCATCGCCAGAAGCACTCGCTGGGCAATCAACAGTTCGGGGTTGGTCATGGTGCGCTCCATGTACAGCCCAACATCGGTGTAGTTCAGCTTCAACATCGGTCTTGCCTCCTTTCTGGTTTGAGGTCAGGTGTCAACAGGTTGCTGTTCTTTCCAGAACTGCTCAGCGAACGCGATCGCAAGGTGCATTGGTGCTTTGGGTTTGGTTTTGAGTACCATTCCGGTTTCATGTAAGAGGCGATCGCCCTTACTGGAATTACACTTCTCGCACGCAGCAACCACGTTGCCCCATGTATGGCTTCCGCCTTTTGATCGGGGAATGACGTGATCCAGCGTCAGGTACTTGGCGCTGCCGCAGTACTGACAGGTATGGTTGTCGCGGCGGAAGACCTCCCGACGATTGACCGGAGGAACCTTCCAGTGCCGCTCTGGATTGCCACTGGTCAACCGGATATGATTTGGAATTTGTAGTACGACACTGGGAGAGCGTACTTCCCATTGCTGGGTGCTGCTGAACTCCAGGGCCTCTGCCTGTCCGGTCACAAGCAAAACGATCGCCCGTTTAAGGTTGATTCGTGCCAGGGGCAGGTAGTTCTTAGAGAACACCACGACCTGGTTTTGGAGTATTGGAATTTTCTGTCGCTGCTCAGTCTGCATGAGTTTTCTCCTCAAAAAATAACCCCCGCCTCTGATGACCAGGAGCAGGGGTTGGGGAAGTTGCTATGGCTTTCCCTATGTCGGTGTCAGGGTTGCCCTGCACCTCCCGCTGCTAGTGGGTTGATCCGGATTGAGCCATCCGGTGATATTGCTATCAATGCCTTCGCTGACGGATTTACCGCCGCTAAACCAATACGTTCCCTCAAACGCAAACAGCGCCGCTGCTCTGCCTAGACCGTGTTGAGGTCGGCATGGCATGGCGCTGGCTAATGTGGTGAGGATGCGTATCATGGAAGCCTGTAGTATTTGTATTACAATTTTGGATGTCTACATACTACAAGTGTAGTATTAGTTTGTCCACCCTTTTAGAGAAATTAGGGCGTTAGTTATGAATACACAGAAGCGAGGTAGCACTTCGGAAATGCAGGTCACGAGTATCCGGCTTGAACCGGAACTGAAAGAGCGATTGCGGGAGATTTCTGGTGAACAGGGCTATCAAACCCTGATTCGGGAAGTCCTTTGGCAGTTTGTGGAGCAACAGGCGGTGTCGGATGAGGTGAGTTGGCGTAGCCTCTCAAATGGAGAGTCGTATTCTGTTGAGGACAGGGGATTTTCTTCCCATTCCTCACAGTTATCAATGTCAGATGTTCGAGCGACGTTTAGAGCAATCGCGCAACAGAAGGAACGGTGTGCAATTACGGATCAACTCATTGAGCCGCAACAACCGATGTGGTTAGGACTAACGATCGCAGGTGAACTTATTCCCATCCGCTTGAGCGAGTAAGGGTAAGTCGGCATGAACTAAAAAACGGGTTAAACGACGTTCGGTTGGCTTGATACAGTGTGAGAGAGTTGTCGTTGAACACTGCTCACGCAGTTCTCAAACGCTCAATATCTTTAATCGGTGGCGCACCAAACATTCGAGAATATTCACGGCTAAACTGTGAGGGACTTTCATACCCAACTTGGTAGGCAGCAGTGGTCGCATCAGCATTTTCGGCAAGCATCAGCCGACGTGCCTCCACAAGTTTCAGTTGCTTCTGATATTGCAGCGGACTCATCGAGGTGACTTCCTTGAAATGGCGATGGAATGATGCAGGAGACATATTCGCTTGCTCAGCTAATTCCTCAACCCGCAGCGATTTTGTGAAATCAGCCTTGATTTGTTTGATCACATCGGCGATGCGCTGCATGTTACTTCCTGATGTAGCGATTTGACGGACGGCTTCACCTTGTTCGCCCACCAAAAGGCGGTAATAGATCTCACGAATGATCATCGGTGCTAGAAAAGGGATGTCCTGCGGCGTATCTAAAAGACGTGTCAGTCTGATGGCGCAATCCACCAATAGGGCATCTACATCGCTGATAAACAACCCTCTGACTGAGCTTTCTTTTTTATTCGTGCTAGGTCGAACTTGGGCAATAATGTCGCAGAGTTGGGCTGGGTCTAAATTCAGCTTGAATCCTAGATATGGCTTGTTGGGTGTGGCTTCGAGCACAAATCCATTGAGGGGCAAATCGACCGAGACCACTAGATATTGACCCGCACCATACTGATAGGCTTCTTCACCCAGCAATGCTTCTTTTTTACCTTGAATCACGATCGCCAAAATCGGCTCACACACTGCACACATCGTTGTAGAGACAACGGTTTCTCGCATGAACTCTAACTGAGCGATCGCCGTTGGGTGAGCACCGTTTCCCTTACCGTCCGTATGTCGCGTCACTAATGCTGCCAGTTCTTGGCACGCACTTCTGGTTTGATCAGACTTCGGTACATCAATCATTCTATTAGTTTCTGATTGTTTTAATCGCCCTCATGCACTCATTATAGAGAACATTCTCGCCTGTCCCGAACCAATTTGAGAGGATTAGGCAACACTATGCGAGATTTGTGTATTTAGAGCCAGCTTTTTCACTTCTATGATGAACCCATGCTCAAGACAGCAGTGAAAGGATAAGGCAATGGCACAAAACACTACAAAAATCGCTTTGGTGACCGGATCGAGTCGCGGATTGGGCAAAAATACTGCTTTAGCGTTGGCTAAAAAAGGAGTTGACGTGATTGTGACCTATCGCAGCAACGAGGCAGAAGCCCAAAATGTTGTCGCTGAAATTGAAGCACTTGGTGGTAAGGCAATTGCGTTGCAACTCGATACGTCTAACACAAAAACCTTTGATGATTTTGCAACACAAATCCAGCGAGCGCTTCAGGAAAAATGGCAGGTAGAGCAGTTTGATTTCCTCGTTAACAATGCGGGAATTGGGGTTTATGCACCATTTGTAGAGACGACTGAAGAAGACTTCGATCGCTTGATGAACATTCATCTGAAGGGCGTTTTCTTCCTGACCCAGAAGTTGTTGCCGTTGATCAAAGATGGCGGGCGGATTGTCAATCTTTCGTCTGGTCTTGCCCGATTTGCTTTACCTGGTTATGCCGCTTATGGAGCAATGAAGGGGGCGATCGAGGTATTGACCCGATACATGGCAAAGGAATTGGGACACCGACAGATTGCGGTAAATGTGGTAGCTCCAGGTGCAATTGAAACGGATTTTGCCGATGGTGCAGTGCGTGACAATCCACAGATAAATCAGTTTATCGCCTCGCAAACAGCGTTGGGTCGCGTTGGGCTTCCTGACGATATTGGGGGGGCGATCGCAGCTTTACTCTCCGAAGACAACCGATGGGTCAACGCTCAGAGAATCGAAATCTCTGGCGGCATGTTTCTTTAATTCACACCAACTAAAACAAACAGGAAAATCAAAATGTTAAATGTAGAAAAAAAAGTGGTGGTCATTACAGGAGCTAGTAGCGGTATTGGTGCAGCCACCGCAAAACTGCTGGCAAACAATGGGGCAAAAGTAGTTCTGGGCGCACGTCGCAGTGATCGACTGGAAGCACTTTCCAAAGAGATCCATGCAGCAGGTGGAATCGCTGAATATCAATCGCTCGATGTGACACAGCGGAACCAACTAGAGGCGATCGTCCAATATGCCCAGCAAAAGTTCGGTCGGGTCGATGTTTTGATTAACAATGCAGGCATCATGCCATTATCTGCCCTCGATCAATTGAAAGTGGAAGAATGGGATCGCATGATTGATGTCAATATCAAAGGAGTTTTGTACGGCATTGCCGCCGCACTTCCGATCATGAAAGCTCAGAAATCAGGTCAGATTATCAATCTCTCTTCAATCGGTGGACATGCCGTGTCTCCCACGGCGGCGGTTTACTGTGCGACAAAATTTGCGGTTGGTGCGATCTCAGAAGGGTTGAGACAAGAAGTGGGGGGTGATATTCGCGTCACCGTCATTTCACCAGGAGTTACAGAATCTGAGTTAGCTGACAGTATCACAGATGAAGCTGCCCAAACCGGAATGCGGGAATTCCGCAAAGTATCCATTCCCGCTGCGGCGATCGCCCGTGCCATCATGTTTGCGGTCGCACAATCGGACGACGTGGATGTGAGTGAAATCATCGTCAGACCCACCGCTAGTCCTTACTAACCCGACCCATTGAAGACTCTACAGGGCTAATCGGCGATCGCCATACCACTGGCTCAATTCCCGCTCAATCTCATCCAGGATAGCGATCGCCCCCCTGATCGATTCTGTATCAGCCGCTAATAACGCAAACACTGACTCAACCCGTTGTTGATAGTCCAGAGGGCAAAGCGTAAAACCGTTAGCAAGTGCCACAGCGCCCTTCTCATTCAGTAGGTACGCTTCATTCAGCGCGAAGAGTACTTGATTCATACACGCCACACTGCGAAAACAGCAGCCTACGGCATAGGCAACATCACTCCGTGCAACTGCTTTCTGAGCAACCACCAGCGAGAAACTGATCTCCCAGGCAAACTTGTCAATCGTTGCTTGCTTCAGCTTTGCCGGGTAAGGCGTTGTCTTAGCCTTCAAAGCAGCTAAGACGCCCTGTGGATCGTGAAGTGGTAGCCCAAGAGCAACTTCACCCATATAGATCGAAGACACAAAACCGTGGGGATGTCCGGGTTGGTAGTCAATCGTGATTTTTCCAGCATGGCAGTCATTGATGACTTGACTCACTTGAGCTACATCTCGATAGAGAAAATCGACTGGAATACCTTCCACCTTGAGCCAACCCCCACCATTAATCCACTTACCCCACTCACCGATTGGAGTAATCAGGTTTGTGCGATGTTTGTCGTCCAGTTCGGAGGCAACGTGATTCAGAACAAGGAGATCAGGCGGGTTCTCTGGCTGGTAATAAAGCCCCAAGTCTATATCTGAATTGGATGTATGATTGCCTCTTGCCCTTGAGCCTCCCAACGCGATCGCCACAATCCCCCCAACCGATTGCAAGCGATCGACAACATGATCAATGAACTGGGGGAACTGCTGGTTCATTACTCTGTCCTATCGCTTGTCCTAAAACAACAATTGGGTGAATTGAAGCAGCAAGACTCACAACTTCAATTCACCCACGACAGATTGCCAATTTGGAACTGATTGTACCTGCTTCAACCCAGATTCAGCGCTTTCGATCCATTTTTACTCGCTTATTTGGGTCTTGCTTGTGAACCCAGGCAATAAATTTTTGTAGCTGTGGATCTTGCTTTAGCTTCTCTAGAGTATTCAGATGTAGTGCCAAATGGGAGTTGTCGTAGAGCGTGTGGATTTGTCGGTGACAGGCAAAACAAATTTGAATCGTAGGACTGGGATCGAGTCCCTTACGTTTCGTCTTTTGACGCGGAATCAGATGGTGTTCGGTGAGAGCGGACATCTCTCGATGGCAGAGTTCGCAGGGCTGCGGCATCGTTTAGAAATCAGTAGAGGGTGGGGAACGGTAACACGTAACTTGATCCTAGCGATCGCCCTCCCGGTACGCCACTACCAACTGATTCGGGCTACCATCCAACACGGGCGCACCTAACGGTTGGGGGAGTAGAGATGGAGGGTTAAGGGGTGTTCTGCGAACAAGGGATCAAACCGCTCATTGACCCAGGCTAGACGCAAGTGCAACAAATGATTAAATCCTGCCTCACTC